>NZ_BAAAQA010000025.1:0-77537 GCF_039531425.1 Kocuria atrinae
AATCATGGGCCAACCCATCACACAACACCCCTGTCACTAGAAGCGTTGCAACCACCCTCTGAACCCGCGTTCGATTTTCTGGTCGCGCCGTCGATCAACTTACAGTGCGCCCAGAAACCGGGTCGTAACGTCGATCAGGATGCAACCCGCCACCATGCCGTGGTCGAAACGTCGATCAGACTGCAGGCGGCGTAGGAGTCATGGTCGCACTGTCAACCAGAATGCACGGTCCTACTGGCCATGGTCGGAACGTCGACGGCGCTGCGGCTGTCCAATTGCCGATGGCCGGAACGTCGGTCAGATTGCGACGGTAGCTAGGATTTCCAGCATGGCTCTCGAAACGCGCGGCTCCATGTTCATGCTTCAGCGTGTTCGCGCCGACCTGGATCGTCTGACTCCAGAGCAGGCGTTGGCCGAGCAGCAGCGCGGCGCCATGTTGATCGACTTACGGACCAATACACATCGAGCCGCGAGCGCGATCATCCCCGGCTCACTGGTGATCGATCTGACCGTCTTACCCTGGCGCCTCGACCCTACGTTCGAGTACCGCATTCCCGAAGCGACGGATTGGGACAACCGTTACATTCTGTTCTGCCGTCACGGATATTCCTCATCCCTAGCTGCATGGAATCTCAGGCAGCTGGGACTGTCCCGCGCCACCGACTTAGTGGGCGGTTTTGACGCATGGGTGGAAGCCGGACTTCCCACCACGACTGGCCCTGCTGACGAACGGCCCTAGATGTACTCAGTCAGTAGGTTGGTTGCACCTGCTGATGGGTGGGTTGCCTCCAAGGCTGCCGTGTGGCCGGTGGTTGTTGTAAAAGTTTAGCCATGGCTGCAGGGCGTCGGTTCTTGCTTGGTTTGAAGCGAATGGCTGGCGGTAGGCCCAGCCTTCTTGGAGGGTGCGGTTGAAGCGTTCTGCTTTGCCGTTCTGCCAGGGGTGGCGGGGTTTGGTCAGTATGTGTTTGGCATCGAGCTGTGCCAGGGCGCTTTGGAAGTCGCGGGAGAGCCGGTAGGCGAAGGCATTGTCGGTCATGACCCGTTTGACCGGTGCGCCTTGGGCTGCCATGGCTTCTGCCGCTCGGGTAAGGAACCCGGCGCACGTGGGGCCTTTCTCATCGGGTAGGACCTCGGCGTAAGCCAGCCGGGAATGGTCATCGACAGCGACGTGGACATAGTCAAAACCGACCCTTGTGTGGCTTGCTGCATGGTTGCGGGCGGATTGGTTCGGGTCTGCCCGCCACCCGCCACCGTCGGGAATCCTGCCGAGTTTCTTGACGTCGATATGGATCATGTCTCCGGGAGCGTCGCGCTCGTACCGGCGGTCCGTGGCACGGGATGCCCGAATCCGTGCCCCGGTCACCGGGTCAAGCTCCCACAGCCTGGGCATGCCGGCCCGGGCGAGGATCCGCGAGACCGTCCTGGGACTGACACCGCATCGCACCGCCAGGTCCGTTGGCCCTTCACGGTGCTCCATCCGCTGGCTGAGGACCTCGGCAACGACCTTGGCCGGGGTCGCGTGCGGGCATGACTTTGGCTTGGAACTGTGGTCCTCAAGGCCGTCCCACCCGTGGACGCGGAACCGGCTGAGCCACCGATGCGCGCACGTGCGGGAGACACCCATTTCCTTGGCCACATGAGCGACAGGACGGCCGGCGAGGACACGCTCGATCAGGATCCGCCTACCGTACGGAGTCAGGCGGGCATTACGGTGGGACATGAGGACCCCTTAGTTGTTGGCTGTGTGTGGTAACCACCAACCTAAGAGGTCCTCACCTATTCACGATGTAAACAACGTCCTGACCCAGTACACCTAGATCTCGGGCTCCGACTCCCCGAGCCAGATAGAGGCGCATTAACCCTGTCCACTGACCCTGGCAGCAAGAAACAGTCCCAAAAACTATTACACCCATGTACTAATTTGTAGTAACGTGGATCACGATCCGGATCTGACTTACTGGACGGTCCTGTGACGCCGACCGCATCCGGGCGGGTCACCTCCCCTAAACTTTCAATCAGCAGAGCCGCACGCAACGACGCGCGCCGTCACGTACCTCGAGGAGACAGGCATGCAGTTTCACCAGTACGGATATGTTTCCGAGGACCCGCGGATTGCAACCCCACGGGGCTACGGCATCGACCGCCCGGAAGACCTTCCGGATGAGATGGACGTTCTGATCGTCGGAACCGGACCGGCGGGCGTGATCGCCGCTGCCCAGTTGACCCAGTACCCGGACGTGAACACTCGCATCATCGAACGTCGCCCCGGCCGTCTCGAGATTGGCCAGGCTGACGGTATTCAGGCTCGCAGTGTGGAGACCTTCCAGTCCTTCGGCTTCGCCGAGCGCATCACCCAGGAAGCCTTCCACCTGACCGAGATGTGCTTCTGGAATCCGGACCCCGAAAATCCGGAGAACATCGTGCGCACCGGTCGGCCCTCGGATGACCCGCATGGTGTTTCCGAGTTTCCGCACCTGATCGTGAACCAGGCCCGGGTGCTCGATTACTTCTTGGAGGCCGCTGCTGACGGTCCCGCCAAGATCAAGCCCAACTACGGCGTCGAGTTCGGTGGCCTGGAAATCGATCAGGACGCCGAGTACCCCGTGTCCGTCACGGTTCGCTACGTCGCCGGCGAGCGCCAGGGCGAGGAGCGCACCATTCGCGCCAAGTACGTCTTCGGTTGCGACGGCGCTGGCTCGGGTGTGCGCAAGGCCATCGGTCGCAAGCTCGAAGGCAAGGGTGCCAACCACGCCTGGGGCGTGATGGACGTTCTCGCCAACACCGATTTCCCGGACATCCGCACCAAGTGTGCGATCAACTCCCGCAACGGCTCGATTCTTCTGATCCCCCGAGAGGGCGGTCTGCTGTTCCGCATGTATGTGGACCTGGGCGAGGTTCCCCTTGACGACAACCGCAAGGTGCGTCAGACCCCGGTTGAAGAGATCATCAAGCGCGCCAACCAGATCATCCACCCGTACAGCGTGGACGTGAAGTCCGTGGCGTGGTCCTCGGTCTACGAGGTGGGCCACCGCCTGACCGACCACTTCGACGACGTCGACACCGAGGACCGCGGCACCCGCGTGCCCCGCGTGTTCATCGCCGGCGACGCTTGCCACACCCACTCCGCCAAGGCTGGCCAGGGCATGAACGTGTCCATGCAGGACGGCTGGAACCTGGGTTGGAAGCTCGGTGCGGTGCTCTCCGGTCGCGCCAACGAATCGCTGCTGGACACTTACTCCGAGGAACGTCAGGTCATCGCCAAGAACTTGATCGACTTCGACCGCGAATGGTCCACTCTCATGGCCACCCCGCAGGACAAGTTGCCGGACCCCAAGTACCTGGAGGACTTCTACGTCAAGACGGCGGAATTCCCGGCCGGGTTCATGACCGAATACCAGCCGTCCCTGATCACCGCGGGCACCGAGCACCAGGATCTGGCCGCCGGTTTCCCGGTGGGCAAGCGCTTCAAGTCCGCTCGCGTCATGCGCGTGTGTGACGCATACGCGTTGCACCAGGGTCACCAGGCCACCGCGGACGGTCGCTGGCGCATCCACGTGTACGCGGACCGCGCCGCGGCAGGTGAGGAATCGGCGACGTCGCGCTTTGCCGAGTGGCTGCAGAACGACCCCAAGTCCCCGCTGGTCGCCTACCGCCGCGATGGCGACGACGACGCCACCCTCTTCGACGTGGACGTCACCTACCAGCAGCAGTACACGGACATGGATGTCACCCAGGTGCCTCGGGTCTTCCGCCCGCAGATCGGCCCGCTGGAGTTGAACTACTGGGAGCGCGTCTACGCCACGTTGCCGGACGAGGACATCTATGACGAGCGCCAGATCAGCCGTGACGGTGCCATCGTGGTCGTTCGCCCGGACCACTACGTGGCCGCCGTGCTGCCCCTCGACGCGACCGACGAGCTGAGCTCCTTCTTCGAGGGAGTCCTCACCCGCAACGCCTAACCACGGCGCCGTGACGATCGCGTCATAGAACAGTGGCCCTGACCCGGTACCGGATCAGGGCCACTGTTCTATCTGCTGCCAATTACTTGGCGATCACCACGCTGGCCTCCGGGGTGTTCACCTTCACGGTGAACGATTCGGTCAGGTACAGCTCAACCGTTTCGGAGTCGTGGGAGAGGTAACCGATGGAGGTGTCCCGACCCAGGTGCAACTCGAAGTCTCCACCGCGCTCGGACAGCAGCACGGCGTCGTCGAGAGCGGGAGCCCAAATGATCTTGCCGTCGTTGGCAAGGATGCGGTCGATGTGGTCGAGGATCGGGTACCCGTGATCGGTGGTCTCGGTGACCTCGGTGTAGACGTCGGCCGGGAGCAGCAAGTTGAACGGGCCGCTCACACCTGCCAGGCGCAGCTCGGTCTTGGCGCGTGCCACCAGATCGGGGAACTCACGGATGTCCTGGGGGATGCTCAGCCGTTCGTTGTCGCTGGCGTCGATGATTCCCTGCAATCCGATCTCGGAGGCTCCGTAAAACACGGTACGGTCCTCAGCGTTTGCCAAGGCAACCGCGGCGTCCTTGACGGGCTGCCAATCCGAGTCGCTGGAGCCGCGTTCCACGTTGTCCACGTCGATGCGCTTCACACGGAAGGGAACGCGCAGTTCCACCACCGGCAGCGACTCGCGCTTGAGGGCTTTCACGCCCTCCACCTGGGTCTGCACCGAGGTGACGTGACCGGTGGCCAAGGCACCGAAGGCGGGGCCGGCGGGGTCCGGCATGTCCACGGTGCGGCGGGCGGCCAGGCGGCCCTTGAAGGTCCGGCGGGCTTCGTCCTCGATTTCATCCCAAGCTTCTGATGAGACAGGTGCTAGGTCGCGATGAAGGTTGTTCATGATCCGTCCTTACTTGTGGGAGTTCTTGAGGCTGCCGATGCGCAGTGATTCGTGGGACTCGTTGGTGTCCTCCGACTCCGAGGATGTGTCCTCTTGATCGGAGGCTTCCGAGTCGCTCTCAACGGTTGTGGGGTCGTCCAGGAAGCTGACGGGCGGGGCGAAGAACAGCGCGCCGGTCTCCGCCGTGGAGAAATCGAGGATCCGGTCGTAGTTGCCGCGCGGGTTGCCCAGGAACATGTGCTCGAGCATGGTCTCCGTGACTTCCGGATCGGCCGCGTAGCCAATGAAGTAGGTCCCGAATTCCTTGGTGCCAATGGTTCCGAACGGCATGTTGTCGCGGATGATCTTGCGTTCCTTGCCGTCCACCGGGTCCAGGTCGTTGAGGGCCACGTGGGAGTTGGTGGGCTTGACGTCGTCATCGAGCTCGATATCGGCCAGCTTGGTCCGCCCGATCACGCGCTCTTGTTCCTCCACGGACAGCGCGTTCCACTCGTCGAGGGGGTGCATGTACTTCTGGACCAGCACGTAGCTGCCCCCGGCATAATTCGGGTCTTCCTCCGGGCTCACCACGGCCGCCGTCACCGCAGCCTTGCCCTCCGGATTTTCGGTCCCGTCCACGAAACCCAGCAGGTCTCGCTCGTCGAAGTACTTGAAGCCGTGGGTCTCGTCGACCACGGTGGTGTACGGGCCCAGCTTGTTCATCAGCTGGTTGGCGAGTTCGAAACACAGATCCTGAGTGCGCGCCCGCAAGTGAATCAACAGATCACCCGGGGTGGAGACCGCGGTGTGCTTGTCGCCCTTGATCTCCTTGAACTCGTGCAAGTGCTTGGGCATCGGAGCGTCGAAAAGGCGCGGCCAGGCCCGGGCACCCACGCCCACCACGCAGATCAGATCACCGTCCGGCACCCTGAAGGACACGGCGCGGCCCAATGCGGAAACATCGGTCAAGATGTCCGCGACCTTCTCCTCCGCAGATTCATTGATGGTCAGCGTGAGAAAAATCGCTGCCTTGGCGGGGTCGGACAGAATCTGCTGCGTAGGCACATGCGCTCCTTGGAAACGGTGCGGAAGGTATTCGGACTGCCGTTCTACCTTTCACACTATCGCCGCGGATGAGGCGGCGCGAGGGTTTTACAGTGAACGAAACTCGTCCACGATCTCCGCGGCAGGCCGCAGCTGGCAGGCTGCAAATCCCGTTCCCGCCCACAGATTCAAACCTTCCGGATTATCCGCCGACGCCGCTCGCAGCGGCGCCGTCATGTAGTGCACTTGCGGGTACCCGACCACTTGAACCGCCGCCATGCGTTCGGTGAACCGGTTGCTCAGCGCCCGCGCCGCGCGCCCCGAGAACGCCCGCGTGACCACGGTGTCCCGGTACTGACCGCTGAGCAGTGCGTCCTTCTGGGCTTCTTTGGTACCGGCTTCCTCCGCCGTGAGAAACAAGGTTCCCACCTGGACCGCAGAGGCACCGGCATCGAAGTGGTTCTGTGCGATGTCAGCGCCGGTCACTCCCCCGGCCGCGATCACGGGCTTATCCGTGTATTCACGCGCCAGAGTGACCAGTTCATGGGTGCTGCTTTCGGACGGTTCCTTGGCCTGCCCGTGAGTGGCCCGGTGGCCTCCCGCTTCGGCCCCCTGCACCACAATGGCATCCGGGTTCAGGGCATCAGCCGCACTGATCTCCTCCGGATCCGTTGCATTGAGGACTATCTCGGTGCCCACGGACCGCAAGCGAGCGACGTCGTCGGCGCTGGGCAGACCGAACGTGAACGAAACGAGCGGGACCGGGTTGGCCACGAGGTAGTCGACCTTGGCAGCGTAGTGGTCGTCGCTGAACGGGCCCGGCTCGGGTGCCGCGAGGCCGAGCTCCAAGGCCATGGACGCGAGGGCGGCTGCATAGGCGGCGAGTCTGCCTGGGTCGGACGGGTCCGACTCGGGGACGAACAGGTTCACGCCAAAGTTGAGGGTGCCTGCGCGGACGTCGTCGATCTCGGCGGCCATCGCCTCGACCGTTTTGTAACCGGCGGCGAGCATGCCCAGCCCGCCGGCCTGAGACACCGCGACCGCGAGCGCCGCGTTGGACGGCCCGCCCGCCATGGGTGCCTGGATGAGCGGGACGGTAAGGGCCTCGAGCGTGTTGGTCACGGTGTCTCCCTAAGATGGTCGGGTGTCTGAATCCAACCCTGCCACCGACCGGTCGCGTACGCCATCAGTTACTTCCGACGACGCCGCTCGCGACCTTCCTGCCGATCGTCCCGTCATCAAGGTGACCGGAGTGGTGCTACGCCGTGCGAATGGTGACGTGCTGACCGTACGCAAGCGCAATACCGGGATGTTCATGTTTCCCGGAGGCAAACCCGAGGCGGGCGAGACCCCCTTGGACACTGCCATTCGCGAGGTGGAAGAGGAACTGGGCCTGGCGCTGGCCCCGGAGGACCTGGTTCCCGTGGGCGAATGGATGACCGACGCCGCCAACGAACCCGGGCATGGCCTGCACAGTCATGTGTTCATGGGGCTCAATCTGCTGGCTGAGACGCCCGTCCCGGCGCGTGAGATTGCAGAGCTTCGGTGGCAGCCTGTAGACGGCGTGGAGGATGTTGCGGATCTCGCTCCCCTGGCCCGTTGGTATGCGATTCCGGCAGTGCGAGAGCTGTAGCGATTAGCGGCCCTCTTGCGCGAAGCAGTAATCGGGGTTTGAATCGCCTCAGCGAGGGAAGGCTCGATGGCCATGACCAAATCCCAGAACATCCATTTGTGGGGGCTGATGCGCGCCGAACGCGAGGCGTTGGCGGAACACCTCTCAACTCTGACTCCCGAACAGTGGCGGCACAGCACACTGTGTGGGCGGTGGGATGTCGAGGAGGTCGTTGCACACCTCGTTGCGGTCGCCAGCATGAACCAGTTGCGGTGGCTGCGCAGCATGATCGGCGCACGATTCCGTGTCGATGTGCACAACCAACGACGCATTGAAGAGTATCGAGGCCGAACTCCGAATGAGACGCTCGATCGTTTCCGCCAGCTCGTTGGCAGCACCACGACCCCTTCCTCCGATGTCCCCGCCTATCTCGGTGAGGTGCTCGTACACGCACAGGACATCCGGCGGCCCTTGGGTATGTCGCGGACACCCAGCGTGGAGGCACTAATCCCTGTTGCAGAGTTTTTCGCCTCACGGGACTTCGCGGTCAACAGCCACCGGCTAGTGAGGGGCTTGTCCTTGAGGGCGACTGATGGGCCGTTTAACACGGGGACCGGTCCGATGGTCAGCGGACCCCTGCTCGCCCTGGTGATGACCATGGCTGGTCGAGCCCTGTACCTGGAGGAGCTTGAGGGCCCGGGAGTCTCAATACTGCGAGCTCGTATGGAGGGAACCGGTGGCTAGACCTTAGGCTCTGAGCTTTTTGGTGCGCGGTGCCGCTTGCCGATGACAAAGCTGCCAACGCCTACGAAAACGGCAATCAGGAACGGCGTTAGCCAAGTATTCCATTCCGCAACCAGCTGGGGCCAGGGTCCGATGAAGGCGAGTAATGCAGCGAGACCCCGAATGGCGAAAGTTGCCAGAAGGACGATAAGGAGAACCTCGCCAAGAGTTCGCGGGGGCCTGACCGCTTGGAGGTCGCCCGGCGTGGCATCCGCATCCACTTTGCCCTGCTCCCGCAGTCGCTGAAAACGGCGTTGTCGGAGAATAACGGCACTCGACCCATTAACAATTCCTATGAATATCGCCAGGACGATGTTGTAAAGAGTTACATCACCAGGCCCATCCAGCTGATTGAGGAACGACAGGAATCCCAGGCCAAACATTGAAACGAGGAAACCCCAGGCCAAGGCTCGCGGAACGGTGCTCGCATTAAGTATGTCGCCCATAATCTTCGCCCCCCGTGATGAAGTATTCACCTTCTTGAACGCCGACGGCGCCCTGCCTCAAGCGGGCTAGCCCTACGCCCGTGATTGCAGGATCGTCAGCAGACCGACCGGTAGGTAGATCGTCGCACGTGCCTTGCCTGAGGGATAGAGGCGGAGGGCTTCGACTCTAAACGGCGCGAAGGGAGCGCCTCATTCAAGGGTCAATGGGTTGCGGCCGGATCGTCGGATGCCCCGTGACTCCCGAGAGGTTCCGCAGTGTGGTCTTTCCTTGTTTGGAAATACGTCATGAGGCCAACGGGCGAGGTAACGACGACTGTCACGAACCAATCGCCCCAGTCCGCACTCCTTGACCACCACAACCCGGCCATTGACAGCAAAGTAATGATCCCCTGGACGACGAAGGTCATCAGAAGGATGTAGACCAGCAGCCTGGGGATGGTCGAGGGCGACCCACCGATGGGCAGCTCAGAACCGTCGGAGTCAGGATCAAGACGTCCCTGCGCCTTGAGGGACATAATGTGCTGATCACGGAAGAGATACCCCGTAAGACCGGCGGTGAACCCGCCCAAAGCGAAGTACGCAAGGGTGTTGGGTGACGCCCGCTCAGCATCACCCACGATCAGGTTATAGAGCGACGTCACGCCCAAAGCGAAGAACATAAGGATGAACCCGAGGAAGATCGCTCGGGGGATGGTCGTGACATTGAAAAAACCACTCATAGGTTCTCCTCCTTGGGGATTCTCCCTTGGGTCTCAAGATTTCGGATGCGAACCCCACGGCCGAAATACCCGACGGACGCCACGACCGCGCCTTGCACGAAAAACCACACAACGTGAAGCAGGCTGACTGTTCCGACATCAAAGACAACGGAAACGGCTGTCGCAAATCCGAGCATGATGAGCGCCAGAGTCACAGCCGATAGCACAGCCCGCCAGGGCGAATGAGGAAAATATGGGTCTGCGGCCTGGATGATCGCATTCCTGGATTTCTCATCCGCGCCGTTCACGGACTTCGTGTCTATGCCAGTGACCATCACACAGGCTCCTTTCGTGCATTGCCGCCCGTGTATATGCCCCAGGTCGTTATAGCCGCCATCACGAAACACATCACCAGGGTGAAGCCCGTAGTGGCCTCGAAGAGCCCGACGTGAGTGATGAGGTTGAGAAGTCCGAACAGCGCAAGCGCGATGGATACACCGACCCCGACCACATACAGGTTCGATGGGGGCAGAGGGAATGAACGATTGCCTACCTCAAGCCCCCCGGCTTCTGCCTTCAAAACCCGCTTCTCGTGCCAGACTTTGATTCTTTGTCGGCGGATACCCCTTCCGAGTATCGCGCCGATGGCACCACCCACTGCAGGCCCGATGGCGACGAAGAAGACCAAGGTCGCCTGAACCCCAGGCGAGAGCAACTGGACAAGACCAAAGGCACCTAGCGTGAAGAAGTACAACCATGCCGCGTATGCAACCGCTCGACCCGCGGTCCACGGATACCACCAGTCCAGCTCAATGACCTGTTCGTCGGTGAGCGTCACGACTTCTCGTTGCTCTGGCACTGCGGTCGACATCTAAAACACCTTCT
The DNA here is from genome assembly GCF_039531425.1 of Kocuria atrinae. Lineage (NCBI taxonomy): Bacteria > Bacillati > Actinomycetota > Actinomycetes > Micrococcales > Micrococcaceae > Kocuria > Kocuria atrinae. The sequence continues at coordinate 10,293 of NZ_BAAAQA010000025.1, forward strand.
CGTGACTCGTCACGTTCTGGGCATTCCACCGTTTCATCCCTGACCGCCCACTTCAACTAACCAAATGGCCAGTTTTCTTGCCTACCAGGTAGGCCATCAGACCCACAGCGGTAACAACCGAGAGTGTGAAGGCCCAACTGGCCCAACCAGTTCCGCTCGACCATTGACTGAGCCACGCTCGTAGAACAAAGCGTTCACTGACGGCCCTCTTTATTAGTGCTTCTACCCAGGTATGAGAACCACATCAGTAGTGCCGCAGGAATGAAACACATGGCGAAGATGAACCAGTTCAGCGGGCCGGAAATGCCCAAATGGTTCATCAGGCTCAGAAAGCCGAAGAGGGCGAATCCGATCGACACTGCGTAACAAATCAATGCCCATGTGGGCGTTACAGGCTCCGCTGGTTTTGACCCAACGTCTGCGACCTGGTTTTTCCTCTTCGGCGTTTGCTTGGTTAGGCGGCCGCGGACCCTGTCACGACGATTACCCCGTGAAAAGTACAGGCCTATAGCGCTGGCCAAGGCGGCAGGAACGATGCCCCAATAGTTCAGACCGTCTCGAAGCAGCGAAAATTGCATTTCAATTGCCGTAACGGCACCTATCGCGACAAGGTACACCCAGGCCGCATACACGACTGCTCGCCCCACCGTATGTGGATACCATCGGTCCTGCTCGATGACCTGCTCGTCAGTGAGCTTCGGGACATTTCGATGCTCGGGCAATGCGGTAGACATCTGAAACACCTTCTCGTGACTCGTCACGTTCTAGGCATTCCACCGTGTCATTCCTGCCGGACCCATTCAATGGCCATATGGCCAGTTCTAGTCAAACAGGTCTAGGTTTTCCGCATCACCGTGGCGGCATCGACGTCGATATCCCCTTGAGATTCCGCGGCATCCGGCGCTGAACTCGACGTAATACCCAGCTCTTCCAAATCAATGGTCCGCAATTGCCCGTTCGTGTCGTTGACCGGCGCCCGAAGCAGCGTTGCCGTCGCCCAACCATGGGTCAGCAGGTAGTGGTCGCTGTCCGGTTCTTCCCGCCCGGTCTCGGCACTATAGGTCACTGCAATGTGCGTGTCGTCGCCACGATGGATCTGGGCTTGGACCGCACCGAAGGATGCCAGATCGGCAGGCTTGAGACCCCTGAGACGGTCGGGGGCGACGTCGGGAACGTTGATGTTCAAGATCCTGCCGTCGAATTCGCGCGACTCCCAACGTTCAAGCGCGAACTTGGTGACCAGCAGCGCAGTGTCCCAGTGCTGCGGTTGTCCGGACGTGATTGAGACCGCGATCCCCGGAATTCCGTGCGACGCCGCCGTCAGCACAGCTCCCACCGTGCCAGAATGCAGTGTGGCCTTGCCGGTATTCGCGCCCAGGTTCACACCCGAGAGCACCATGTCCGGAACTTCGCCGAACGCCCCGTAAGAGGCCAGAAACGCGATCAGAGCCGGTGCGGCCTTCACACCCACGCACTCGACACCCGCGGGCATGTTGGGCGGATCGGCGTCAACGAGCGCGATCTTGCCGTCAATCTCCTCGCCGGACAGGGACGCGCTGGCACCCGAGTACTCCTCGGCGGGTGCGGCGACCTTGACCTCGTGCCCTCGGTCCAGCGCCGCCTGGGCCAGAACGGCGAGTCCCGCGGAAGCTATCCCGTCATCGTTGGTCACAAGGATGCGCATGGCCCCATGCTTCCATGCCACCCGCCCGCTCACCAGAGCCGAGCATGTTTAGGTCAGCTTCCGGACGGTGATCTGCCGTGCGAATTTCTCGATGGTCGTGCGATTACCCGTGCCTAAACCCCGCCGCGCCACATTGAGTGCACCGGCAGAAGCACCCAGCGCCACGGCGTCGACCAGGTCGAGCCCTCGCGCGAGACCCACGGAAATCCCGGCCGTCATCGAGTCCCCCGCGCCCCGGTGGTCCAACGGGGTGATCGACGGCGCGGACACCTCCCGCACCGAGTTCTTCTCGACCAACAGGGCGGGGTCCTTCGCGCGCGAGATGACGACGGCGCCCGCCCCGCGTTCCAGCAACATTTTGCCGGCCTCGGTGAGAGACTCGGCGGTTTCGTCCTCCACGATCTCGAGGTCCATGATCTCCTCGTGGCTGATCTTGAGAACATCTACGCCCGCGTCGACACTGGCCAAAGCGGGTTTTCCGCTCAGGTCCGCGACCACGGGTGTGCCGGCGTCGCGGGTATCGCGAATGAGCCGACCAAAGAAGGACGACGGAATCACGTCCGCCGGCTCCGCACCCGTGACCACCAGAACATCCGAGGCCAACGCATCCACGAAGGCAGTACCGTACAGGTCATCCAACTCATGACGGGACAGCTCCGGCGGCGGCATGTGCGCCTGGGTCTCCCGATCTTCACCGCGCAAGTCGTAGACATAACCACCATTGCCGTAGCTGTAGCGCACGGCGTTGACCTGCATACCCATGCCGTCGAGCATGGTGCGGATCAGCGACCCCAACTCTCCGCCGAAGGGTCCGTTGATGGAAATTTCGGCCCCGAGCGACCCGGCCATACGGGCCACCCACAGCCCCTGCCCGCCCGGATGCAGATGAACATCCGACTCGTGGTCACTGCGATTGCGGTAGGCAGCGGGCTCGGTCATCTCCACCACCAACAACGGGGTGGGAACCAAAATCGATACGCGGGGCTTGTTCCCGGTAGGCGTCGGAGTCATGGCCGAAAACTACTACGAGTTAGGCCCTGGTGAACAGTAGGCATCGGTGTCACCATGGGGGGATGAACGCCATCGCACCCGTACGCATCCTGGAAGGCCAAGCCGCCAGCGATCACACGCAGAAAGTGCTGACCGCGTACTTCAGCGAACTCGATCACCGCATCGACGGCGGTTTCGATCCTGACCTCACCGAAAGCACCTCACCGGAGCAGGTCACGCCACCCAACGGCGATTTCTTTCTCATGACGGAACTGATCTCCGGCGAGGTCATTGCGTGCGGCGCGGTCCGCAAGCTCGACGACACGACCGCCGAACTCCGGCGCATCTGGGTCACGCCCGATCACCGCGGCAAGGGTCATGCCCGCACACTCGTTCGCTCGTTGGAGAACAAGGTTCGTGCGCTGGGTGCCCACACCGCCGTGGTCTCCCTTAACGAAGAGATGGTCGAGGGCATCGCCATGTTCCGCAAGCGCGGCTACGAACCCGTGGAACCCTTCCACGAGAACACCACGGCCACCGTGTTCCTGGGCCGGAAACTCTAGCTGCGGGATTCCTTGGTCTTTTTCTGGTTGGCCTTGTCGATGGCATCAACCAGCTCGTCCTTGGTCATGTCCGAGCGGCCCTCGATGTCCAATTCCTGAGCGATCTCGTACAGGTGGTCCTTGCTGGCATTGGCGTCGACGCCGCCCGCGGACTCTTCCTTGTTGAGCCCACCTTTTTCGGCACGATCGTCCGAGGGTCCGCTCTCGTCCTTGGGCTCCCAGTGGTCCCCCACCTTCTCGTGGGTGTGCTTCACCGCTGACCACGCGGTGCGTGCCGCCCGCGATGAGCTGTCGTACTCGTCCTTGGCGGAGTCATAGGTCTGCGCGAACGTGTCCTGGGCCTTCTCATCCGAACGTTGCAGAGTAGACGGAATTTCGTCCTGAATCGCGCGACCGTCCTTGTTTGCCTTGGGCATGATCTGCTTCCTCTCGCGAGACACCGATAGGTAGTGTGCTGGCAATTTTACGCGCGGCCAGGATGGCTCGCTCGCTCAACAGGGCGGCCCAAGTCTTACTACCTTCGTGAAGCCATTGAGGAGTCACTTCCACGTATTGAAGAGACCTATCGAATCGCAGCGCTCGTAGAGCGTGTTCACTCTGGTGAGGAACCTATCTTCGACTTGGAGGATGTGGTGAAGGACCTTGGCCTGGACGATTAAGATCACGGCAACGGCCAAGAAGCAGTTGGGGAAGCTCGACAAGACCATCGCAAAGCGCATCGTCCAAAAAATCGCTCAGGTCGGTGAACTCGAAGACCCCCGAGTTCACGGGAAGGCGCTGACTAGCCCTCTGTCAGGCCTCTGGCGTTACCGCGTTGGTGATTACGGAGCCCTCGCCGAAATCCGTGACGAAGAGATCGTCATCCTGATCCTTGAAGTGGATCACCGGTCTCGGGTGTATCGCTCTCAGTAGCCAAGCGTCGGCGATCAACCACTGAAGAAGAATCTCGTCAGGTGGAAGAACACCGGCGCCGCGAAGATCAGAGAGTCCGTGCGGTCCAGGATGCCGCCGTGACCGGGGATGATTGCGCCAAAGTCTTTGATGCCGCGATCACGTTTGAGACTGCTCATCACCAGGCCGCCCACGAAGCCCATGAGGCACGCGATCAGCGACAGCAAAGCGGCTTGCCACGGCGTGAACGGGGTCAGCCACCACAGTGCGGCACCCAGGGCGGTCGCGGAGAGCACTCCCCCGATGAAGCCTTCCCACGTCTTGTTGGGGCTCACGTTCGGCGCGATCTTGTGGCGGCCCAGGGTTTTGCCCCACAGATACTGCAGCACGTCAGAGCCCTGCACCACCACGCACACGAACAGCAGGAGCGCACCGCCCTCCACGCCGCCTGAGCCCACGGGAGAACCGTCCGCCGCGGACTTGCCCTGGTTGAAGGCCACCGGCAGTTGCAGGATCGCGGGCAGATGACTTAGCGCGTACACGCACACCATGAGCCCCCATTGGCTCAGGGCCGCGCGGTGCAGGAAATGATCGGTTCTGCCAGACAGCGCCAACAGCACGGGCAGGAAAAGGAACGCGTAGACCGGGATGAAAATGGCGAACATCCCGTACCAGTGCTGGAAAACGAAAAAGTAGTGCAGTGGGGTCAGCACGGCCATGATCCAGATCAGCGCGCGGCCGTCCTTCTCGCCGGCCGGCACCAGCGCCATGAACTCCCGCAGCGCCACGAGCGAAAGCAGCATGAACAGCACGAGCATCACGGTTTCGCCGAGCGCCAGGCTCACCGCGAGCACACCCACCATGATCCACCAGGCGAAAATCCGCTGCCGTACGTTGATCAGGGTGTTCCGCAGACCCTCCTTGGTGGTGCGCCGAAACATGATCTCGGCGACCACGGTCGCCACCACCAGAAACACCCCAACGCCGATCAGCAGCCGAATCGACTGCGGACCGATCAGCCCGATCTCGGTCATGACTCAGTCTCGCTTCGTGAGTTCGCGGGCAATCCACCGCAGTCGCGTAACCACCGTGAGCGCGGAGGCTGCGGCAATGAGGATCAGCGTCACGAACAGCATCCAGCCGCGCGGCAGATTGAGCAGCGGTTCGATCATGGTGGCCAAGATCCCGACCATGAGCGTCCACATCCGCTGTTGCTTGGCCATCACGCCACCGAAGAACTGCCCCGCTCCCGCACTCACTCCCAGCGTACGCACGTAGGCGGTCAGGACGGCGAGACTTCCTACAAGCCAGCCCAGGGTCACACCGCCCTCCATCGTCGACGCCGCATAGCCGGCTCCCGCAAGCAGGGCCAGGTCCGAGATCCGGTCCGGCACCTCGTTGAACAGTTCACCGGTGGGTGTTTTCAGTCCGCCCTCCACCGCCAGCATCCCGTCGAACATGTTGCACACGAGGCGCAACGGGATGGTCACGGCGGCGATGATGAGTAGGAGGAGGCGAGCGGCGTCGTCGAAATGTGCGGAAAGCACCAGACACAGGCAACCCAGGAGCGCGAAGCCGACCGAGGCCACGGAGATGTGGTTGGGTTTCAGGCCCGCCCGCTGCAGGGCGGCCGCGATGCGCGTGGCCCAGCCGGTGGTGCGCTGCGGAATGGGGCGGCGCAGGGGGTCCGGCGCGTTGGGGGGATTGGTGCTGGAGCCCATGGATCACCTCGGGAGTGCGCGGATCGGTTGAAACCACCTTGGCACACTCGGCCGTTACCCGGGCGGACCCGGCGAGCGCCCTGTGGATTTTGACGCGCTAGGCGTGGCGAACCTCCGGGGATTCCTTGTCCCGCAGGGCGGCGGTTTCCAGCTGAATGGTGGCGTGATCGAAGGAGACCGGGAAATGCTCACGCACGCAGTCGAGCACCGTTTCCAAGATCACCGGCGCGTGACCGGAGCTGAAGCACCGGTCCTCCACGACCACGTGAGCGGACAGCACGGGCAAACCAGTCCCGATGGTGGACGCGTGGACGTCATGAACATCGCGCACGTGCTCCAGCTCCATGATGTGCTCGCGCACCTCGTTCAGGTCCACACCCTTGGGCGCGAACTCCATGAGCACACCCACGGTTTCGCGCAGCAGCCGGAAGGCGCGGGGAAGGATCAGGGCGGCAATGAACAGGCCGGCGATGGTGTCCGCGCGCTGGAACCCGGTGGTGTGGATGACGATCGCGGCGATGATCACGCCCATGGAGCCGAGGGCATCGTTGAGCACCTCGAGGAACGCCGCGCGCATGTTGAAGTTCGAGTCCCGGGCGGACGCGAGCACCGCCATCGCGGCGATGTTGGCGACCAGACCAATGACACCGAAGATCAACAGTTCAACCGAGGGGATGTTACTGGGTTCGAAGAGGCGCCGAATGCCCTCGATCGCTGCGTAGATGCCCACCCCCAGGAGCAGCACGGCTTGACCGAGCGCCGCGATCACCTCGATGCGGGCGAAGCCCCATGTGCGACTGCCACTGGGTGGGCGCAGCATCATGGTCGCCGCGATGACGGCGACCAATAGGCCCGAAGCATCCGCCGCCGCGTGGGCGGTGTCCGTGAGCAGCGCGAGACTCCCGGTGATCACACTGCCCACGGCCTGGGCAATCACGATGATTGCCGTGATACCGAAAGCAATCACCAGCCGACGGCGCATGCCCCGGTCCGCGGTCTGAGGCACGTGGGAATGGCTGTGGTCGTGACCCATGTTCGTCATCCCTCCTCGGGAACAACTTGGCCGGTGATCTTCTCGTGGCGCTCACGATGATCGCGCAGGGATCCTGCGGCGTGGGACGCGGTCATGAGCTCATCGGCCATCGCCACCAATTTCTCCAAACGCCCGGGGTCAACCAGTGAGAACCATGACGACCGCCCCTCAACGCGCACCGAGACCAGGCCGCAATCCCGAAGGCACGCCAGATGTTTGCTCACCGTGGACTGCGCAAGCTGCATGTGATCGACCATGTCTCGCACTCGATGCTCGCCCGTGGCCAGGTGTTCCAGCAGGGCCAACCGGGTTGGTTCCGCCAGAGCGTGGAAGAGCGCTGCGTAGGCGCTGCGGTCCTCGAACCACAGGGGCCCGCTCGAATGGATTTTCATCGTCATATGACGATCATATCGTCCATTAACGATGATTGTGTAGGTCCGCGCTGAACCGTCACGAGCGGGCAGAATGGGCGTCACAGCTGCTAAGCACTGCTCGACCTCGGAGGGTACATGACAGGTTCAACGGTCCGCCGAGATCATGCCGTGGCAGCGGGGTGGGGTTTTGCGGAAGCCACAGTGTTCTTCATCGTCCCGGACGTGTGGTTGTCCGCGGTGGCCATGAAGAGCCCGAAACGCGGCCTGAGGTGCGTGGCCTCCGCAACCGCCGGCGCGGTGCTGGGTGGCGCAGTCACTCATCTGTGGGGTGCCAGGACAGATGCAGCGCGCTCGGCACGGGCGCTGGTCACGCTGCCCGCGGTCTCCCCAGCCATGGTGCGCCGGATCGAAGAGGACTACTCCGCCAAGGGATACACAGCTTTGCTGACGGGGCCGCTGCGGGGCACCCCGTACAAGATTTATGCGCGGACCAACGGACTATTGGGGCGGCCCCTGCCTCGGTTTTTGCTGTGGTCCGTTCCAGCGCGGGCTCCGAGATTCATCCTGGTCACCGCGGCCATTGGCGGGTTGGCCGTGCTGGGGCGAAAACTCCTGCCGGACGCTCCTGAGTGGGTCCGGTGGAGCGTCTTCGCCGCGGGTTGGATCGGCTTCTACACGTGGTTCTTCAAGAACGTGGGCCGCTAAAGCTGGCCTGGATGCGCAAAGCCGACCGAGCGGCGTCGTCAGCAAGGCGTGAATCTGGCCCCGGCCGCATCGAAACCATCTCGTAACGGCTTACGGCACGGTAACCAGTGGTTACCGTGCCGTAAGCCGTTATCAAATGGCTCTCACCGGGTGAGCCTTGGAAAAACTAGCTACCCCTCCAGGATCCAGCGAGCGATCTCCTCCACGTCCTTGCGCGCGGTGGGAGTCCACACCATGAGCGAGTAGGTGTGGGGCGCACCCTCGGTCACGATCGTGGTGGTGTCCACGCCCGCGAGCTGCAGTTCCGCCACCGTATTCATGGTGTCCGGGTAGAGGATGTCGCGGTCGCCCTGAGTAATCAGGGTGCGCGGCAGTCCCTCGAACGAGCCGTAGATCGGGCTGACCAGCGGGTCGAGCACGTCCCGCTCCCCGGCCCACCAGCGACCCGAAGCTTGCAGCCGCTTGACGCTGAGCATGTTGTCCTTGGACTCGTAGGCCGAGATTTCGGGGTTGCTGAGCGACGCGTCGACCCACGGCGCAATGAGCACCAGGCCGTTCAGCGACTCACCCTGCTCGCGCAAGCGCTGCGCCTGGGCAAGCGCCAGGCCACCGCCGGACGAATCACCCATGAAGTACACGCGCTTGCCGAGCGAACGCGCCAACTCGAGCGTTCCGTCCGCGAGCGGCTGCACCTCGTCCACGGTGTGCAGGGGCGCCAGCGCGTAGCTGGGCACCACGACCGTTGCACCGGTGTGTTTGATCAACTCGTCCAGGTAGCGCCAGTGCGTACCCAACATGGCGTTCACGTAACCGCCGCCGTGCCAGTACACGATCACGGGCGCCACGGCACCCCACGCGCGAGACTTGGGTTCAACCACGAGCACGGGTCGGCCCGCCACCATGACCTTCCGGAAGTTCACGCGTTCGTGCATGGACTTGTGCGGAGCGGCCTCGGGTTTGTCCTTACTCAGTTCCTCGCGAGCCGTTTCCTCCTCGTTCGGCATACTCGGTAGCAACGGCAACAACGCGTCCGTCGCCTTGAGCGCGGGATCCGCCTTGCGCAACTCCACTTCCGAGAACGCCATGGCCTTCACGGGGACGACGCCGCTCGCGGAGTTCCCTGCCGCAGCGTCCGTCGTAGGGGTTGAGACGGGGGCGGGAGTCGTTCCCGGCGCGGCAGCCGCACCGGCAATCGCGGAGGTGGAGGCCTGAGCCGACCCGCCATGTGCACCCGCACCGACCGCAACGGGGGCAGCCGACCCGCCGCTTACGGAACCGTCGCGATCCGAGGTGGGAGCGGCGTCGTCGCGCTGGGAACGGGAACCCGAATCCGAATTTGAACCGGAACCCACCGCGGCGGTGGCCGCACCGCCAGCGGCACCGGCGGTGGCGCCGGCGCGCACGAGGGACTCGCCCTCAACGTCCACGCGCGGCAGGATCTTGTCCAGCCAACGCGGCAGCCACCAGACCTTTTCACCCATGATCCGCATGACGGCCGGGATCAGGAACATGCGGACCACGAACGCGTCCAACAGAACGCCGACCGCCAGGGCGAAACCAATGGGTTTGATCATGGACAGGTGCGCGAAGATGAAGCCCGCGAACACGGAGATCATGATGATCGCCGCGGCCGTGACCACAGCGCGACCGGCCTTGAATCCGTACACCACGGCCTGACGCGCCGGGTGGCCGTGGACGTAGGCCTCGCGCATGCCGGAACCAAGGAATAGCTGGTAGTCCATGGCCAGACCGAACAGGATGCCGATCATCAGGGTGGGCAGGAAGCTCAGGATGGGCCCGGGATCGTGCACGCCCATCAGATCGCCACCCCAACCCCACTGGTACACCGCGACCACGGCACCCAGCGACGCCAGGACCGAGAGCAGGAAGCCCAGGGAGGCGATCACCGGAACCACGATGGAGCGGAAGACCATGAGCAACAGGAGCAGCGAGATGATGATGACCACGCCCAGGTAGAGCGGGAGCTTCTCGCCGAGTAGCTGGGAGACGTCGATGTTCGCGGCGGTCGTGCCGGCCACGCCGATTTTGACGTCCTCGCCGTTCAGCGCGTCACCGTTGAGGCCGCGCAGGTTGTTGACGAGCTCCTCGGTGGCGGCATCAGCCGGACCGGATTCCGGGATCACCTGGATGACGCCGGTGCGGTTGTCATCGGTGGTGACGCCGGGCAGCACGTTGGCCACGTCGTCCTGTTCGGCAATGCGGTCGGACACCAAGTTGATCTTCTCGGTCGCCTCGTCATCGCTGAGGCCCTCGGGCATATCGACCACGGCCACGAGCGGGCCGTTCTCGCCGGCGCCGAAGTCCTCGGCAATGCGCTGGTAGGCCTGGTACGAGGTGCTGTCCACGGCTTCGGTGGAAGCATCCGGCAGACCCAGGCGCATGTCCTGAGCCGGCAGTGCGAGCACCACCAGGACGCCCACGCTCAGCAGCGAGGTGATCCAGGGGTGGCGCAAGTGGAACGGCACGTCGTGTTCGTTGATGTGCTGCTCGTCAGGGGCGGCGTTTCGCTGCTTGCGGGGCAGCGCCTTGCGCCCGGCCAGGGAGAGCAGCGCGGGGGTCAGGGTGAGGGTGATGAGCAGGGCGATCAGCACGGCAACGCCGGCCACGGTACCCATCAGGCCCAGGAACGGAATGCCGGTGATGTTCAGCGCCACCAGTGCGACGATCACGGTCAGGGCAGCGAAGAATACGGCGGTGCCGGAGGTACCCACGGCCATGCCGATGGATTCCTTGACCTCCATACCGCGGCGCAGCTGCTGACGGTGGCGGTTCAGCACGAACAGCGAGTAGTCAATACCCACGGCCAGGCCCAGCATCACGCCGAGCATGGGGGTCACGGACATCATGTCGATCACGCCGGAGAAGGCGAGCGTCGCGGCCGTGGAAATACCCACGCCGATCAGCGCGGTCAGCACCGGCAGGATGGCCGGGACCAGGGCGCGCAGCATGACCAACAGCACGATCGCCGCGATCACCACGCCCACGATTTCCGCCGGGCCCAGCAGGGCCGAGATGTCCTGCGAGAGCTCTTGGGAGAAGTCCACGCCCACGCCGTCGACCGAGTGGTCTTCCACGGCGTTCATCACGGCTTCCTTGGCATCCGCGGTCACGGAGGTCTGGTCCACGGTGAAGTTCACGACCGAGATGGCGGAGTTGCCGTCCTCGGAGACCACGCGGTAGTCGCCCATGCGTTCCATGGCCTGCTCACCGGATTCCAGCTGAGCCTGCTGCTCCTGGATCTGCTGCGGGTTGATGCCGCGCTGCTGCAGGATCTGGTCCGCGTTGGCGCCCGGAGGCAGGTTCTCCTCCAGCTGCTGGATGGCCTGCTGGCCCTCCTCCAGCTGCTCGCGACCGTCCACGAGTTGCTGACGTCCGTCATCGAGCTGGGCCTGCGCCTCGAACGGGTTGGTGGCGCTGTCCACCTGGTCGATGCCCTCGGTCGACGCCACGGCATCGGCAATACCCTGCCGCTGTTCCTCCGTGAATTCCGAGCCGTCCTCGGTGTAGAACACCATGCGGCCGGTGCCCTGGTTGGCCTCGGGGAGCTCGTCCTGCAAACGGTCGGCGAGTCGCTGGGTTTCGGTGCCCGGAATGGTGATCGCGTTGGACAGCTGCACGCCGGAGAACGCCACCGCACCCACAGAGATGGCCAGCACGGCGATCCACGCAACAATCACCGCCCACGCGTGACGGGCCGAGCCGATGCCCAGCCGGTAGAGAAGTCGTGCCACGGAGAATCTCCTACTTGTAAGTAGCGATGGTCATGTTCAGTTACGTTCCGCGATAGCGGGTCTCGCCGACGACGCCGCTCGCGCGGGCTTGCCGACAAAAGGTCAGGTATGTCAGGTGTTGAAGCCGCGGCCCAGAATCTTGAGGGTCTCGGTCAGGAGTTCGTTCCACTCACTTCGGGCTTGGTCGTTCAGTTCCCCGCCGGTGCGCAAGAGCCATGCGTCCATGCACACGGCCATGGAGTTGATGATGGAAGTGGCCACCAGCTGCAGTTCGAGCTGGCTGTGTTCGGGCAGCCGTTCGCGGAGCACGTGCTCCAACTGCTCGGTGGCCGTATTGGTCACGCGGAAACTCCAGAGCGCTGCGGTCGGTGATTCTTTGACCTCAGTTGCCTGGATCAGGAGCGGGCGCAGCGCTTCGACCAGGCTGTGAGCCCGCATCGCCGTGCACAGATCCCGATACACCGAACCCAGTGTTTGATCACCTAGCTCGGAAGGGTCCGGAAGTTCCGCAAGGATTGCCCCGATGAGATGTGAAACCAATTCCGAGAGGTACTCGTACCCCGCATCTTCCGCCGATGAGAAGTGGTTGAAAATGGTCCGCCGGGAGACGCCTGCCTTCTTGGCCAGGTCATCGACGGAGAACCCCTGAATGCCGTGGAGATCAGCCAGCTCACCCGCGGCCATCACAATGGCGCGCCGGTTGTGCCACTTGAGAGCACCCCGCTTGTCCTTGGGGGCTTCCCCCTGGCATGAAAAGTTCACGTGTCAACAGTAGGGCACTTGTTGCACTCTGTGCACCTTCTGAGCCTGAGTGTGAGCAAGCAGACTTCTTGGGGAAAGCTGGGGGTGCTTCTTAGGCGTTGGCGCTTCTCGTTCGGTGTGCGCAGCCGGCCGGGCGTCAGGCGTTTAGTGGCAACCGTCGGGTTCCCGCAGGCAGGCGTCAGGCTTCAAGCGAGGTAGCTCCGTTGGATTTCCTCGGGGACCATGCCACCGCCGGTCAGCCAAGCGATGTGGGTAGCGTTCTGCAGCCGCTGATCGGTGAGGTTCATTCGCTGACGATAGTCCGCATCGGTGGTGATCCACTGCGGGCCATCAAGGGCTGCCGCGGCGGAGGGCTCGGCGAGTATTCCCTCTGTTGCATACAGCGCTTTGACCAGATCTTTCATCCGCTGATCGGCCACCGTGTAGTAACCCTCGATGAGGCCCTGCATGCGTCGCCCCACGAAACCTGATGGTCTCCCTACGGCCAAACCGTCCGCCACCGTGTGGGTGTCCAAGCCGAGTTCGACCACGGAGATTTCATCGTGGAGTCCGGTGTAAACGCCCAGCATCATGCACGGCGCCGCGGTGGGTTCGGCGAAGACACAGTGGACGGCATCTCCGAATTCCAGCTTGAGTCCATAGGCCACCCCGCCCGGGGCACCGCCGATGCCGCACGGGAGATGGACGAACAGCGGGTGATCCTCGTCCACGGCGATGCCTTGGCCGGCTAACTGGCGAGCTACTCGTCTGCCCGCCACGGCGTAGCCGGCGAACAGGCTGACGGAGTGCTCGTCATCCACGAAGTGCGTGGTCGGGTCGGCCTGCGCGGCTTTACGTCCTGCCTCCACCGCAGCGGTGTAATCGGTACTGTGCTCCACCACTTCAACACCCAAACTGCGGAGCAGTTCCTTCTTCCAGGCTTGCGCGTGCGTTGACATGTGCACGTTGGCTTGCAGCCCGAGTGCGGCTGCAGTGATGCCGATGGACAGGCCCAGGTTCCCGGTTGAGCCGACGACCACCCGGTGCTCGGCCATGAGTTCGCGGAACGGATCCGAGCTGAACACGCGATAGTCCTTGATGCCGGCAACTTCATCCTCATGGCCGGCCACCGTGAGACCCGAGGTCAGGCTCTGAACCGTATCCGTGTCGTTCTCCGCAGCGCGGTTCGTGCTCTCGCCGACTTCAGCAGGTGACGGCAGCAACCCCGCCTCCATGACCAGTGATTCCGCGTACTCGAGAACCTCGTGCACTCCTCCGCGAGCCTTGATGGAGCCGCTCACGGGCAGAACGTCGTCGCGCTTGAGCAGCAACCGGCCCGCCGTCAGGCCCAGTTCACGTTGCATGTCCGGCGCGGCATGAAGCGGTGACTCGATCACTCCGCGAGCGTCCCCCGTCTCCGGAAACGCCTGGGCAATCCACGGAGCGAACCGCTCGAGTCGCGCGGCGGCGTCGTCCACGATCGCGGACGACAAACCCGACGCGACCAACCCCTCCGCGGTGGTGGTCACGGCCGGGTTGAACCACGCGGATGGTTCTTGATCTGCCAACCGAGCGAGGAACGGGTCGTCGCGAAAGTTGCCGCGCACTGCCATCACGCCTGCTGCGCCGCCACGGACACGCTGGCCGGATCGTCACCATTCCGTGCGGCACGCAGCAACGCCGTCAGGTTCTCCTCCGTCGGAGTGGTCGGATTGGATGCAGGGATGGCCTTCAGGGAGCGCTCCACGGCCTCCGCGATCCCGTCCTCGGTGAAGCCGATGTCCGCGAGCGCCCGGGGCGCATCGATCTCGCGATACAGGGAGCTTAAGGCCTCGGTTGCATCACCGGAGTCGGCGCCGAGAGCATCGGCCAACCGGGCCGAAACCTCCGGTACCGCCGGTGCATTGAACGCCAGAACGTAAGGCAAGACGGTCGCGTGGACCTGCGCATGCGGAAGGTTGAACGTCCCGCCCAGCACGTGCGCGATCTTGTGATGCATTCCGGAGCCGGCGGATGCGAAGGACAACGCCGCGAGGTAGCAGCCGTACAGCGCCATCTCGCGGGCGCGCAGATCGTCCGGATCGGCGGTGATACCTCGCAGGGCCATCGTCAGGGCGCGTGCGCCTTCGAGGGCGAACGTCCGATTGATCGGATCCGCCTTGGGCGCCCACAGCGAATCCACGCAGTGCGCCAGCCCGTTCAGGCCGGACGCGACCGACAGGCCCACCGGCAGGGAACGTGAGAGAGCGGCGTCGTAAATCACGGTGACCGGCAGGACCTTGGGATCCAGGCCGGTGGTCTTGGTGCGGTTCTCGGTCAGGCCCCATGTGTCGGTCGCCTCGGAGCCGGCGTAGGTCGTGGGCACAGCGATCAGCGGCAGACCGGACGTGAGCGCGACGGCCTTCCCCAGACCGATGGTCGAGCCGCCGCCCACGGTCACCAGCGCGTCGACCTTAGCCTCCGACGCCACCGCACGCGCCTTCTCCGCGAGCCCCACCGGGACGTGTTGGACCACCTCGTTCCACCACAGGTCGGGCTCGAGACGGGCGGTGATCTCCCGGGCGGCCCGTTCTGCGGATCCACCCGTGATGATCATGGGACGCGTGCTGCCCAGCCGCCCGAGTTCGGCTGTGAGGAATTCACCGGCCTTGTCGGAGCCAAACAACACCCGCTGGGCGGCGGTGCTGTGCTCGAACACCATGGGCTGATTGTCACCGGGCTTGGTCTGATTGGACCGTTGATCACTCACGAACATCCCGCTCTCTACGCACGAAGACTGGTTGGCTCCAGTCTGTCAGGTGCGCCGAGTCGACCCCAGAGCCATTTCGTGACGGTTTACTGCCGAGTATGGCGGCTTACCGTGCAGTAAGCCGTGATCAGATGGTGCCCGCTGCTTCCTCCCAGGTCCGGTACTGCGCAGCCAGCCGCACGGGAGCGTTGGGGGCGCCAAACCCGCGGTAGCCGCCGCGGCGTTCCACGACCTCCACGAACACCTCACCGAGGGTCGCGGTGTAGAAGTGCAGGAACTCACCGTGCTCGTCGCGGTCGTAGAGCAGACCGTGCTCGCGTAGTTCTGCCACCACGTCCGGGGCCAGATCGAAACGGGCCACGAGGTCTTCGTAGTAGTTCTCGGGAACCGGCAGGAACGTGAGGCCGCGGCGTCGTGCGCGGCGGGCCACGGCGACAATGTCCGTGCAGGCCAGCGCGACATGCTCGGGGTACGCCGCCCCCGTGTAGGCACCTTGTTCCGCCGCGGTGGGGGCGACGTTGAGCGGGATCCGCACGGTCTCGTCCGCGGAGCGCATGACCTGCGAGCGCACCAGTCCGGACGGCCCCGCGACCTCCTGAGCGGGCTGGGCGTGCAGGTCGAGCAGAGAGGTTAGGAACAGGACGGCCTCGTCGTAGTGCTGCCACGGCTGCGCGAGGTTCACGTGGTCCACGCCGGTGATCAGGGATTCCGACGTCGCCTCGGCCGGGTCCGCGCCGAACTCCTCCAGCCACGGGGGTACGCCACTGTCCGTGTGGGGACCGAAGAAGATCTCGGTGGCATCCGGTGCCACCACACCGTGCAGCACGGTTTCGTCCGGCTGCTGGGTGCGCGAGACCACCGGGGCGAGCAAGCGGGAGGCGCGGTGGGCGGCGTCGTCGGGGCTGTCGACCTGGAAGCCCAGGGCGGCCAGCCGCGTGGGCTGCTCGAGCGAGGCCTCGAGATCCTCCGCGATGACCATGCGCACCGGGCCCTGCGTCCACGCCTGAACGGTGTCCTTGCTGCGGTGGTGACCGGCGAGCTCGAAACCCAACTGGTGCAGCAGACGCGTGGTCTGGCCGAGCTTGGAAGTACGCAGTTCCACGAAGTCCCAGGCTCGCGGGGGCTGTGGATCGGGCAGGTCCACCAGCACGAGCGGCTCGCGTGCGGGGTCCTCGCCTGCCGCACGTACGGCATCTGCCGTCTGATCCTCAAGCCAGCGCAGTGAGCGCAGTCCGTCCACCGCGGTGCGGTGAACATCGGCCTGGCGGAAAGCATCGTTGAAGATCTCGAGCGAGACCGGACCCGCATAGCCGCATTCATGCAGGCGGGTGAGCACGTCCACCAGATCGAAGTCCCCCTCACCCGGGAACACGCGGTGGTGCCGCGACCACGAGAGGATGTCCTGCTTGAGCAGCGGCGCATCCGCGAGCTGGACGAAGAACAGCTTCTCCGGATCCAGCGACTCCACCCCGTCCACGGTGTCCCCGCGGGAGAGGATGTGGAAGCTGTCCAGGCACGTGCCCACTGCGGGGTGATCGGCAAGCTCCACGATGTGGTGGGCGCGGCGCCAGTCGTTGACGTTCTTGCCCCAGGCCAGCGCCTCGTAGGCGAGCTTGATGCCGTATTCGGCCGCCATGTCGCCGGCCTGTCGCAGCTGATCCGCGATCGCCTGGTCATCGTTCAGCGCCGCCGTGGCCACGTTGGAGCACATGAGCAGCACCGGGGTGCCGAGGCGCTTCATCAGCTCAAACTTGGCGCGCAGCCGGCGCAACGAATCGGGAAAATCCTCCGGGGCAACCTCTACGCCGTCACGGAAGGGCTGGTACATGTCCAGGGACAGACCCAGTTCGGCAGCCAACCCGCGCAGGTCTTCGGGCGAGGACGGCGAGACCACCAGGTCCTGCTCGAACACCTCGATCCCGTCGAATCCCGCGAGCGCGGCGGCCTGCATTTTCTCTTCGAGCGTGCCGGACAGGCACACCGTGGCGATGCTGGTTCTCACAGGGCGGCTCCCTTGTGCTGTTCCTCGGCTACCGGTGACTGCCCGGTCAGGGACAGGAAGTGATCGCGCATTCTCTGCCGGTCCGGTTCCAGATCGGTGAACAGCCTGAAGGCATCCACCGCCTGCCCCACCGCCATGTGGCCGCCATCCAGCACCTGGCAGCCCAGGGCCTTGGCCGCGGTCACGAGTTCGGTGGCCAGCGGCAAATAAACCACGTCCGCAACCCACTGCCGCGCATTGAGCAGGGCGGTATCGAACGGGGTGCCCGGGTGGTGATGCATCCCGACCGGGGTCGCGTTGACGACGCCGCTCGCCACCTTCACGAGTTCGGGTGCCTGTTCGGGGGAGGCAGTTTCGACGAGGGCGCCCGGGTACCGCTCGGCCAGGGCGGTGGCGCGCTGAGCCGCGCGAGCGACGTCGACGTCGATCAGATCCAGGCGCTGAACACCCGTGGTGAGCAGCGCCTCGGCCACCGCCGACCCTGCGCCGCCCGAGCCGAACTGGACCACGCGCTCCAGGTTGGCGCCGGGCAGGCCCGCGCGGAATCCGTCCGTGAAGCCGGAGCAGTCTGTGTTGTAGCCGATGAACTTGCCGTCCCTGATCAGCACCGTGTTGACGGCTCCGATCGCGGCTGCCTGGGGATCCACCTCGTCCAGATGCTCCAGGACGATCTGCTTGCACGGGTGCGTGATGTTGAACCCGTTGAACCCCAGATCCCGACCGGCGCGCAATAGCTCACCAACGTCCGCCCCGGGGCGGTTGATCACGGTGAGGTCCACGGGGCGGTAGAGGTAGCGCACACCGTGCTGGTCGGCTTCGCGCTCGTGCATGGGAGGGGTGAGGCTTTCGGTGATGCCGTCACCAATCAGGCCGATTAGGAAGGACTCAGTGCGAGTGGACATGCGGTTCCTTTCGGGGAATCCGTGGTGTTTCGGTGACTGGAAGTTCAGGTGACTGGGCGCGTTGAGCCGCCTGCCGGTGACGCGGTGACTACGGACGCTGCGGGAGTTGCGAGGCCAGTTGGGCGGCGGCGTCGTTGAGGAGGGGCAGGTTTTCTTCGAGCCCGGCCAGATTGCAGCGGTAAACGGGAGCAGCGAGCGCGAGAGCGGCTACGAGCGTTCCGCCCGGGGCCATGACCGGCACGGCTACGGCGCACATGCCGTCATCGTGTTCCTGATCCTGGGAAGCCCAGCCGCGTTCGCGGGTTTCCTCGAGAATGCGGCGGAGGTCCTCGCGATCGGCGAGGGAGCGGTCGGTGCGCTGGCCCAAGTCAATGCTGGCTACCAATTCGTCGCGCGTCTCCTGTGGGCTGAAGGCCAACAGCGCACGGCCCAGAGACGAGGTGTGCAGTTCGCCGCGGTCCCCCGGATCGGTGGTGATGCGGTGGTTGGGTCCGTCCACGGTGTGCACGGTGAGAAAACGATCCCCGTCCAACACGGCCAGCAGCGAGCTTTCGCCGGTGGCTTCGGTGAGCTTCCGCAGCACGGGGAGTGCGACGCCCGAGTACCCCCTGGCCGTGGCAACCTTCTGCCCCATCTGGAACACGAGCAGACCCAAGCGGTACTGCTTGGTGGCGGGGTCGTACTCGGCGAAGCCAGAATCAACCAGCGTGGTGAGCAGGCGATAGCAGGTGCTAAAGGCATAGCCGGAGTCAGCGACGATCTGACCCGCCGTGGCTCCGTGCGGGTAATTGGCCAACAGCTCCAGGAGCGTGAGCCCTTTGCGCACGGTGCCGGATCGGTCGGCAGGGCGCGCCTTGTCAGGCGGGCCTGCCGCGTCCGCCGCCGCGGCGGTGGTCTTGGTGGGGCTCATGGCGTGCTCCTGATTATTTCGGTCGGGTACTTGACGAACAGTGTGACCCACTTCATGCTTATGTTTCAAGTATTTGAAAACAGTTTCCAATATTTGGCAATCGCCGCAGCGGGGACGTTCGATCCCACGCCTTCCGTGAAGGATGACTTCTCATGAGCACCACCCACCACACAGGCTCCCCGGGGCCCACAAACCCGCCTCATCACTCGGCCGGAACTTCCGCCAAGACACCGAAGAAGGCCGCGCTCGCGAGCTGGATCGGCTCGGCTCTGGAGTACTACGACTTCGCCGTGTACGGCACCGCCGCGGCACTGGTGCTGAACCATCTCTTCTTCCCGGAGGATGCATCCCCGGGCGTTGCCATCCTGTTGTCCATGGGCACCGTGGGTGTGGCTTACGTGGTTCGCCCGCTGGGCGCGTTGATCATGGGGCCGCTGGGTGACAGGTACGGCCGCAAGTTCGTGCTCATGCTGACCCTGTTCATGATGGGTGGCGCCACCTTCGCGGTCGGCTGCTTGCCCACTTACGATCAGGCAGGCCTGTTGGCTCCGGCCTTGTTGGTGCTGTGCCGCGTGATCCAGGGCCTCTCGGCCTCCGGTGAGCAGGCGAGCGCCATCTCCGTTTCGCTCGAGCACTCGGATGACCGCCACCGCGCCTTCACCACCAGCTGGACCCTGCAGGGCACCCAGTTCGGCACCTTGCTGGCAACCGCCGTGTTCATCCCCTTCACCCTGATCCTCACCGAAGAACAGTTGTTCAGCTGGGGCTGGCGCGTACCGTTCTGGGCCTCCGCCGTGGTGGTCTTCGTGGCCTACATGATCCGCCGTCATCTGGAAGAGCCGCCGGCCTTCGAGGAAGCTCAGACCGAGGGCACCGAGGTCAAGCGCACCGCTCCCCTGAGCACCCTGTTGAAGTACCACAAGGCCGCCGTGATCCGCATTGCTGCCGCCGCAATGGTCAACACCATCAACGTGGTGTTCTTGGTGTGGTCACTGTCCTTCGCAACCTCCATCGTGGGCCTGGAACGTTCCACCATGCTGTGGGTCTCGGTGGTCGCGAACTTCGTGGCACTCTTCACCATCCCGGCGTGGGCGCTGTTGGCGGACAAGATCGGTCGCAAGCCCGTGTTCATCGTGGGCGTGCTGGGCGCCGTGGGCTTCATGTTCCCGTACTTGGCCGCGGTGTCCGCCGGTAACTGGACGCTCATCTTCGTCCTGGGTGCGCTGCTGTCCGGTTGCTTCTACTCCATGGCCAACGGCATCTGGCCCTCGTTCTACGCGGAGATGTTCCCGACCCGCGTTCGCGTGACCGGCCTGGCTCTGGGTACGCAGATCGGCTTTGCGATCTCCGGCGGCATCACGCCGTTCCTGGCCACTTCCGTGGCCGGCGCCGACGGATCCTCCTGGATCAACGTGGCCCTGGTCGTTGCAGCCGCGGGACTGATCTCGGTAGTCGCAGCACTGACCGCCAAGGAAACCAAGGACCGCTCGCTGGACGAGATCAACGACCTGCACACCACTCGCACCGAGGCACTCGAGCTGGGTGCCCTGGACCGCAAGGAGGCCTCGGCTGCGGGCCGTCGCTGACGCAGCCTCGCGGGGTGAGAACTCAGCCCCGTGATCTTTTGAACTAACCCACGCGACCCGACCCGGGCGGCGTCGTCACTCCTGGTGAGTGGCGGGCCGCTCGGGCTTGGTGATGTGCAGGGCGATGGACGCGAGTACGCCGACCACGGCGGCGGCCATCGTGAGCATGAATCCGCGCTCGGGCTGCACGGACAGCACGCCGCCCAGCGCGGCACCCAGCGAGACACCGAGCACCAGGCACGTGGTGAGCATGGTCATCACCGAGGCGATGCGATGCGAGGGTGCAATCCGCTCGCCGCGACCGAACGAGCTGACCAGCATGGTGCCCACACCCACGCCGATGATCACGAACAGTGCGGCAATCACCGGAGTACCGGGCAGGGACAGCAGACCGACGCAGGTCAGCGCGATGATGGATGCGCCGATGGCCACGCGCAAGGACAACGGGAAGCGCTCCGGCAGCCGGGAGACCAGAATGCTCGCGACCGCGCTGCCCGCGCCCATGAAGCCGTAGATGATGCCGGTGTAAGCCTCGGTGCCGCGGATCGCATTGATCGAAGTCAGCGCGGTCTGGGTCGAGCCGAACACGGTGCCCACGCACAGGCACACGATCATGGGCGGCACCACCTTGGTGATCGAGATCCCCCCGATGCCACCCGCTGCGGTTTCCTCGACCGTGGCCGCGCCGTGCTCGGTGCGGTGGCGCGCCAGGTACACGATGAACGCACCCTGGCCCACGATGACCCAGGCCATGATCGTGAGCAGCGCGGGATTGGGGCCGAGCAGACCAACGAGCAGACCGGCGATGACGGGGCCCAGGATGAAGCTGGTTTCGTCACAGGCCGTTTCGTAGCCCAGCGCACGACTGATCAGCCGCGGTTGCCGACGACGCCGCGCCAAGCCCGACCAGTGCGCCCTCGCGATCGCGCCCACTTGCGGGTTCGCGGAACCGACCAGGGCGGCGCACACGAGGATGAGAGCGGTGGGGCCTTCGTTGACGACCGTGAGAAGTAGTGCCGCGAGGCTCAGTAGTTGGACGAGCGTGGCACCCGTAACCACGGGCAACGGGCCAAAGTGATCGACGAGCCTGCCGACCAACGGGGCACCGACCGCTGAACCGAGTCCGACGGCTGCCACCGTGATGCCGGCCAGGCCCAGGCTCAGTCCGGCGCCGCTGACGTAGAGCAGTAGACCGAGTTGAACGGTAGCCGCGGGCAGACGGCCAATAAATGCCGTGATCAGGAACGGCCAGCCGCCTGCTTCGACGAGCGAATTCTGTGAAGAGAGTGGCCTCTGTGCCTGAGGCGCGGTCGAGCTGGACAAAGGAACCTCCGGGTACACCAAACCGCCGCACACCCGACCACACGTGCGGACCGATCCCTCTAAGTTCGCTTCACATGGTACGCGCGAATTGGGCGGTTGGTGGTGGGTGAGGTGGAGGGGTTGGTCACGGGTGAGCGTCGCTGGTGCGCGGGGCGTGGAGGGGCGCTGGAGTGTGCGGGCCCAGGCACCTGGTGGTTCGGTGGAGCACTTCTTCACAGGTGAGGGGTCGCTAGAACCCTTAGATGCGCTCCAGGTGTCGTTAGAGCCTTTTCCGCTGGGCAGACGGGTTCCATCGGCGCCCCAGATGTAGGCGGAGGTTCGAACGGCGCACCAGGTGCAACGGAAGTGAGACGTCACGCCATACTTGGGGCATGGAACAGGACTTGAGGTCCGCCGAGTTCGGCCCGCCGGGGCCGCTGCGGGATCAGCTGGTGCGGCTGATCCTCGATGGACAGAAGACGGTGACGAGTTCGTTGGTTTCCGACTACGAGATTGAAGGCGAAGCACTGCCTGAGCCAGGTGAGTTGGATCTCTTGCTGGATTCCAATGACCGTGGTGTTGCTGTTCTCGAGACCGTCGCGATCACCGTCGTGCCGTTGGGCGATATCCCCTGGTCCCATGTGGTGGCCGAGGGCGAGGGCCACACTTCATTGGACGAATGGCGCCGGGATCACGAGGGGTTCTGGGCCGCCCACTCCCCCATCGGTCGCCTTGATGACAGCACACCTGTGGTGATGCAGGAATTCCGAGTGGTGAAGCGGCTAGTGGCAGATTAGAACCCTCAGATACACGCCAGGTGCCGCTAGAACCTTTCCCACAAGGGATGAGGGTCCCAACGGCACTTCCCGTGTAATCGATGGCTCTAACGACACACCGGGTGCACCATGCACGGAGCACCAAAACCCATGCACGGAACGACGAGACGCAGATCACATTTAGGCGCATCATGTCTTCATGGCACACACGAATTTGAACAACTCCGACCAGCACACCGTGGTGATTGGCGCAGGAACAGCAGGATCCATCGTTGCGGGGAGGTTGGCCGCGGCCGGTCACACCGTGACTCTTCTGGAGGCCGGCGGCCAGGACACGAACCCCGCCATTGCAGAGCTCCCCCGTCTGGGCGAACTGTGGCACGGCGCCGAGGACTGGGATTACTTCACCGTCCCGCAAGAACACGCCTCCGGCCGGGTTATCCATTGGCCGCGCGGCCGCGTCTTGGGCGGCTCCCACGCACTCAACGCATCCATCTGGGTTCGCGGCAACCCACTCGACTACGACGACTGGGCCGCGGCGGGCTGCGACGGGTGGTCTTGGAGCGACGTCGGCCCCGTTTTCGAGGCCTTGGAAAATTACGACGGCGCTGCGTCGCCAGAAAATCTCAACCCCCGCGGCTCGCACGGCCCGATTCCCGTGGTGGGTGACTACGAACGCAGCCCGATCTTCGACTCAATCATTGCCGCGGCGGAGGCGGTGGGCGTGGAGTTCAATCCCGATTACAACGGGGACCAACAGGACGGTGTCTCTTACGAGCAGCTAACCATCCGGAACGGAAAACGCTGCACCACGTACACCTCGTACGTGAAGCCGCTGGTCGAGGCGGGGAAGATCACGGTTCGCACCGGGGCGATCGTGGAGAAGTTGTTGTTCGAGGACGGTGCGGTGGTCGGTGTGGAACTGCACTCGGGCGACAACCGAGAGGTCGAAGGCGTGGAATCGGACGACCCCGCGGCTAGGGAAGAAGGGAACGGCGAAATCATCCGCGCCGATCAAGTCATCCTGTGCGCCGGCGCCCTGGACAGCCCCAAGATTCTGATGCGTTCCGGAATCGGTCCGGCAGACCATCTGCGAGAGGTAGGAATCGAGCCGGTCATTGACCTGCCGGGTGTGGGTGAGAATCTGCACGACCATCTACTACTGCCGGTGATAGCCGAAGCCACCAGCCGGACCATCGATCACACAGTTGACGAGCAGTCGGTATCGCAAACGCACCTGTTCTGGCACTCGGGACCGGAGCAAGACCGGCCGGACACCCAGCCCATCCACTTCTGCGTCCCGATGTACGACGACAACATGACCGGGCCCGCCAATGCCTTCACACTGCACAGCGGCCTGGTACGGCCATACTCCCGCGGGACGATTCGGCTCACTGGGCCCAGCAGCACGGATCCCACCGAGTATGACCCGCAGATCTTCGCGGATCCGCGGGATCGAGAATCTCTGCGGGCCTCGTTCCGGCAGGCGCGGGAGATGGTCAGGACCGCACCGCTGGCCGAAGACTGGGGTGCGCGGGAGGTCTACCCCGAGTCCGACCTCGCCACCGAGGAGGAAGAGAACGCCTACATGGACCGGGCGGTGACCACCTACCACCACCAAGTGGGCACTTGCAGGATGGGCACTGATCCGATGGCGGTCGTGGACCCGGCGACTCTCAAGGTGCACGGGGTGGAAGGACTCCACGTGGTCGATGCATCGATCATGCCGTCCGTGACCACGGGAAACACCAACGCGCCGTCGGCGATGATCGGGGAGAAGGGCGCGCGGATGCTGCTGGGTGAGGAGTAGGCCGCATCTGGTGGGGCGCTAGAACCCTCGAACACACTTCAGGGGCCGTTGGAACCCTTCCCGCTTGGAAAAGGGTTCCAACGGCCCCTGAGATGTAAACGGCGGCTCTAACGGCCCACCACGTGCACAGCCAAGCCTCTTAGGAGCAAGGATGCGCGCAGGACCTACTGCACCGTCACCTTCGCGAAGGGGTAGTCGGTGTAACCGCGAGCCCCACCGCCGTAGAAGGTCTTGCTGTCCGGCTTGTTGAGTTCCAGGCCGTCGCGCCAGCGCTCAACCAGGTCCGGGTTGGCGATGAGTGCCCGGCCAACCACCACGGCGTCGGCAATGTTGTCCTGCACGATGTGCTCGGACTCTTCCAGATCCGTGTGCTCGCTGAAACCGCTGTTGAGCATGAACGGTCCGCCGAAACGCGTGCGCAGATCCTGCACGAATTCACTGTCGATGTCCTTGTACAACATGGACAGGTACGCCAGACCCAAATCCTTGATGCCGTCGACCAGGGTTTCGTAAGTGGCCACAGCGTCCTCGTGATCGGCTTCGACAGCACCCTGCACGTTGTGCTGCGGGGAGATGCGGATTCCCACGCGATCGGCACCGATTTCCTCAGCCACCGCGCGAGTCACCTCGATGACAAAGCGCGCACGGTTCTCGGGAGATCCGCCATACTCGTCGGTGCGTTGGTTGGATGCGGGGGTCAGGAACTGCTGCAACAGGTAGCCGTTGGCGCTGTGCAGTTCCACACCGTCCACACCGGCGTCCACGGCGCGGCGGGCTGCAGCCACGAATTCATCACGCACGCGCGGCAGTTCGTCGAGTTCCAGGGCGCGGGGCTCGGGAGTCTCTTCCTTACCGCCGGGGATGTGAATCGGCTGACCGGGTGCGATGGCGCTGGGTGCTTCGCCCTGCTGACCCTCGGTCAGCGCGGGGTGAACCAGTCGCCCGGCGTGCATGATCTGAATGAAGAACAAGCCATCGCGCTCGTGTACGGCGTCCGCCACTCGGCCCCAGCCTGCAGCCTGTTCGTCGGTCGCCAAGCCGGGTTCGTTGACGTAGCCGCGGCTCACCACGGTCGGGAACGTACCCTCAGCGACCACCAAACCTGCCGAGGCCCGCTGCGCGTAGTGCTCCACCATGATGTCGGTGGGCACGCCGTCGGCATCGGCACGCATACGGGTCAGCGGCGCCATCACCACGCGGTTCTTCAGTTCGTACTGGCCCACTTTCAGCGGGTCAAAAAGAATGGTCATGCGTGTCCTTCCACAGTCTTCACCGGGCCGCTACGCGGGCAGCGGCCCTGATACTTTCCGTAGACAACAACACGACGGCGCCCCGCGACATTCCGACGCCTCCCTGCCCCACCAACGCGCGAACCAAAAAAATGGCCACATGACCAATGACAGCCCTTCCAGCGGCACCTACCGTGGAGCCAATCGGAGAGGAAGGAAAGGATAGGAAGAAGTACATCCCGTCCGCGCTGATCCTGTTATTCATTGTGTTGGCGGTCATCGCGTACTTTGCGGCGTCGAACCCGGCGCTCGCACTCGTATCCGCCACATGTGGAGTCTTGGTGTGGGCACTCGTACCCAGCGGCCTCGGTCACTCCCCGGGGCCGGCCGGTGATGCTGACCCCAAGGAGCTTAAGACCTACCGCAAGGAGCACCCGGGCTCGACCGTGGCGGACGCAGTACGGGCGACCAGAAAGAAGTAGTCCATTCTCGGCGGCCCAGCAATGGCTCGCGGACCGCCGCTCGGTGAAAGTTACCGGTCCCGTCCCATCCGTGCCGCGGCGATGTTCGCCCCCAGAATCAGGGTGCGCATGAGCCGCTCGGTGGCCTCGATGAGCAGTCGTTCACCATCCGCCACGGCGTCCTGCAGCGACATGGGCACCGGCACAATCGATGCGATTGCATCAATTCCGATGTCGTAAACGTCCCGCGAGCCCTTGCCCAACGTTCCTGCCAGGCCGATCACCGGCACGCCGTGCAGAGTCGCGCGGCGGGCAATCTCCGCCGGAACCTTCCCCTTGGGCGTCTGGAAGTCGATGGCACCTTCAGCGGTGATCACCAGATCCGCCTTGCTGAGCAGA
The DNA here is from genome assembly GCF_039531425.1 of Kocuria atrinae. NCBI lineage: Bacteria > Bacillati > Actinomycetota > Actinomycetes > Micrococcales > Micrococcaceae > Kocuria > Kocuria atrinae. Next base: position 36,873 of record NZ_BAAAQA010000025.1, read on the forward strand.
TCGTCCAGATCAATCCCGGCCAGACCGGAGTCCAGTAGCGCCTGGAATCGCGGCATCAGAACCGCTCCCACCGCGGCCATGCCCGCACCCAAACCACCGGATGCGCCAGTGCCCACGCCGTGCGCAAAGCTCGTACCGCGAGCGGATTCCACACAGTCGCGGCCGAGCACGGCTGCCCAGTTGTCGAAGCCGTCCGAGAGTTGCTCGACCTGCTCCGGCGTTGCACCCTTCTGCGGCCCGAACACGCGCGCCACGCCCTTGGACCCGGTCAGCACATTGTGCGGATTCAGCGCCAGGGTGATCTGGGCCGAGCCATCTTTGAGGGCCGGGTGCAGATTAGTCATGTCCAGGCGATCGACCTTGGCCAGATTCGAACCGCCGTCCGGAACCTCGTTGCCATCGGCATCCAGCACGCCCACGCCCAAGGCCTTGAGCGCACCCAGACCGCCGTCGCTGGTACCGGAGTCACCGCAACCGACCAGGATCTTCAACAGACCCTCGTCCAGCGCGGCGGCAATCAGTTCGCCGACGCCGCGCGTGGTCGTAGCGCCCGGGTCACGTTGGTCCTTGGGCACCAGCCGCAAACCCGCCGCCGCAGCCATCTCGACCACCCCGGTGCCCTTAGCGGAGCCACCCAGAACTGCGTAGTGGGACTCGACCGGCTGACCCACGGGACCGGTCACGGTCATGGGAATCAGGTGACCAGCGGTGGCGGTGGCCAGCGTCTCCGCGGTGCCCTCGCCGCCGTCGGCAATCGGAACGGCGCGAATCATGGCGCCGGGTACGGCACGGCGTACGCCGGCCTGAATAGCGGCCGCCACGGCGTTGGAGTCCAGGGACTCCTTGAAGCCGGAGGGTGCGACCAAGATGTTCTGTGGGAAATGGGAAACCATGATGAGTTCGCTTTCTGTGGAGAGTGAACGAAACGGGTTCAGAGGAACAGCGGCATGCCCATGAGGGGCCAGATGACAAAGGAGAAGAACAGGACCATGCCCACCATCAGCGGCGCGAGGAAGGCGCTGAGTCGGAGCAAGTCCTTGGGCTGATAGGTCTCGATACCCTCGACGTCCGAGAAGAGGGTCACGGGCTTCGCGGAGCTCGTGAGCGTGTGGCAGAAACCAGCCGCCGCCGTGGAGGCGAAGGCCGCAGCCATGGGATCGACCCCAATTCCCGGGGCAAGCGAGACAACAATCGGAATCAGGACAGCGGATCGCGCCGAGCGCGACTGAATGATCAGGTGCGCTGCCGTGGACATCACCACGACCACCACCACAAAGACCACGCCCGCCGCAGCACCCGCCCCGGAGACCGGGCCGAGCACGCGCTGCGCCAGCCAATCCGCGGCACCGGACTCCACCAGGGCGGTGCCCAAGGTGAGGGTCGCGGCCATGAACAGGAGCATGGACCACGGCACGGTTTTCAATGCCTTACCCATGCTGACCAGTCCGTATCCGGGGCTCGTGGCCAACAACGCACCCAGCAGAGCCACCACCGCGGGATGCAGTCCGTGCAGAGATTCCGTGCACCACAGCACCACCACGGCCAGGGTGAGCAGTGCCGCGCGGGATTGCCCCACGGTGAGCGGACCGGTCAGAGGCATGGAGGTGTGTTCCTCGAGCTTCTCAACACTCACGTCCAATTTCTGCGAGCGGCCCTGCTTGTCCAGGAACAGCCACATGATCAGTTCGGCGCACGCGTAGGAGGAGATCACCGCGAGCGGCAGGCCGTAGATCAGCCACGTGGTGAACGAGAACCCTTCATAGCCGGAGGTCTGCAGGATCTGGCTGGTGATGATGTGCGCGCCGGCGCCCAGATAGGACGCGACGGCGGACAACAAAATCACCGACGGGAACAACAGAGACAGGGCCAACACGAGCCGCTTGCGGGCGTGCAACGCCTGCGCCAAGGCCACGAAAATGGGCAATGCGAGTGCCGCACGCCCGGACGTGGAGGGGATCGCGAACGCCGTGGCCACCAGGACACCGGTCACCAAATAAACGAGCTGCCGCACCCCGGTCGCACCGGTCACGATGTACACGGCCGCTCTGGTGGACAGTCCCGTGGCGGTCACACCGGCAGCAATCACGAATGCCGCGAGCAGCAGCCAGACGGTGTCCTCACCCAGTGATGAGAACAGCTGACTGTCCGAGAGCATGCCGGTGAGCACGAGCACGATGGCCGCACCCAACGCCACATAGGTGTCACCGATGGACGAGACGATCCACAGCCAAATGGCGATCGCGAACACGGCCAAGGTGAGGGCGCCCTGGGCAGGCAACCGGGCGACGTCGGCGGCCGGGGTCGGCCCGAAGGCCTCGAAAGCGCACCAGGCCACGAAGGCCAGTAGAAGGAGCGCACCGATGATGGCCGGAACGTTGTCTTTCGCCCATGTGATCGGGGTGTCCTTGGGCGCGAGCCCGGGTGGACGGGGCGGAGTGGTCGCGTACCGAACCGGCGGCTGATCAGATTCGGACGACGGAGAGGGCGCGGCTGAGGAACTCATCGTTCCTCCCGCATGGATTCGTGCACCTCTTCTGCGAGCTGTTCATCCTCCCCCGCCTTGCGTGGGGCCAGGGCGTCCACGGGAATGTCGATGCCGAACCGGGTGCCGGACGGTCCCCCGGATTCAACCCAGGCGCTGCCGTTGTGGGCGTCTGCCACAGCCCGCACCACGGCCAGTCCCAGGCCCATGCCGGACTCGTCCTCACTCTCGGAATTGGTGCGATACTCCTCGAACAGCCCCTCGGCCTGCTCCTGGTTGAGCGGAATACCGTGATTGGTGACCCACATGCTCAGGGTCTTGCCCTGATCGGTGAGGGTCGATCCCACGCGAATCGGGTCCTGCGGATCGGTGTGGTCCACCGCGTTGCGCACCACCTGGTGCATGGCATCCGCGATGCGCGCGGGATCCACCCAGGCCTCACCGTTAGCAGTGGATTCCAGGTTCCATTGCCGATTGGGATTATTCTCGGCGGCGTCCGCGTAGACCTCAACGGTCAGCTGTTTCAGGCTGACGTGCTGCGGTTTCACGAAGTTCGGTTTGTCGCTCTGCGCCAGCAGGTCCAGATCCACCAGAGTGCGGCGCATCGACCGGATCTGGCGGTTGGCCTGCTTGGCCGCACGACGCCGCTCGGCCGGGTTCTCGTCCGTGCTCGCCAGGACTTCGATGGCCTGCGCCGTGCGTGAGAGTGGTCCCCGCAGGTGCTGTTGTGCTTCCAGCACGAAGTGCTGCTGCGAACCGTAGGCGCGTTCCACACGATCCAGCATGTTGTTCAGGGTGTGCGCCAACTGAGATAAGTCGTCGCGGCCGTGCACGGGGATGCGCGTGGACAGGTCCTGCGCGGTGACTGAGTCCGCGACCTCACGCATGGTGCGGATGGGCTGCAGGATCCGACCCGCCGCGAGCCAACCGATACCGGCCGTCAGCAAGAGCCCGGCCATGGCGATGCCCACGAGAACCACGACCTGCCGGTTCACAGCTTCGCGCGCCTCTTGCGTGAAGTGCACGACGATCAGGGTGCCCTGTTCATCGCCATTTGGGGCACCGGCCGACATCTTGCCCCAGCGCATTTCGCCGTGCTCACTGTCCGAGACGCCGGAATTCTCGCTGGACTGCACCAGTTCGTTCAGACGTGCACGGTCACGGGCAAGCAACTCCCCCGGATCGTCACGGGCGTTGTCCGTGTACATGACCTGGTCACCCACCACGGCAATGATGGCTTCACCTGTGGCCGGGGTCTGCCGGGACAGGTAGCGCTGCATGAACGGTTCCAAGGAGGTGAACGGTTCTGCTGTGGTGGGGTCGACACCTTCTTGGGCGAAGACCCGGAACTCGTCGAACTCCTGCGAGATCGCAGCATTGGCGGACTCCGAAACCTGACCCATGAGGAACGAGCGCATGGTGACCGTGACTGCCAGTAGAGCCAGCAGTGTGGTCAACACGATCCAGCCCACGATGCGCCAACGGGCCGAGACCCGGGTCATTTCCATGGTGGAGTTCTGCGGTGTTTTAGTCATCGAGATCCCCATCCCACTCGTCATCCATGTCGTCATCGCTAGGGACTTGCACCGGGTGCGGGTTTTGGTAGACCTGCTGCGGAATTTCGCCCACGTTGGGCACGGGGACACCCGGACTTACGGGCGCCTCGGTGACCGGTGCAGGCGAGGGAGCGTCGGATTCCTCAGCTTGATCCGGTGCCACTGACGCCGCATCGCGGGGCTCAGCAGAACCAGACGGCGTGGCTGACGAGGACGCGGATGCTGCGGGCTCAGACGGTTCTCCGGAACCGCTCAATTGCACTTCGATGGTTTCCTGCGGCAACCGCGGGGGTTCCGCAGTCGACGCAAGGGACTGACTCGCGAGGGCGAGCGCGATGGGTACGCAAATGACGCCCAGCAGCATGAGAATTTTTCGGATCACGCCGTAAGGATTACCGCACCAGGTGAAAGCGGGGTTAACTAATCATTAAGGTGTTCTCATGTTGCCGCCCCTATCGGAAGCCGTGAACCCCCTCCGACATGCGGTTCTGCTCGCGGCTCGTACCCCGGAGGCAACGAGCCCCCTCATCAAATTTATTTTGTCATTGCATTGAATGATTAGAGGGGCTAATCCGCATTTATGGCGGATTTCCAAGGGCCTTTAGCCGAGAACAGTGAAACGCGTCAGATAACACTTCGATTACGAACCCGACATTCTGAAGAAGCCGGTGACCTCAGCACAGGGCTGCTGAGATCACCGGCCTCGACAGTGGGACCGAGCGGCGTCGTCGCCCGCTACCTAGAAATCACCTTGGGCGCGGCAACTGACTTGAGGCCCTCGACCCCGAATTCCAGGCCGTAACCGGAACTCTTGATGCCACCGAAGGGAACGCGCGGATCCACCGCACCGTGCTTGTTGATCCACACGGTGCCCGCCTCGATCCGCTGAGCGACCTCGACGGCGGCGCCCGGATCGGACGACCACACAGAGGCACCCAACCCCACGTCCAGCCCGTTGGCCATGGCGATCGCTTCGTCAAGATCCGAGTATTTGATGATCGGCAGGGCGGGGCCGAACTGCTCCTGCGCGACCAGGGGATTGTCATTGGGCAGGTCCGCGACCAAGGTGGTCGGATAGAAGTAGCCGGGCTGCTCAGCCTCCGGATCGCCACCGATGAGCACGCGGCCGCCGCCATTCTTGGCGTCCTCGACAAGCCCGGCCACGATGTCGTACTGCTGCTTGTTCTGCAACGGGCCCAGCACGTTCTGCTCTTCGCGACCATTGCCCATGGGCATCTGCTGGGCCACCGCGACCAAGGCGTCACACACGTCGTCGTAAACGTCCTCATGCACATAGAGGCGCTTGAGGGCGGCACAAGTCTGTCCGGTGTTGATGAAGGCGCCCCAGAACAGGTCGCCCGCGATTTTCTGGGCGTCCACATCGGGCAGCACAACGCCCGCGTCATTACCGCCCAACTCGAGAGTGAGGCGAGCCAAGCCATCCGCGGCGGAGCGCATAATCGCCTGACCGGTCTTGGTTGAACCCGTGAACATGATCTTGTCGATGCCGTCGTGCTCGGTCAGCGCCTGACCGATCTCTCCGCCACCCGGAACCACGTGGAGTACATCCGATGGCAGCGCTTGGTTGAGCACGTGAATGAGGCCCAGCACGGACAGCGGCGTGTACTCGGAGGGCTTGACCACCACCGTGCTGCCCATGCGCAAAGACGCAGCGACCTGCCACACGGTGATCATCATGGGCCAGTTCCACGGCCCGATCGCCCCGACAACACCCAGCGGCATGTAGTGCAGTTCGGCCTTGCCGGATTCGTCGTCCACGAGGACTTCCGGCTCCATGGGGGTGTCCGCATTCGCTCGCAGCCATGCGGCACAAGCACCGACCTCAAAGGCCGCATTGGGGCCGTTCTTGATTGGTTTGCCCTGCTCACGTGAGAGCAGTTCCGCGAGCGCTTCCGCGTTGGCCTCCACCGCATCCGCCGCTCGATGCAGGAACTCGGACCGCTTGGCATGGCCCGACGCCGCCCACTCTGGCTGCGCGGCGCGGGCCGCTTCGATCGCCTGGTTCAGTTCAGCCACCGTGGACTCGTGGACCTTGCCCACGAGCTCCCCCGTGGCCGGGTCGAGAATCTCGCGACCGGCTGGATTTTCAATGGCTGACAACAGTTCCTGATACGCGCTCATGGGTGCTCCTTGGATTGCAACGGCGGCCCACCACCGACTGGCGAAGGCCTGTCTCTGTACCCATTGTGGCGTGGATCACGCGCACTGATGTTGTCAGCCCGCGCAGCAGTTTTGGCCCCAGGTGCAGGAGGGGCCCTGAACATTTACATGACGGCACCTTGATCGGCACCGCGCAGTCAAAGACAACTGTCGAGCACTCCTGGACAACACCTTATGGATGTGACCTGGCTAACAATGGGCTAACCCAGCTGAAACCCGCATCGGAGGCTCACCGTGCAGCAACCTACTCGCCTCGCGAGGCGTCATTTATCCACCACAGCCCTGGTGTTCATGATCATCGCAGCGTCAGCGCCCTTGACTGTCTTGGCCGGCGGTGTGCCCACAAGCTTCGCTGTATCCGGCCTCCTCGGAGTGCCCGTGGGTTACCTGATCCTGGGACTCATCCTGGCTGTATTCGCCATTGGATACGGCGCCATGAGCGGCCATGTCCAGAACGCCGGAGCGTTCTACGCATACGTGGCCGAGGGCCTGGGAAACAGGCAGGGCATCGCAGCGGCCATCCTGGCGCTGGTCTCCTACAACATGATGCAGGTGGGCCTGTATGGACTATTCGGCTTCTCTCTGGCCGCGTTGATCACAGGGCTGTTCGGCATCGCGGTCCCGTGGTGGCTGGCCGCCCTGCTCGGATGGGTGATTGTTGGCGCTCTGGGTGTCAATAGTGTGGATCTCTCCGCCAAGGTCCTTGGTGTTCTGGTCGCACTCGAATTCCTGGTCGTGGGCGTGGTCTCCATCCTGGCGCTGGTAGCCGCCCCGGAGGGAATCGAGTTCCAGACTCTCGATCCACAGAACTTCTTCACGCCCGGAATTGGCGTACTTCTGGCTTTCGGTATCGCTGCGTTTATGGGGTTCGAATCGGGTGCCATCTATTCCGAAGAAACCAAGAATCCTCGCAAGACCGTGGCCCGCGCGACCTACGTCGCAGTGGCCGTAATCGCCGTGTTTTACATGTTTTCGTCATGGGCATTCTCGGTAGGCGTGGGCGCCTCGAGCATCGTGGCCTCGTCTCAAGAATTCGGGCCCGACCTCGTCTTCGTGTGGCTCGCGGAGCGCAGCCCTCTGCTTGCCGACGTCGCTAATGTCCTTTTCATCACCAGCCTGCTTGCCGCACTGGTCGCTTTTCACAACGGCGCCGCCAGGTATTTCTTCGCTTTAGGCCGCACCGGAGTGCTTCCGAAGAAACTCGGACTGACATCCGCTCGGACCGGCGCCCCGTTCGCGGGGTCCCTTGCGCAGTCTGCCGTGGCGGTTGTGGTCATCGTAGTTTTCGCACTGGCCGGTGCAGGATCGCCCTTGGGAGATCTTTTCCCAGTTCTGACGCTTTTCACCTGGCTGACCAACGCGGCCGCTTTTGGGCTGGTCTTCCTTCTGGCCATTACTTCTATCGCCGTGGTCGCATGGTTCTCCCGCCGTCATCACGGCCACGGTGTGGGCACGCGAGTGGTTGCCCCGGTGGTCTCGGCCCTCGGGTTGATCACCGTGGCCATCCTCATCCTGGTCAACTTCGACCTCATGATCGGGGCGGAGGGCCCATCACCGCTGGTGGCCATTATGCCGGGCATCATCATCGGCTCGGGAGTAGTGGGACTGATCTGGGGTGAAGTCCTTCGCCGACGCCGCCCGGACGTGTACCGGGCCATGCAGCACGAGGACCAGATCCCTGAGTCGCAAGAACTTCCGGTAGTCGCAAACCATCCCCATTCCTGATCTGTCCAACAACCCATTCACTGGAGGAATCACCATGAGCAATCCCCACGTCGTAGTTGTCGGGGCCGGCTTCGCTGGCCTAGTGGCGGCCCGAGAACTGCAGATGGCTGGCGTAGACGTGGAAATCGTTGAAGCCCGCGACCGTATCGGCGGACGAGCGTGGACCGAGGAACGAATGGGGCGCCCACTAGAGCTCGGTGCCACCTGGGTGCATTGGATGCAGCCTCACGTGTGGTCCGAGATCACCCGGTACGACCAAAGCATCTACCCCAGCCCGTTCTGTGATGACGCCTACTGGGTCACCGGCGACTCGGTCAAGCACGGTTCCGAAGCTGACCTCGAGGCCGCGATCGACCGCCCGATGCAGAAGATCTTCGAGAACTCTCGCGATTTCTTCCCGTACCCCTACGAACCACTGCATGTCCTCGATGAGCGCAGCGGAAGCTCCCCAGAACTGCGGCAGCAATTCCTCGCCGCTGACGAAGGTAGCGTTCTTGACTGCCTCCGCGATGGGTCCTTCAGCCAGGAAGAGATCGACCTCTGTAACGCCTTTTGGGCCGCCGGTTACATCGGTGACCCGGAACAGGGATCGCCGCTCATGGCCAAACAATGGGCGGCACTGTCCGATCACCGAATGAGCCTCATGGAAGAACAGACTCTTCGGTACAAACTCACGAATGGCATGCGGGGCATCTACGAGAACATCGCGGCCGACCTCAACTGCCCGATCAGGCTCAACACCCCGGTCAAGTCCATTGACCACCGAGCAGCCGGAGCCACGGTCACCCTGGAGAATGGTGAGAGCATCTCCTGCGACAGCGTGATCGTCACGGTCCCCGTGGGAGCGTTGCCCACCATCGAGTTCACCCCGACACTTCCAGACGGCATGCGCAACATCATCGATAAGAAGTGGAACTCCACCGGCTGCAAGATCTGGGTCAAGATCAAGGGCCACCACAGCATCCTTGGTTACGCCCCCACCCCCGCCAAGATGGCGATTTTCCGCAGCGAATTCTTTCTCGACGACGACACCACCATTTGCGTAGGGTTCGGCCCCCACCACGATCAGGTGAATCTCAACGACCCCAAACACGGGCAAGAGATCGTCAACCAATGGCGACCTGACCTGGAAGTCGTAGACTCCACCGGCCATGACTGGGTCGCGGACAAGTGGAGCGGTCAGGCTTGGGCAACGCTGCGTTCGGGACAGTTCACCAACGGCTGGCACCACTTCCGCACCACCGACAGCCGCCTGCATTTCGCGGGAGCGGACTGGGCGCGGGGCTGGCGCGGTGTCGTGGTGGATGGCGCCATTGAAACCGGGCTGAGCACGGCGCGAAACGTGATCAAGGAGCTGAAGGTCTAACCGTCATAACGCATGCTGGCCGGGCCCGGCGGGACACTCAGGCCCCGGCCAGGATGCGTCTTCGATATGCCGACGGCGTCTCCCCATACTCCGCTTTGAAGCTCTTACTTACGTGTGCTGCGTCCAGTAAGCCGTAGCGAGAACTCACGCTGTGCACCGTCTCGTCCGCGAGCGCGGGATCTGAGAGATCTTCACGGATCGCTTCCAACCGCTTCAGACGAACGGTCGAGGACACGGTGAGGTCCTGGGCCGCAAATCTGCTGTGCAGCTGGCGAACCGAAACGTACAGCGCCTTAGCAATGGTGCCCGGCGACAACTCAGAATCGCCCAGATGGTCGTCGATGTAGGCCGCTGCCTGCTGGACCAGCAGGTCTCCCGGCTGCTCCTCGCTGAGTTCCAGAACGTCCGAGGACAGCACGCTCACAAGCATGCCCAGCGCGCTCCTGACCAAACGCATGGCGTGGGGCCCGTGAAGTAGATCCATGTTCTCGGCGAGATCACGGAACATGGGGGCGGCCACCCGGCCCAGCCCATGGTCCTGGGTGATCCGCCGCGCGGTGACCATCTCCACCTGAGCCGGAGTCATGTGAACCACGGAGCGAGGAAACGTCATAACCATAGAGTGCTGCGGACCACGAAAATCCAGCTCGTAGGGCCGGTACGCTACGTACAGTCCCAGGTCACCGGGCTCCAACTGGCACTCACGCCCGTCCTGGCGGAGAGTGCACGCCCCTTCCAACTGCAGGCTGAGCTTGAAGTACTCCCCCTGGTCCTGCTCGACCAGCTGTGCAGTGCGCACCACCCGGTGAGCGTCGGTGGACATATCGAACAAATGCACGTCGTCGAGTTCCACCACGCGCAAGTTCGCGCGGAATTGGCCCTCATTGGGAGCAGTGATTTCCAATGCCGAGAACGAACCACGAATCACTTCCCGCCACTGCGGCATGGTCAGGCCGGTGTACAGACCGGCAGGTTCAACAGACGGTTGCTGGGGTGTCGCCATGTCCCTCTCTCCCTCGCTGCCCGGTTGACGGCATCCTACGAAGATTCGGGTGCGGCCGACACCAGGAGACCGATCCTCGCTAGCGGGACGGAGCGGCGTCGGCGGCTATCCGACGGCGCTGCGTAACCGGGCCCGGCATTCTCGGTAGACCGCAACGGGGTCGGCGGTCTCGCCACGCGTGGCCAACTCGCCCCAGCGGATCCAACTGACCCGCCACACTGCCACCGCTGTTTCGGAGATCAGCAGCAGCGTGGCCGGGTCTGCCTCCGGTAGTTGCTCGGCCAGACGTGCACGCAGGCGCACCGGGAGGACCAACTCTTGCGATGCTGCCAGAGACTGCAGATCCGCGTCCCGCGCCAGCAGTTTGGCCACGCGCCGGTGTTCATCGAGTTCGGGATCATTGTCCGCACCCATGACCGTTTCCGCCATGGTTTCCACCGCACGGAGTACCGCCGCGGGATCTGGATCAGTGATCTCAAGCGAATCGATGGCTCGCAGCATCCGCCGCTGACCGGGCAGTGCCGCTTGCTCCTTGGTCGAGAAATAGCGGAAGAACGTGCGCGGTGAAACCCCGGCGCGTTCGGCAATCTGGTGGACCGTGGTCTCCCGCACCCCGTGCGCCTCGAAAAGTTCCAGTGCAGCTTGATGGATCTCGCGCTGCGTTTCCAGTTTTCGACGAGCCCTCAGCCCCGCCTGCGGTTCATGCTCCATGACGCCCTCCCTGACGCTCGGCACCCCATTGTGACCAACCCCACGGCTTTATGTCACTTATGACAAAGTGGCATTCAGTGCCATTATTGAGTGTAATCCCCTCTGAGAAACAGGTACTTGCATGTCCCATGCCCACATTCAGGATGAGCCGACCACCGGCCAATTCCAAGCGGTAGCCGATACGGCCGCCCGATCCGCTCTCGAGCTCGAACCGGAGCGCCCCGCCACCAAGCACATCGTTGCCGTGATCTCCGTGCTGGTGACCTCCGCTCTGATCATGATTCTGAACGAAACGGTCCTGACGGTGGCCCTGCCCAACCTGATGGCCGACTTCAGCATTACTGCGGCCACGGCCCAGTGGCTGACCACAGGATTCATGCTGACCATGGCCGTGGTGATCCCCACGACCGGATGGATGCTCCAGCGTTTCACCACCAAGGGCCTGTTCACCGCGGCCCTGCTGTTGTTCGGGATCGGTACCGCCATGGCTGCGTTCGCGCCAAGCTTCGCCGTGGTCCTTCTGGGTCGGATTGTGCAGGCCGGCGGCACGGCCATCATCCTGCCGCTGTTGATGACCACCACCCTCACCTACGTTCCCCCGGCCCACCGCGGCACCATCATGGGACTCAACTCCGTGGTGATCTCAGTGGCTCCGGCCATTGGCCCGACCATCTCCGGCATGATCGTCAATGCCCTGAACTGGCGCTGGGTCTTCGGCCTGATGCTTCCGGTCGGGATGCTCGTGCTGCTCCTGGGTCTGGTGCTCATCAAGACGACCGGTGAGACCCGCAAGATTCCCCTGGACGCCTTCTCCGTGCTGCTCTCGGTCTTCGCCTTCGGAGGCATCGTTTACGGCCTGGGATCCATGAGCGCTTTGTTCCAGGGTTCGCTGCTTCCTGTGCTCGCCCTGGCGGTCGGCGCAGTCGCCCTTGCGCTGTTCACCATCCGCCAGGTGCGCCTCCAGCGCGCAACGGACGTCGCCCTCCTGGATGTGCGCTCCGTTCGTGAAGAAGCTACCCCCGGTGCCCGTCCGAGTGACCGTGGACTGATCCCTGCGACGTCGAAAATCCCGGCCTGACTCGATCGCGAGCCAAGCCGGGATTTTCGCAACCATCTAGAGCCTGCCGAGGACTACTTACAGTCCTTCACCCGAGGGGGAGACGAGAATCTTGACCGCAGTCTCGTTGCGGTGGATGAGCGTATCGAACCCCTCATCCACAAGACCTTCCAACCCGATCTTGCCGGTGATGAACGGCTTGAGATCAATCTTGCCGGACTCCACGAGCTCGATGGTGGCGGGGTGGGAATTCACATATGCAATGGTGCCGCGCAGGTCGATCTCCTTCATGACCAGCTTATGGATATCGAAGTTGGACCGTTCCGCCCAGATCGATACGACGACCAGCACGCCAGTGGGTCGCAGGGCATCCATCAAGGTGTCCAGCACCACCTGAACCGACGTGCACTCGAATGCGACATCCGCACCTTTACCGCCGGTAATCTTCTGAACTTCCTTCACCACGTCCACTTCCCGTGGATCCAGCGCATAATCTGCCACGCCGGTCTCCAGAGCTTTCTCGCGACGCAGGGAGGAGAGCTCCGACACCACCACGGTGATACCAAGGGCCTTGAGCACGGCGGCGGTCAGCAAACCGATGGGGCCGGCACCACCCACCACTGCTACGTCCCCGGCTTTGGCCCCGGAGCGCTCGACGGCGTGATATCCCACAGATAGTGGCTCGATCAGGGCGGCCTCGTCCAAGCTCACGGAGTCCGAAATCGGGTGCACCCAGCGGCGCTTGACGGCAATGCGCTCCCCCAGGCCGCCGCCGCGTCCGGCGAGACCGATGAAGTTCATGTTCGGAGACAGGTGGTAATCCTTGGATTCAGGACCGGTGTCCACCTCGTCACCAATGATGTAAGGCTCGACCACCACGTGCTGACCGACCTCGAGATCTTCCACGCCTTCACCGAGTTCATCGATCACTCCGGAGAACTCGTGCCCGAGAGTCACCGGAGCAGTCTCACCCGAGATGGGGTGCGGGGTGTCGTGGGTGGGGCAGAAAACGGGCCCGTCCTTGTACTCATGCAGGTCAGTGCCACAGATGCCGCACCAGGCCACTTTGATTCCCACCTCGCCCGGGGCCACCGTGGGCTCGGGAATCTCTTCAATACGAATGTCGCCTCGGTCGTAAAACCGTGCTGCCTTCATCATGAACCTCCGGATCACTCATGGGACCGGGAATGGAGACTCGATCCCTGTGGTCTGACCATAAGCACGATGGGGTCTAAAAATAAAGACCCAGGGAAGCATGGAACACATTTCTAGCCCAATCCCAGAATGGCGCGAGCAATGAAGAAGTAGACCACCAGGCCGGTCGCGTCCACGAACGTGGTGATGAAAGGGTTGGAGAAAACCGCCGGGTCCACTTTGATGGCGCGGGCGATCAGGGGCATGAGGCCACCCACCGTGGCAGCCAAGGTACAGATCGCAGCCAAGGTCAGGCCGATGACCGCGCCGATCGAGGCCCCGTAGATGATTCCGGCGATGACAAAGCCCGCAGCTCCCAGGAGTAGGCCCAAGCTCACGCCCACGCGCAGTTCCCGCAGGGCCACCTTGGCCACGTCTCGCGGGCGAACATCACCCAGGGCGAGTGCACGCGTGATGGATGTGGCCGCCTGATTACCCGTATTGCCGCCCGTGCCGATGAGCAGCGGGATGAACACGGATAGCACCACCATTTGCTCGAGCGTGGATTCAAAGACCTCGAGCACCTGGACTGTGAGGGTCGCACCGATCGCCAGCACGAGCAGCCAGACCACGCGGGCTTGCACGAGAGTGCGCACCGGAGTGGACAAATACGGACGACGCAGGGGCTCGGAACCGCTGATGCGCGCCTGATCCTCGGATTCGGCGTTCTCGAGGATGTCCAGGGCGTCGTCCACGGTCAGGATGCCCACGAGCCGATCCTCGTGATCCACCACGGGCATGGCCAACAATCGCAACCCCGCGCAGCGGCGTGCCGCCTCCTCCGCAGGTTCGGTCGCGGTCGCGGAATCCGCCTCGCTCATCAGCTCAGCCACGGGAGTTTCGGGATCGGCACCCATCACCTGGCGCAGCCCCACAACGCCCACCAGCTTCCGGGAGTCATCGGTCACGGGAATCGTGTAGATCGTCTCCGCACGCTGCAGTCCGTGACGGATGCGCTGCAAGCTCTCTCCGGCGGTGAGGTGCGGGTGGGTGGTCACGCACTCGGGGTTCATCCGACGCCCAATGGAGCGCTCCGGGTAGCCCAGCACCACGGAGGTGAGCTCCCGCTCGTCGTCCGGGAGGTCCCGCAGCAATCGGGTAGCCACGGTGGCGGGGAGCTCATCAACCAGGCGGGCACGGTCATCTGGAGTCAACCCCGCGAAGATCGCGGCGACGTCCTCGTCTTGCAACCCCACGACCAGTTCTTTTTGGAGCGGCGCATCCAAACGTTCGAACACCACGGACGCACGGTCCTTGGGAAGCATGCGATACACCAGTGCCCGATCACGCACGCTCAGTCGTTCCAGGAGCTCGACCACCTGGCCCGAGGGCATGGCGTCGATCGAGCTCGTCACCCGGTCGAAGTCCCGTTTCGAGACTGCGGATTCAACATCCTGAAGCTGCCGGCCGGTCACCGGTTCGGCTTTGCGATCCACTGCATCTCCCTCGTTGTTACGTCCTTCAAACCCGCCAGGGTCACCGCGGAGCTCTCCCCACCATTCTCCGCGTTGTTCCTAGTCAGTAGGCTCCATGAACTCACAAGAAGCCGGTCGCAAGTGTGGGCAATCACATTCATCCACGGGTGATTCTCGGTTGTTACGTTGGTTACGTCCAGGTCAGGGAGAAGGTTTGGGGGAACCTAACCGACACTCGCGACAGGGGCTTCTTAGTTCGACGCCTGCGGGGGCAGGCGCATCAAATATCTGGAGGAAACCCGTGAAAAAGAATATCGTCAAGACCGGTACCGCCATCGCAGCTTTCGGCGCCCTGACCTTCGGTTCTGTCGCTCCGGCACATGCCACCTTCTTCCACCCGGCTCCCAGCCACCCCGTGACCTCCTGCTCCACTTATGACCCCTGCAAGGACGGCGGTAGCACCGGCGGCGGCGGCCACACCGGTGGTCACACCGGCGGCAAAGACATCCTGGGCGGCCTGTTCGGTCACAAGATCAACTTCGTCAAGGACGTCATCGACTTCAAGCTGGGTCTGTTCCACAAGATCTTCAGCTTCAAGCACTGAGGTTCCGTTTCACTGATTTCCTAGTGAACGTGCCCCGCACCCTCTGGTGCGGGGCACGTTCTTTTGCGCCGGGCACTCCTCAAATCACCAACGGGCACCTAAGGTAGTAAAAAGTTTTGCTATTTCTGCTCCCCTCGGAGGACCCGCATGAACGCCGACCCGAATGACATGCCCGCAATCCGCGAAATGCTTCACGAGATTTTGCGGAATGATCCCGCCCCACTGCACCTGGGCATCCAATTGGGGGACATCGACCAGGGACGCGTGGTCATGACCATGTCCATCGCCGATCACATGGCCAACAGCCACGGTATGAGCCACGGCGGTTACCTGTTCACCCTGGCCGACACGACTCTCGCCTACTGCTGCGCGACCGCGGGTACGCGCATTGTCACCCGCAACGCGGACATCACGTTCATCTCGCCGGCCCACGCCGGCCAGATCGTGACGGCGACCGCCACGCGCCGGGTGAGCTTTGGCAGGAACCAGATCTGCGACGTCGTTCTGGAGGCCGACGGGCGCGTGGTCGCCTACTTCACGGGGCAGGGAACCACGCCCCCGCCGCCGCGTGAGAACAAGTCCTAGCGAGCCTCATCCGCATCGACCCGGGTTGCCTCCAACTGCGCGCGCCGCGTGGCCATCTTGACGTCCACGTAAATCAGGATCCCCACAACGATGCCGCCCACGGCGGCCACCGGAAGCAGCATGGGCCAGTTGTCACCGGGAGCTTCGAGGGTGCGATCGTCCACCTGCCACGGCCACAGCGCGCGTAGCGCTCCGAGCATCAGGCCGGCCAGGACCACCATGGTGGGTCGATAGCGGTAGGCCAGCAACCACTGCAGACCCTTCACCAGCACGGCCATGCCCATGATCGCGCCCACCAAGAAGAGACCCAGGTATCCGAGGTCCAGCTCATCCACGGCCTTGAGCGTGGGCTGGTAGAGGCCGATGGTGAGCAGAATGAACGATCCGGACAGTCCCGGAAGCAGCAGAGCGGAGACCGCGATGGCTGCCGCGAGGACAATGATCACGGGGTTCGGTTCCACCGTGGTGGGCGGAATCGAGACCACGAAGAACGCGAAAAGACACGCGGCAAGACCCAGCACCCAGTCCAGCGCGCGCCAATTGCGCCCCGCCATACGCAGCGGAACCGCCACGGAGACCAGCACCATCCCGAAAAACAGGGCCCGCATGACCTCTGGGTGATCCTCCACCGCTTGGGACATGGGGCCCGCGATCGTGAACACGGCCAGGACCATGCCCAGCAGGACCGGGACGATCATGCGCCAGTGCACCTTGGCCAGGTTCTCCTTGACCCCCGCCACGCGATCCGGGCCCAGGATGGCCCGCTTTCCCGCGCTCACCACGTGGGAGGCCGAGTCGATGAGTTCGTCGTAGATACCCACGACCAAGGCGACGGTGCCGCCGGAAACGCCCGGGATGGTTTCCACCGTGCCGATCAAGGCTCCGCGGAGAACGTTCACCGGGACGTTGCGATGTTGGGTGACCTGATGCTGGTCGGTGGTTGGTTGCGCGTTGACGCTCATTCGGTGTTCCCCTTGCTCGTGGCTCAAGGGTCAACGGTACCGGGGCGGCAGGTACGGCGCATCCGCGCGAGCCGCCCAGAACCGATCAACCCGTGGTGGCAAGCCATGCTCCGGCCGCCATCACGGATCAGGGCCGATGTCAGACCGCGGACCAGCCGCCGTCCGAGGGCAGGATGGCGCCGTTGATGTTCACGCTGTCCTTGGACGCCAAGAACGTGATGCTGGCAGCGAGATGTGCCGCTTGAGCCAGACCCGGCATATTGGCGTTGACCGCACCCAAACGGACCGCGCCGGATTCGGACATGTCCGCCGGGAGCTTGATGCCGGTGGCCACACCGCCCGGCGCCACGGCGTTGAATCGGATGCCCTGGGTGGCATACATGAAGGCGGAGCTCACCGTCAGGCCCACCACGGCGTGCTTGGACGCGGTGTAGGCGACACCCGCGGCGGAACCGCGCAGGCCGGCCTCCGAGGTCAGGTTGACCACGCTGCCGTGGCCCGCATCGAGCATGAGGGGAATGACGGCGCGGGTCAGGCGCATCATGCCGTCAACGTTCACAGCAAAAACGCGCTGCCACGTCTCGTCCGTGACCTCGTGCAGCGGGGCGAAGTTATCCATCACGCCGGCGTTGTTGACCAGAGCGTCCACGCGATTGTCTGCGGCCGACAGGATGTCGGGGATCGCGTCAGGATCAGTGAGGTCCGCGGTGACGAGCACCAGGGACTCCGAGAACTCGCGATAGAGATCGCCCAGGCCGTCAGTATTCAGGTCCACAGCGATAACGCGTCCGCCTTCTCGGAGAATGCGGGAGGTCGTGGCCAAGCCGATGCCCGCACCTGCGCCCGTGACGATCACCGTCTGACCGGCGAACCGCTCGGGCACGATCCGTTCTTCCCACTCTGGATTCAACATGGTGGGCATTGCCGGGTTTTCAGTCATTGCTCTCCCCTTCAGCGTGGTAGACGACCCGCCCGTCACACACGGTGAGAACCGGTCGGAGGTCCTTGAGATCCTCGGTCTCAACACTAAACGGGTCGCGGTCCATGAGCACCAGGTCCCCCAGGTACCCCTCCGCGATCCGGCCCAGTCGGTCTTCCTCGAAGGACGCGCGGGCTGCCACGGTGGTGAACGCGGCAATGGCTTCTGCCACGGAGATGTTCTGGACGGTGTCCAGGAGTCTCCCGGAGGAAGTTCGCCTGGCCACCGCGGCGTAGACACCCAGCCATGGATTGGGCGTGGTCACCGGGAAGTCCGAATTGATCGGTGCCTCGATTCCATGATCGATGAACGTGCGCATGGGGTAAGTGCGCGCAATCCGGTCCGGACCCAAGTTGTTCAGGTAGCTGTCGCCCAGCTCGTAAAGGAACGCCGTGGATGCCGCGGCAATGATGTTGCCGTCCCGCAACCGGTCCAGTTCTTCCTCATTGGGTAGCCCGCAATGCTCCACGCGGTGGCGCCGCGAACGGACCACGGTGTCGTAGTGCTCCTGGGCATCGTGATCCGTGGAGTCGTGGTGCTCCTGAGCCGTGGTCTCACGCTGATCCGTGTGGCCCGGCTCCGCCTCGGAGGAACCATCCCCGCCCGAGATTGCCGCCGCGTCCCGGCCACCCGCTTCGATTAGATCCAATGCCTGCGTCACAGCACGTTCACCGATACCGTGCACGGCCACGCGCTGCCCTGCGGCCACGGCCTTGGCCACGAGGGGCTCGATCTCGGACGTGTCGTAGTAGAGAATGCCGCGCGAGGAACTGCCCTCAAACGGCTCGGCCACCGCGGCGGTGCGCCCACCCACGGAACCGTCGAGCACGAACTTGAGGCCCTGGTACCGGAGCATGTCGTTTCCGAAACCGCTGCGCAGGCCGGTGCCCAGAACGGCGTCGTAACTGCCCGGGAACTCACCCTGCGCGAGCGCGAAGTACCACGGCCGGAAGCGCACCGAGAGCGACCCCTCCGCGAGCAAAGTTTGGTAGACACCCATCTCGGTGGGTCCCGAACTCATGTCGTGGACCGCGGTGACCCCCTTGCTCGCGAGGTCGTCGAGGGCCAGGCGCATGCCCTCGGTCATGCCTTCGGGGGTGTCCGTGGGGAGGTCGATCAGGGACATCGCTTTTTCCTGCAGCAGGCCCGTGGCGCGTCCCGATTCGGGATCGCGCACGATGCAGCCGCCGGACGGATCCGGGGTCTCGTCGGTGATGCCGATGAGCTCCAGTGCCGCGGTGTTCACCAGCGCCATGTGCGCACAGGTCCGACGCAAGAACACGGGGTTATTGGGGGAGGCGCGGTCCAGGTCTTCCAGCGTAGGGCCGGGGCCGTCCATACGGTGCTCGTCGTAACCCCAACCAGCGATCCACTCGCCAGCCTCCGCGTGCTCGGCCGCTTCTCCCAGAGCTTCGACGATGCCCTCAACAGTCCCTGTCACGGCGGGGCGACAATCCACCTGCAGCAGACTCTTGGCATACATGCCCGGGTGGCCATGCGATTCGATCAGCCCCGGCATGAGAAAGCGCCCACCCGCATCGATCACCGGGGCGTCCGGGGCGCTGCGCTCTCGCGCTTGCTCCGAACTGCCCACGTAGGTGATCACACCATCGTTGACGACGACGCCGCGTGGTGCGGTTTCGTACGCGCTGCCGGGGTCGTACACCACGGCATTGATGACGGTGAGGTTGCGGGTGGGACGCTCTGTCATGGGTAACTCCTCATGCAGTTACTTGCGGTTGAGCAGGTCCCCGCTGATCTGGTCGACGCCCTGCGCGTCATCGCGGCGGATCATGATTCGCGCGATGATCGAGGAGACCAGGGAAATCACTGCGATCACGAACAGCAGGATGGCCGGGCCTGTAGAGCCACCGCCGGTTGCCACCAGGATGGTTGCCGCGAGTGCGGGCATAAAGCCCGCGACAACGCCCGCGAGGTTGGCGGACAGCGCAATCGCCGAGTATCGGATCTTGACCGGGAACAGCTGGGTCAGCACGGTGCCCACGGGGGCGTAGGCGATCGAGGCAAAGCCCAGGCCGAGGATCAGGGCCACGGTGATCATGGCGGTGGAACGGGTGTCCATGAGCCAGAAGATGGGGAATGCCACGAGCGCGGCAATCACGTAGCCGGCAACCACCACGGTGGATGGGCTGGTCTTGTCCGCGATCTTTCCTGCCGCAAACATGGTCACAATCTGCGCCACGGCGCCCCACGTGATGGCGTTCAGAATCACGGTGGACGGCAGACCCAACTCGTCGACCACGTAGCTGATCATGAACGTGGTGAGCATGAAGAAACCGGCGTTACCGAACAGGTAGGTACCGATGCCCACGAGGAGACGACCCGGAACCGTGCGAATGATTTCGACAACCGGTGCGCTTTCTTTCTCGGCGGGCGCGGCGGCCTTGGCCGCCTCGGCATCCTTGAAGTCATCAGTCTCGTCGACCTTGAGGCGGATCCACACACCCACGGCGACCAGCAGGATGGAGATCAGGTACGGGATTCGCCAGGCACCCTCGAGGAACTGTTCGCCGGACGCCGCGACAACCGCCGCGACGATCACGCTGGACAGGATGGTGCCGGTGGGCGAACCCAACTGCACCACAGCGCCATAGAAACCGCGCTTGCCTTCGGGTGCGTTCTCTACGGCCATCAGTGTGGCGCCGCCCCATTCACCGCCGGCGGCCATGCCCTGCACGAAGCGGAGTACACCGAGCAGGATGGGCGCTACGAGACCTGCGGTTTCGTAAGTCGGCAGCAAGCCGATCAGTGTGGATGCAACACCCATGGCCACGATGGTGATCATCAGAATGGTGCGGCGGCCGATGCGGTCACCGAAGTGACCGGCGAGCAGCGCGCCGACAGGGCGGGCGATGAAGCCGACGCCGAAGAGCAGGAACGAACTGATGGTGGCCAGTGCGGGATCGTCGCCGCCGAAGAACAGCGGGGCGAACACGATGGCGGACGTGGTGCCGAACAGGAAGAAGTCGTACCACTCGAGGGACGTACCCACGTATGCGCCCCACAGGGCACGACGGGCCTTCTTCGGATCATGGACTCGCTGGGTGGGCGCGGGATCGACGCCACCAGCGGGGGAAGCTGAAGTGCTGGACATGGGAGACCTCTAAAGAACGTTGGTGCGGCGCCCAGCCAATGTGATGGAGAGCACCGAGAGTGTAGGTATTCACTATGTGACCCGGATCGCAAGGGGTCAAATACCTCTTAAGTAGTGTGTTCATGCCGTTCAGGCATAGTTCCAGGGTTCGTCCATGCCACCCCAGTCGGCGGCGGCCCAGTGGGACAAAAATTGAGACAGCCTACCGGCCAGTGCAAGCAGTTGTTCGTGGGCGTAATGCCCGCGCGGCCACACGAGGTGGAGCTGGAGTGCGAGAGGTACGCGAGCGGCGTCGTCGGCTATGAGCCCGTGAGAACTGCGCATCTCGGGGACCAGAACGCGAATGGGGTGGGCCCCGAACCGCGGGAGTTCGGAGGTGAACCCCGTGGCGGTCCCGGAGGCGGCGAGCGCCATGATGGCCTGGCCGTCGTCGGATTCCATGACCGACGGGAACCGGATGCCCGCGGCGGAGACCGCGAAATCCAGGAGGTAACGGCTCGCGTTGCGGTGGGTCGGGAGGACCACGGCGTGATCGGCGAAGTCTTCGATGGGCGCCTCGACCACGCCCGCGAGCGCCATCGGGTGACGCGCGGAGACGCACGCGTAGATCGGTGCGGAACCGAGTAGCTCGGAGACCAGTTCGCCCTGCATGGGGGCGGTGGAGATGGCGGCGTCGCAGCCTTCGCGCAACGCCACGGGAATATTGGCCTGGATGACCGTGCGAGCGTTGACCACCGGATCGCTTTCGCCGAGGGTGGCGATGAACGGCGCCAGGAGGTTGCGCAGGGTGGCCTCCGTGGTGCCCACCGTGAGGGTCGAGACCCGACCCGTGCTCAGCGTGGCCGCGCCGCGTTCGAAGCGGTCCACCTCACCCATCAGCCTGCACGCCATGGGCACCAGCCGCTCCCCCGCGGTGGTGAGCACGAGCCGATTGCCTTTGGGCCGAAACAGGGTCAGACCGAGGTCCTGCTCGAACAGCTCAATCTGACGGCTCAACGCCGGCTGCGCCATTCGCAGCGACTGCGCAGCGGCCGTCATGGTCTCCGCATCCACGGCGGCCAGGAAGTACTTGACCCTGCGAAAACTCATATCAGCCATGGGGTCAGTGTGGCAGGTGACCGCGCCACTTGTTTCGTTCCGGTTGAGCCTTAACCCACCCGCTTCACAAACTCCCACAACTTCTCAGCAGCAACCGTGAGGTTGCGCGCGAACCCCTCGAGGTCCTCGGAAGTATCCCGGCGGTAGTTGATGCAGAACTCGTACCCGTCGGACAGGCGCGTGTAGGTCATGCCGAAACCTTCGGGGGTGGTCGGGGCAAAGGCGTAGCGCACGATCTGTTCTGGCCCACCGATGGACGTGGTGGACAGGAAATCGCGCCGCATGGTTGTCAGACCCGGGTTGGCGAAGAACGACGTGTCCATACCGTTCCGTTCGGCCACGTACTGCAGGCCGAGCAGATGACGGTCGATGCCCTGAGCAGATTTGCACGCCTTGACCCAGCCGCGGTGAGCATCAAGGGCGGCCTGGAACTGCTCGAGGGTCGCCTCCCCCGCCTGCAATGCCGCAACGAACCCCACCGCCTCCGCAGTCACCGGGCGCAGGCATTCCGTGCGACCGGCCTGGTACTCGCGCATGTCCACAGCCTCGTACACGCTGCGCACCCGGTTGTAGGTGGCCAACTGGGCGTAGAGCATGATCAGTTGCTGGGCGGCGTCGTCGCTGATGCGGAACGGAAGTTCAGCCTTGTGCGGCCGGTGCACGAACACCCGGTGTACGCCGTGCAGCGCCGCCGCGCGGCGGTAGGCGGCGAGTTCATCCAGCAAGGTCGAGCGCAGGGAATCGCTCAGGTCCCACGTCAGCGGCTCCGGTGACGCAATCCCCGTGGCGGCCGGCTGCTCCGGGATGGCCACCTCCTGCATGCGTGCCACGGCAGCCAGGATCGTGGCGCCGTCCACCGTGCTGTGTTCCACGTGAACGGCCAGCCAATCATCGGCCAGGCACACCTCGTAGGTCAGCGGCTTATAGGCCCACGCGTGACCCACTTCGAAGGCAGAGTGTTCGAGGTGTTCGATGACCTCGGCCTGGGCGTCCAGCACGTTGACCATGAAGATCATGCGGGTGATCCGGTCGTAGATCTCCGCATTGTGAGGGTTCTCGGTCAGCTCCTCCAGCAGCGGCGCGGCCTTCTCACTGCCCAGGTAGGACAGCGTGCCGAACGGGAGCTCGGGCTCCGTGGCGGCCTCAGCGCCGTCGACCACCGAACGCAATGATTCGGCCACGGTGCGCAGCGACAGCGGCTGGCCGTCCTGGTCGCTCACGGGCACCGCGAACAGGCGGCCCCGGTGAATCACGCCGATCTCGCGATCCGCAGCGGAGAGTTCCGGGCGGGTGACCTCGTCGACTTCCACGGCCGGGTGACGCAGCCCGCCCTCCAGACACCGCCACTGCTCCATGCTGATCTCGTTGCCGCGCGGATCCACTTCTTGCGGGGTCTCGCCGCGCACCTGCTGCAGATGCACCGACGCCGCTCGATACACGAGCTCGGCCGCCCGGCCCAGGCCGGGGGCACCAAAGTCACCCGTGATCTGGAAACCCACATTGCTCGTGAGCGGCAAGGAGGTACGGGTCATCAGGTAGCCGCTGAGCCAGTCCTCGGACAGCCAGCTGTTGCCGGCGGCGTTCTCGTCGCGGGCGAATTCTTCGAGGCCGGCCTGCACCTCACTACCCTGCTGCTCCCGGAAATCACGGGTGGCCTGCACGGTCTCCTCGTACGTGGCGTCATCCAGCAACGGACGGGCCGTGGCCAGGAAGCGATCGAGGGTTGCGTCCAACTCGGGAACGGGCAGGGGCTTCACGGACATGCGGGATCCTCTCAGCGCGGCTCACCGGGGCGCGCGAATGCGCCAGGTCCCCGGTGCGGATTCACCCTCTATCTTGCCGGAGAACACTGCAATGTGGGTTGAGAAATCACCCCGTGGGCCGCGCGTCATCCGTCACACGCGCTGCCCACGGGGCGATTCGGTTACTCCCACGTGGCGTTGTCCGGGTCCACCCCGTTCGCCCGAGCGTTCTCGGCCACCGCACGGTACAACCAGTCGGCCAACCCCGGTTCGAGGGTGTCGTAGTACTCCGTGAATCGCGGATCCTGGGTGTACATGGTCGCCAGGCACACCTGCATCGAATGGGTACAGTCGTAGAACTGCCCAATGGATGCACGGTGCTGTTCCGCCAGCTGATTGGCCTGTTCCGACCCCGGTTCGATCCCATCCCGAGCGGCTTGGGCCAGTTCCTGGTTGAGCTGATCACTCTGGGCCTTGGTCCGCTGCCAGTCGTCCTTGGACATCCCGGCGGCCCGCTGTTGCGACTGTTCCCACTGGTGGGTATCGCCCCAGCGCTCCTCGGCCTCACGCTGGTACTCGGGGTTCCAGTCCTGACCGAAAATCTCGTTTTGCTCCTGTGGAGTGAGTTTCTTGTTCACGGCTCGCGCCTCCATCATCTGATCTACTGCGCAGACCATCTGCTGCAGGTGATCAATGCGTTCGGCCAGCAGTTTTCGCTGCTTCTCGAGGTGTGCGCTCTCGTTCACGGACGGGTCGTCCAGAATCTTGCCCACTTCGGTCAGCGAAAACCCCAGCTCCCGGTAAATGAGCACACGGTGGATCCGCGCCACGTCGTCCGCCGAATACAGGCGATATCCCGTGCTCGTGCGGCCGCTGGGGCCCACCAGGCCGATATGGTCCCAGTGATGCAGCGTCCTCACGCTCACGCCAATCAACGACGACGCCGCTCCCACCGTCAGCAGCTCATCTCCCGTTGGGCTTCCGGTTGCCTCGGGGTCTTGCGTCACGGCTTCAGCATCTCTCACGATCCCTACTGTTCGCCCTGACGTCGCGTGAGGGTCAAGCCCTAGTACTTGGCCAGCGCGCGGCCCAGGCGGTCCAGCCCTTCGTCGATCACCTCGGGTGAGTGGGTCACGAACGACAACCGCATGGTCGAGCGGTCCGGATCATGGGCGAAGAAAGAGGCACCGGGCACGAAAGCCACACCTTCGTCGAGCGCAATCTCCAGCAACCGAGCAGTATCGATCCCGTGCCCCAGGCGGGCCCACAGGAACATGCCGCCGTCCGGCTGGGTGACCTCCGCGCCGTCGGGGAGGACGCGCTGCAGACTCCGGTACATGGCTTTGGCGCGCTGAGCGTAGACGGGGCGGACCTTGTCCAGGTGGGCTTCGACGTCGGCGGTGGCCAGGTATCGCGCGACCGCGAGCTGGTCCGTGACCGGAGACTGCAGTCCGATGGCCTGCTTGGCCACGGTGAGCGTGAACTGAATGGGGCCCTCCGAGCGCATCCACCCCACGCGCACACCGGGCGCGATGATCTTGGAGACCGAGTTCAACAGAATGGTCTGTGCGGACATACCCGGATGCGAAGCAATGGGTGGGAACGGTTCGCCCTCGAAGCACAATTCACCGTACGGATCGTCCTCCACAAGTGCCGTGCCGGTACGCAGCAGAACATCCGCGACCGCCGCGCGACGCTCCACCGACATGCATACACCCGAGGGGTTCTGGAAGGACGGAATCAGGTACACGAATTTGGGCGAGTGCTCGGCGATGAGCTTCTCGAGCTCGTGCGGAATCACGCCGTTCTCGTCGGTGGGAACCCCGATCAAGCGAGCACCGTTGAGTTCGAAAGCTTGAACTGCCGCCAGGTAAGTGGGGCGCTCCACGAGCACTACATCTCCTGGATTCACCAGCGCTTGCGCGACGACGAACAAACCCTCCTGGGAGCCGGTGGTGACCTGAATCTGCTCGGGAGTGGTCTCCATATAGCGTTCGAGCCGAAAAGCAGCTTGTTCCCGCAACTCGAACTCGCCCTCGCTCGACGCGTATTGAAGGGCCCGCTCGGCGTGGTTCTCGAAAACCCAGTCATAGGCGGCGCGAATATCCTCGACCTCGAAATATGCCGGGTCCGGCACGCCACCGGCAAAGGAGATCACGCCCTCTTTGGAGACCGCATCCAACAGGTCACGGACCGGCGAGGAATCCACCCCGTCCAAGCGATCGGCCAAGCGGAATCTGAACTCACCCTGTGCACTCATACAGGCGAGTATTTCACGATGTCGCCGGGGCAATCTCGCCGCGCCAACGGGCTTCACGGCGCGTCTGTAAGTTTTACGCCTGAGCTGCGGAAGGGGCCCACGCACGAACGAGCGACTGCATGTAGCGGTCGTATGCCTCGTCGGGATCTTGTCCCATCATCACGGGGCGGGTTGCTTCGATAGAGACCCAGCCGTGAACGCTCGCCCAAATCGAGTTACCCATTTCTTCGATGGGGTAGTTACCCAGAATTCCGTGTGCCGCGCATTCGGCCACGCGCCGAAAGAGTGTCTCGATGGCCCTTTTCGCGGCAATCATCCGGGGAGAATTTTCCGTGAACTCCTCCGGGGAAATATCCGGGCGCTTTCCGCCCCGACCAATCATGACCACGTACAGAGCGGGGTACTTGAGAGCCCATTGGCGGTAAGCCCTACCAAGCTCCCAGAGGTCTTCGAGCGGATCTCCAGTAATAGGAACGCTCTCCTGCGATCGGGTAAAGCTTTCCACGGATTCGTGGACGACAGCCTCGATGAGGGCATCGCGGCTACCGAACATCGTGTAGATCGCGGTGGTGGAGCAGCCGTGCTTGGCCGCCAAGGGGCGTAATGACACTGACTCGACCCCGCCGGTCACAATCTGGTCGGCGGTGTCGCGAATCAGTGCCGCGCGCGTTTCGTCGTCGAACTTCCTAGGTCTGGCCACCCCGCAATGGTACTGGCGTGTACGGCAATAACGGTGTTATATATGTATGGACGTGTCCATACATCCTGAGAATATGGATCGCCGCGGGATGACTTGGGGGCATCCCGCTGCGGCCTATCTCAGCGACGTTCGGACAGGACCGATTGGTCCCGGGCCGCGTGTGCCCTCGTCGCGGCTGCATTCGCCTTGAGCCCTATAGGGATACATCCCACGAGCACCGCACCGTAGCCCAGCGCAAAGAGGACTGCGGTGACCACGGGCGGATTTTCTTGCCGCCACACGAATCCCGAAATTACCAGCGCCGCCCCCAAGGCCCATGAGATTCATTGCCTCACTCGCTTTCTGACCGACCCTGGCCCATAAGTATAAAGGCTTACGCCTCGCGCTTCTTCCGGTTGCGCTGCACGCGGCGGACGACCCACCAGATCACGAATACCACTACGGCTATTGCTACAACTCGGGAGAAGACGCCAGCGTATTGCTCCGCAACATGCCAGTTCTCACCCAGGAAATATCCCACAACAACAAAAATGCTGTTCCAAATCAGCGAACCCGCCGCGGTCAACACAATGAACAGCGGGAAAGACATCTTTTCGATACCGGCCGGAATGGAGATCAATGATCTGAAGATGGGAACCATCCGCCCGAAGAACACAGTGGCCTTGCCATGGCGCTCGAACCACGCTTCCGTGCGGTCCAAGTCATGGAGGTCGACCAGGGGCATCTTGTCCACAATCACGCGAAGCCGACGGCGGCCCAGCGCCACGCCGATCCAGTACAGCGCGATGGCACCGATCACGGAACCTAGTGTGGTCCAGAAGATCGCGCCGAAGAGGCTGAAATTACCCTGGCTGGCGGTGAAACCGGCCAGCGGAAGGATGACCTCCGAGGGCAGCGGCGGGAACAGGTTTTCCAGTGCGACCAGCAGGCCAGCGCCCGGAGCTCCGATGGCCTCCATGACGTCGACCACCCACCCTGCAACACCGTCGAGTTCAGCACCACCGGCTGCTTGAGCGGGCAGGAGGACAGAGGCTAGGGACATCACGCATTCGCTTTGTGTGGGGTTCAGGAACGGGCTCATGATACGTCAGCCCGCTTAGAGATTCCCTACTGCAATTCCCCACGGGGCTTGGAGAGACTGAGGGCACAATGGCCTCATGAGAATCTGGTCGTTGCATCCCACGCTGTTGGATCGACGGGCGCTCGTAGCCGGGTGGCGTGAGACGCTCTTGGCCCAGAAAGTCCTGCGCGGTGAGACCAAGGGATACACCCGGCATCCCCAACTCGAACGCTTCCGCGACCGCCCCGATCCGCTACAAGACATCGCGGATTACTTGCATGCCATGGCTGACGAGGCCGACCGACGCGGTTACAACTTTGATCGCGGCCGGATCTCAGTCGATCGTTCAACCACGCCCAGCACCATCAACGTGACCGCGGGGCAGCTCGAGTACGAGCTCGCGTTCCTTCGTCAGAAGGTTGAGGGGCGCGACCCGGAATGGGGCCGCTCTCATCTGGACGCCGTGGAGACCCCCACCCCGCATCCACTGTTCGCCGTGGTCGACGGGCCCATTGAATCCTGGGAGCGCGTCAAACCCCTCGCTGGGTAACCCGCGCTGAGCGAACGACGTAGTCATCACATGGGCACCGGGGGCGATCCCACGTAAAGTTTCAGTATCCCCCTTCCCACCGGTTCGGAGACCCATGAAGTGCAGCGTGGTTATACCCACACGCAATGACTCCGCGTACTTGCATCGCTGCTTGCGCGCTTTGGACCAGCAGACGCGCCAACCCGACGAGATCATCGTGGTGGACAACGGCTCCACCGATGATATTGCGGCCGTGCTGCGCGAGTTTCCCGACGTAACCTGTTTCCGGGAAGACATCCCCGGTGTGGCATATGCCGTGCGCTCGGGATACGACGCCGCCCAGCATCCGATCATCCTGCGGTGCGACGCGGACAGCATCCCATCCAAGGGGTGGGTCGAACACATGGTGACGGCCTTGGAGTGGCAGTTATCTCGCAAGGGCAAAGTTGAAGTTGTCGCCATCACCGGGATCGCTCGATTCGGACCCCAGCACTCAGGGCTAGGACGGATCTCTGGGGCTTTGTATTCCTACGCTTACCGGCTCGTGGGCGGTTTGGCATTGGGACACGTGGCGCTGTGGGGATCCAATATGGCGATGTCCGCGACATGGTGGCATTCCGTCAGAGACCATGTGCACTTATCCCCCGATGTCCATGACGATTACGACCTCAGCTTCCAGGTGGGCCCTCACCAGAAGGTCGTGCTGGATCACCGGAATGTGATGCTGGTGTCCTGGCGGGCCGCAGCCTCACCATCTCGAATCGAGCGGCAGTTGCGCATGGCAGCCATGACCATGCAGATCAATTGGGCGGAGCAAAAACCGTGGGAGCGCATGCGGGCCCGCTGGACGGCGTCGCGTGAATAATCGCCGCCCCGCAAGTCAATATGTCGCATCGAGTATGTGTTTCTCCGCTCTCCTGGTAGCTCTCATTTACGGGCTCCAGGAACGCTGGATCGACGTGGCTGTTCTGCTACTGGTGGGACTCGGACAAGTAGTCGCGTTCCTGTGTTTCCGTAACGGATACGCACGCGGGGCAACCAGCCTGGTCATGTTGATTGCCGGCGTGAGTGCTGCAGAGCAGGTGTACAGCAGCATCTGGTGGTGGGATCTGGTGATCCATTTCTTGTGTCTGTACGTGCTCGTATGGATTGCCTGGAATTATGCGCTCCGGAAGTCGCCCTCACGAGGGCGCCTACTCGCTCGACAGCGCCTGGCTGTCTGTTCCCTCATGGGTCTTGTGCTGGCTGTCGTCTGGGAGGTCATGGAGCTTCTCGGATTCCTTTTAGTCACTCCGGACATTCACATTCCGCCGCTGGACACCATTAGCGATGTCATCGTGGGCGTTCTGGGCGCTGCCTTAGTGGCACTTCACAAGAAATCCCGATAGAAAGAGTGGGAAGCATACTGCCCACCAGGTCATCCAGGGAAGAGGTCCCCGTGAAGTCCCACGTCAGTCGCAGCAAGAAATCTTCTACCCGGCGGGAGCGCACGCGCCAGAGCCGGCGGGATCGTCGCAAGATCGCCCTCGGGACTGCGGCCGCCGTGGGTGCTTGCGCCGCCGTGGGTACTCTCCTCACAGATCCCGAGAACAGCTGGTACAAGTCCCTCCGCAAGCCGGATTGGCAGCCGCCTGCTGCGGCATTCCCCATTGTGTGGACGGCCTTGTACGTGGATATCGCCTACGTTTCCTACAAGGTGTTGGCCGATGCTCACGCGCGCAACGATACGGCTGAGTTCAAGGGCTACTCCCGCGCCCTCGGGACCAACCTGGCCCTCAACGCCGCGTGGTGCGGATTGTTCTTCCGGGGAGAGCGCCCGGTCGTATCGACCATCGAGGCCGGCGCCCTGGCCGCAAGCTCCATCGACCTGGTTCGCCGGGCGGGCAAGTCCCACGCAGGTCTCGGCCTGCTGTTGTCGCCCTACGCCCTGTGGACCAGCGGCGCCACGGCCCTCAGCGGTGCGATCGCCGCTTTGAACCCAGAGAAGTAGAACCACGTGGGGCGCCCAGCATCGGGTGCCCCACGCGGCGTCGTCCTCCCGAGGGCTAGGACGAAATCTCGACCAGGACTTTGCCCTTGGAACGCCGGGACTCCAACTGCTCGAACGCGTCCCTGAATTGATCGAGCGGATAGCGGCTGTCGATCGTGACGCGCAGCTCGCCCTGGTCCACCAGCGATGCGAACTGCGCGAGTCCCGCGCCGTCCGGATGCATGAGGAAGAACTCGAACGACGCTCCCGCCTTTTTGGCCAGGCGGCGGATTTTGAAGCTCATGAGTTCCTCAACAGCCCGAACCAGCGCTGCCTTGGGCGCGGAAAGTTCGGTGTCCTCGGCCAGGCTGCCGGGGGTTGGCGGTCCCGCAATGCTCACCACGGCTCCCCCGCGCTCCACGGTGGACATCACATCGGCCACGGTCTCGCCGCCCACCAGATCCAACACTTTGGTGAATCGCTCGTCACCCTCGGAAATTTTCCGTTCACGGTAGTTGATCACGTGGTCCGCTCCGGCCTCACGCACCAGCTTTTCGCCCGCCGACGACGCCGTGGTCGTCACGTGCGCGCCCATCAGCTTGGCAAGCTGGATGGCCAGCAGGCCCACACCGCCGGCACCGCCCGTGATCAGTAACCGCTCGCCGGCCTGAACGTCCAGTCGCTCCGGACCCAGTGCTTGTTGCGCGGTCAACCCCGCCAGCGGGATGGCCGCCGCATCCGTGAGCGAGATGTTCTGGGGTGCTCTCGCAACGTAGTCCTGGTCCACGGCGACATATTCAGCCAGCGCGCTGAGCTGCTCGGAGCCGGTGCGGACCATCACCTGATCCCCCGGCTGGAATTCTCGGACGAGCGAACCGGTCGATTCCACAACGCCGCTCAACTCGTTTCCCGCGATCTTGGGAAAGGCGTAGGGCTGGACGATCTTGAACGTACCCTGCCGCTGCAGCGCATCCACGGGATTGAGCCCCGCAGCAACGGTGCGGATCAGGACCTGATTCGCCTCCGGGATGGGACGCGGCATGCCCTGAAGGTTCATGACATCAGGGCCGCCGTACTTGGAAAAAGTCATCGCGCGCATGGGTTCTCCGATCAGTGATCGATAGTTCGGGGTTAAGAGCCTAGGCGCGTGTGCAGTGGTTGGTGAGGGCTTGCGCTGAGCGCTGACAGAACCGCACACCAATCGTGACAATTGTCAGTAGCTCGCCGCCCCCGGTGCTGGCACACTCAAGTCATGAAACGGCAAACTCTGGCTTTCATCGCTCTGGTCATCACCATCCTTTACGGGGCGGGCTTCGCGGCCTTTGACACTTCTCAGGCCTATGCGGCCTTGGGTGGGGCCATTGTGGCGATCTCATGGATCGCCGTCGGCGTCTTCGGAAGAGATGATGCCCGCGGCACAAACGACCCTGCCGAACGCCATCCCCGCACATAATTCGCATTCCCCCACGGTCATGTCCGAAAACCGCTAGTCCCGCGTGCGGAGGCGTGGCACTCTGATGACATGAACTTCCAGGACATGAGCTTCGACCAGCGGTATCGCGCCGTTCAATCGCGCGATCACCGCTTTGACGGTCTGTTCGTGCTGGGCGTGAAAACCACCGGGATCTACTGCCGCCCCAGTTGCCCGGCGCGCACTCCCAGGGCCGAGAACGTCCAGTTCTTCCGCGCAAGCGCCGCCGCCCACGCCGCTGGGTTCCGGGCGTGCAAACGGTGCCTACCAGAGGCCGTTCCCGGCTCCCCCGAATGGAACCTCCGCGGAGACATCGCGGGCCGAGCCATGCGGCTGATCAACGACGGCGTGATCGACCAACACGGCGTCTCTGGGCTCGCGCAGCAACTCGGCTACTCCACCCGCCACCTCACCCGCATTCTGCGTGAGGAAACGGGAGCCGGACCGCTCGCACTCGCCCGAGCCCACCGCGCCCAGACGGCCCGGCTCCTCCTCACGCAAACGACCATGCCAATGTCGGACATCGCGTTCTCCGCGGGCTTCAGCAGCATCCGCCAGTTCAACGACACGATCCGCGAGGTATACGACCTCTCACCGCAGCAGGTGCGAGGGCACGGCCACCGCACTGCCCAGACCGACACCGCCACGGTGGATCTCTCCCTGAGCTACCGAGAGCCCATCGACCTTCCGGGCCTGTTCGCTTGGTTCGCGGCGCGCGCCATTCCCGGCGTCGAACTCGCGGACGATTTCTCCTACGCACGCGCCATCAGGCTGCCGGGCGGACCCGCGTGGTTCAGGATGTACACCTCCCCGGACTCAGCCGGTCACCTCCGCTTGCAAGCTCGAGTCACCGAGATGCAGGACCTCCCCGTCCTCATGTCTCGCGTCCGTCAGCTGTTCAACCTCGACGCCGATCCGGTCGCCGTGGACACGACCCTCACTTCCCTGCCGGCCGCCCGTCCCCTGATCGCCGCACTGCCCGGTGTGCGTGTGGCCGGTTGCATGGATCCCCACGAGCTCTTGATCCGCACCATGATCGGCCAGCAAATATCGGTGGCCGCAGCGCGCACGATCCTCACTCGGATCACCACTGGATTGGGCGATCCCGCCCCCGACTTCGCGCCCGGACTGACCCGCATGTTCCCCACCATGGGCGCCCTTGCGGAACGAGGCAGCTCAGTCTTGCGCGGCCCCAAAGCCCGCCAGAATGCCGTGCTCAATGCGGCCGAGACCATTGCGAAGGGCGAGCTGAGCTTGGGTTTCGGAGATGACCCCGATGAGCAGCGCGCGTCACTTCTGGCGCTGAAGGGGGTGGGCCCCTGGACCGCCGACTACGTCCGCATGCGCGTCACCGGCGATCCGGACGTGTTCCTGATTGGCGACGGCGCTCTGCGCGCCGGAGCCCGCCGGGCCGGTTTGCCCGCGGACAAGGCCGAACTACTCGCCTGGGCTGCCCAAGCCTCACCGTGGCGCAGTTACTTGACCACGCACCTGTGGAGGGCGCCCACCGTGCCCGCGCAGTCGCAGCAAGGAGACCCCTCATGACCGCCACATTCCAGACCATCGTCACCCCGGACGGACCGTTCACGGTCGTCACCAACGGTTCAGGAAAGGTGATCGCCTCCGGGTGGACCTCGTCCGTGGAGGACGCCATTTCACGAGTTCGCGCCGCCCATCGCCCGGCTGACTTTAAGGAAGGGCCCGTGGAGGCGGCATCGGCTGTGGAGTCCTACTACTCGGGGGATGTTCACGCCATCGAGACTGTGGAGGTCGAGCTGCACGGCACGGATGGACAGCTCGCCGGGTGGAAAACGTTACGCGAGATCGAGCCCGGACAGCCCCTGAACTACTCGCAGTTCGCCCGTGCTCTGGGGAGCCCGTCTGCCGTGCGTGCGGCGGCGTCGATCTGTGCCCGCAATCCCGTAGCCCTGTTCGTTCCATGCCACCGCGTGCTGCGCACGGACGGTTCACTGGGCGGCTTCGCGTGGGGACTCGACATCAAGCAGAGCCTGCTGGACCGCGAAGCTCGCGCGTGAAGCGCCGGGCCGATGCCCTGACGCGCCCGCTCAGCACTCGCGTGAGGCGCCACCGGCCGCCCCTTGATCCGCCGCACGACCCAGGGCGCTGGGCGGTGGACGCTGGACATTCAGTCCAGGGGCTTGAGCCGCACGGCGGACCATTCCTCGGATATAGCCACGTTGGCGTTGAGCGTCCAGTTCAGCTCGTTCACGCGGGCCCAGATGGTGTCCCGATTGATATCGGAACGGCCGCCTTTGAGGTAACCGATCCATGCCGCACGAGTACCGCCGAGGTTTTCGAGGTTAGCTTCCAGGAGGTCGTCCAAGTTGGCCCGACTCATGGCGAACAGCACCGCGGCATCGGCATTGTCGGCGTGCTCAACGACCACGGCATTCTCCGGCAAAGGATCCAGGAGCTCACGGGTTTCCGGGGTGTCCCCGGCCAGGAAGACCGACGAACCGGGCTTGATCAGCAACTTTTCCGCGGGAGTCTTAGGCATGGGTTCATCCTAGAACCGGGGCGCCGGATTAGTCCCCCATCAGAAGTCGAGCCTGTTCGCCCTGCCGTGCGATGACGCGCTCGAGATCCAGGCCGGGTAGGGCGCCGTCCGCCACGACCCAACGGCCGTCCACCATGACCCGATCCGCGCGGTGGGCCCCGCAGAGCACCAGGGATGCGACGGGATCGTGAGACCCAGCGAAGCGCAGCTCATCGCGCGTGAACATGGCGAGATCCGCCCTTGCTCCCGGCTCCAGGACGCCGATGGTGTCCCAGCCCAAAGCCCCAGCGGATCCGCGGGTGGCCCAGTTCAGTGCTCGCGAAACAGGCACGCGGGAAGGCCCGGCGGACAGGCGCTGAATGTTCAGGGCTGCGCGGACTTCCTCGATCATGTTGGACCCGTCATTGGACGCGGATCCGTCCACGCCCAGACCCACGGGCGAGCCCGCTTCCTCGAGTTCCAGCGCTCGGCACGTCCCCGATCCCAACCGCATGTTGGACGTCGCGCAGTGGGCCACGCCCACTCCCGCCGCACCCAAGCGTGCAATTTCGGAATCGTCCAGGTGGATCGCGTGCCCGAGCCACGTGCGTGAGCTGAGCCAGCCCACCGACTCCAGATAGTCCACCGTGCGCAGGCCGAAGCGTTCGCGGCAGAAGTCTTCTTCGTCAATGGTTTCTGCCAGGTGCGTGTGCAGCCGAACGTCGAGGTCAGCGGCCAGGGCTGCGGTGTCCCGCATGAGTTCGCGGGTGACGGAGAACGGGGAGCACGGTGCCAAGGCGACCCGGATTCTGGCGTCCTCCCCGCGCTGGTGATACTTCTCCACCACGCGTTGGGAATCGGCCAGGATGGTGTCGTGATCCTGCACCGTGGACTGGGGCGGCAAGCCGCCGTCGTCCCGGCCCAGTGACATGGATCCGCGAGTGAGCATGGCGCGTGCACCCAGGCGTTGCACCACGTCAACCTCAATGTCCACCGACTCCTCCATGCCCGCGGGGAACACGTAGTGGTGGTCGGCCACCGTGGTGCAGCCGGACAGCAGCAGTTCAGCAACGGCCACGGTCACTGCGGACTCCAAAGCTTCCGGGGTGAGCCGGGCCCACACCGGATACAGGCCCTGCAGCCAGGGGAACAGTTCGGCATCCGCCACCGGAGCCCAAGCACGCGTGAGCGTTTGGTAGAAGTGGTGATGCGTGTTGATCAGGCCGGGCAGCACCACGTGGGCGGCGGCGTCGAAAACCCTGTCGTACCGCGCCGGTTCCGCCCCCGCGCCCACGATCTCCGTGATGGCCCCGGTACGGGTATCAACCACCAGACCTCGGCTGGCGTCCGCATGCTCGTCGGAGGACGTGTGGATCCCGGCCGGGTCCTTGATCCAGAGCAGACTGCCATTGGGCTGCGTCATCGCGTCCTGCGTGGGGCGTTCGATCGTCATGGCGCACCTTCCCGGGCAACCACCGTCACCCGCGCTGAGCTCGGCATGCCACCGAGCCGGCTCAGTGTTCCTGTCTGCCGATCCAGGTGCCGCGGAGAGTCACGGAGAACAGCACCGCCCCGGCCAGCGTTCGGAACGCCACCGACCCAATGCTTTTTCATATCCCGGAAACGATAATTAATAATCCGGAAACAAAAAGTGTTGTACGTCACAGTGTTACAAGGTTACGCTGAACAGCACAACCGCCACGGCGGGTCCTCTCAGGACTATCTACCGGGCACGAATCCA
The DNA here is from genome assembly GCF_039531425.1 of Kocuria atrinae. NCBI lineage: Bacteria > Bacillati > Actinomycetota > Actinomycetes > Micrococcales > Micrococcaceae > Kocuria > Kocuria atrinae. The sequence continues at coordinate 72,875 of NZ_BAAAQA010000025.1, forward strand.
GTACAACGCGAGCCGCAAGGCGAGTACATGGACCCGTGTATTCCGGGTCTCGTGCGCTTTGCGGGCTACCTCAGCACCGACAAGCCGAACCCCGCGATCCGGAGAGCAACGTGAAAAAGCGTTCCGCGTCAGTCGACGCCACCACACCGCAACGCCCCGAGGACGAGTACCTGGGCGTTGGACGATCACTGGCCTACGGCCTCCAGCACGTCCTGACCATGTACGGCGGCGTGATCGCAGTGCCATTGATCATTGGAACAGCCGCCGGTCTGGACGCGACCGAGACCGGCATCCTGGTGGCGGCAGCCCTATTCGTCGGCGGTCTGGCCACCATCCTGCAAAGCATTGGCGTTCCCTTCCTGGGCGCGCAGTTGCCGTTGGTGCAGGGGGTCTCTTTCGCGGGCGTGGCCACCATGCTGACCATCTTGCAGGGAACGCCCGGCAAGGAAGGTCTCCGCGTGATCTTCGGTGCGGTACTGGTTGCCTCCGCGCTCGGCTTCATCCTGGCCCCCTTCTTCGCGAAGGTCATTCGGTTCTTCCCACCGGTCGTCTCCGGCGTGGTCATCACGACCATTGGTGTGACACTCATGCCCGTGGCCGCTGGGTGGTCCATGGGCGCGGAAGGGGATCCGTCCCACGGTTCCGTGGCCAACATCGGCCTGGCCGCGTTCACGCTGCTGGTGGTGCTGTTGCTGTCCAAGGTGGGTTCGGCGGCGATCTCACGCTTGTCCATCCTGCTGGCCATCGTGATCGGCACGGTCGTGGCGGCCCTGCTGGGTCGCGCAAATTTCTCCGGCGTGGGCGAAGGACCCGTGGTCGGTTTTCCGACACCCTTCGAATTCGGCGCACCGCTGTTCGTCGCCTCGGCCATTCTGGGCATGTTCATCGTGATCATCGTGACGATGACCGAGACCACCGCGGACATCGTGGCCGTGGGCGAGATTGCCGAAACCGGCGTGGATTCCAAACGCATTGCCAACGGTCTGCGTGCGGACATGCTGTCCTCCACGGTGGCTCCGCTGTTCAATACCTTCACTCAAACGGCCTTCGCCCAGAACGTGGGCTTGGTCGCGATCACGGGCATCCGCAGCCGCTTCGTCGTGGCCGGGGCCGGCGTGATCATGGTGGTGCTGGGGCTGCTTCCCGTGCTCGGGCGCGTGGTGGCGGCCGTGCCCTCTCCCATGCTGGGAGGCGCGGGCATCGTGCTGTTCGGGACCGTGGCGGCGTCGGGAATCCGAACCCTGGCCGGCGTGGATTACCGATCAGGCCTCAACCTGGTGGTCGTGGCCGTCTCGATGGCCATGGGCCTGATTCCGGTGGTTTCGCCGACCTTCTACGAACAGTTCCCGTCCTGGATCCAGGTGGTTCTGGGATCCGGCATCAGCGCCGCCGCGCTCACCGCCGTGCTGCTCAACATCCTGTTCAATGAGCTGTCTTTCGGGTCGCGGCCCGGTTCGTCCACCTTCGCCGCGTACCCGCCGCGCGTGTTCCCGAAGTCCATGCTCCGGGGCCTTCAAGAGGGTGACACCTTGGTCAACGGGCGCTTGATCGGCGCGGACGGCCAGGAGATCGCCGTGGTCGATGACCACCTGGTCGATGAGGCCCGACGCCGCGTGGAGACCGGCGAGCTCACGGACACCGGCCAGATCCACCGCGTGTACAAGAGCGACCCGCAGTGATTTTCCGTCCACCGCATTCCCCAACAATCGAAAGTGAGCATCATGACTCTGTCACCCAACGCGTCAACCATCGACGACGTGACCGTCCAGAAACACCTGCAGACCGCCATCGAGGTGGCCGCGCAGAACGCCTCCGTTGACGGTGGTCCTTTCGGTGCGGTGGTCGTCACCGCGGACGGCCAGGAGTTCACCGCCGTCAACCGCGTGACCGCCGATCACGACCCCACCGCCCACGCCGAGGTTTGCGCCATCCGGGCCACGTGCAAGGCCCTGGGCACGCACGATCTGTCCGGCGCGGTCCTCTACACCAGTTGCGAGCCGTGCCCCATGTGCCTCTCGTCCTCCTTGTGGGCGCGTTTGGACGCGGTCTACTTCGCGGCCGATCGTCACGACGCCGCCGACGGCGGGTTCGACGACGCCGTGTTCTACGAGTTCTTCACGGCCACGGAGGAAGAACGCGACAAGTTGGTCCCCGTCCGTCACGTTGCCCTCGAAAACCGGCGAGCGCCCTTCGAGGCCTGGGCCGCGAACCCGGAACGAGCTGAGTACTGACCACCCACTGATTCACCCCAATGTTTTAGATCTGGACACTTCGCCACCTGTCGTACCGGGTGGGAAAAACAGAGGATCGCCGAACCTGCGGCCAGCACCGGCCGTGAACGGAGGCATCTGCAATGATCAGCATCAATTCCCTCAAGGGACGCCGCGGTCTGAAGCGGCCGCTGGGTCCCGAGGATGAGCGCTTACCGCTCGGACGGACCACAGCATTCGGAGCGCAACACGTGCTCACCATGTACGGCGCCATCGTCGCCGTGCCACTCATCATCGGCCAAGCCGCCGGGCTCCCGGGAGATCAGGTAGCCCTGCTGATTTCCTCGTGTTTGCTCATGGGAGGCCTGGCCACCTGTCTGCAAAGCTTGGGCCTGCCCTTGATGGGTTCCAAATTGCCCCTCGTCCAGGGCGTTTCCTTTGCCGGTGTGGCGCCCATGCTCGCCATCTTGGCCGGCGGCGGTGGGATCCAGGCAATCTTCGGGGCCGTACTCGTCTCCTCCGCGGCCGGATTCCTCCTGGCCGGCGCGTTTTCCCGAGTCATCCGGTTCTTCCCCTCGGTGGTGACGGGAACCGTGATCACGGTGATCGGTATTTCACTGCTGCCCGTGGCGATCGACTGGGCCGCCGGAACCACGGACGGCTCCGAACCGGACAACCGAGCTATTGCCCTGGCGGCTATCACGCTCCTGATCGTGCTGCTTCTCTCCAAGGTGGGCATCGGCATGATCTCGCGGTTGTCCATTCTGTTGGCCTTTGTTCTGGGCACGGGTATTGCCGCGCTGATGGGGATGGCGGACTTCTCCCGCGTCGGTGAGGGCTCGCTGATTTCCTTCCCGACGCCCCTGGCTTTCGGTCCGCCCACATTCGAGATCGCGGCCATCATTTCCATGCTGATCGTGGTACTCGTGACCATGACCGAAACCACCGCGGACATTCTGGCCGTCGGCGAGATCACCGGCGCCAAGATCACGTCCAAGCGAGTGGCCAACGGTCTGCGCGCGGACATGGCGTCATCCACCCTGGCGCCGGTTCTCAACTCGTTCACCCAGACGGCTTTCGCCGCGAACGTGGGGCTGGTCGCGGTCACGGGTGTGCGCAGTCGCTTTGTCGTGGGCGCCGCCGGGTTCATCATGATCGCTCTGGGCCTGTTGCCCATCGTCGGTGAAGTGGTTGCAGCCATCCCCGAACCCGTGCTGGGTGGCGCGTCCATCGTGCTGTTCGGAACCGTGGCGTCGTCGGGCGTGCGGACCCTGGCCAAGGCGGACTTCGGCAATTCCATGAACTTGGTAATCGTTGCGGTGTCCTTTGCCTTCGGCCTGATCCCCGTGGCCTCGCCCAACTTCTACCAGGGCTTTCCCTCGTGGGCACAGACCATTCTTGGCTCCGGAATTTCCGCCGCGGCCATCGTGGCCATCACCCTGAACCTGGTGTTCAACAGCTTCAAGAAGGGCACACCGGAGAATCCGACGATCATCGGTGCCGCACCCGTACGTGTGATCCCAACGGCCGCCCTACAGATGTTGCGTGAGGGCGACCGGATGGAGGACGGCAAGGTGGTCGACAGTGACGGCAACGAGGTCGCGGCCGTTCCCGAAAAGCATCTGGACGAGGTGAAGGAACTCATCGACGCCGGGGAGATCACGCACACGGGCCAGATCCCTAAGGTTCTGGCTTCCAAGGATGGTGACTCCTAGGGCCGCGGCTTGCATAACCCCCGCCTGCGAAATCCACAGGCGGGGGTTATACGTGTCTGAGCATGGGCGCACACTAAAGGCCCACACACCGCTCCTTTCGGAGGTTTGGTCCCATGTTCGTCTTCAACACAGCCACCACGGCCAACGGCTTCCTGGCCGATCCCCACGACTCGCTCGAATGGCTGTTCCAGGTCAAGAGCGAGGCTCCGGACATGGAGCCGTTCACCGAGACCGTCTCCGTGTTCGTGATGGGTTCGTCGACCTATGAATGGTTGCTCAACACCGAAAACATGCTCGGGCAACCCGAAAAATGGGTCGAATTCTTCGGCGACCGGCCCAGCTATGTGTTCACGAGCCGCGACCTACACGTCCCGCCCGGCGTGGATGTCCGGTTCTTGAACTCCAGCGTGCCGGACGCCCTTCCCACGATTGCGGAAGCCGCTGGCGACGGCGTCGTCTGGGTCATGGGCGGTGGTGACCTGGTCGGCCAGTTCCTGGACGCCAACTCCCTCGACCGCATCATCATGACGATCGCGCCGGCGTTCCTCGCCAGCGGCAAGCCGTTACTTCCGCGCACCGTGCATCCCGACCGCCTGACTCTCAAGGGCACCCGGGCGGTCGGCCAGTTCGTGGAAATCACCTACGACGTCGTGGGGTCGGGTCCCAGCGCCTAGGGCGACTTTGCCAGCGGGCATGCGGTGGCAGGTGCTCCGGATCCGCCTGTGCCGCTCGCCCTAC
>NZ_BAAAQA010000026.1:0-89094 GCF_039531425.1 Kocuria atrinae
TACCGGGAACAGGCCCTTGCCGTATAGGCTCTAACCGCTAGACCAGTCCAACTACTGGGGACCAGTTCATTTCGAACGACCGGGGATTCGTCATGAACGCTGGTCGCGTTCGAGGTAGTGATCTTTCAGCAACCGGACTGCGCCGTAGCCTTTCCATGACCCAACAAGTCCAGTGCCGGGTATGCCAAGAAGTTGATCGGCTGCGTCACGGTGTACGCCAAGCTGGTCAGGAAGCCCCTGGGGCTCGAGAAGGTATTGGAGTAGATGTTGCTCGCGGTGCTGGTGAAGTTGTTCAAATCACCGATGTGGCTGTTGAAGTTCCGGTTGAAGAATGAACCGAATTCCCCGGTGCCCTGGCACGTCGGAACAACCCATTCCGAGTGCGACGGGTAGGTGTACCCCGGGCCGAACCACGAGAACGCCTGTGCCGGCGCGGCCGCACCGAAGGTCATTCCAGCGGCAACGACGACTGCAGCACCCGCACGTGCAATACGATTTTTCATTGGATCTTGCGCCCCCTAAAGCAGCAATGTTGACGCCGCGGCAAGCCGTCCGCCCAAGACCGCCCTCCCCGGCTGAGTACCCCTCGGGCACCCATGTTAAAAGGTAGCCAAGCGCCGATCCCGATCTAGTCAAAGAACTGTCCACACTTTGGTGGTCAGTTGTCACCCGAGTGAGACACACGACACCGCACCCGGCGGGAACGGGCAATAATCGGTGGGATCGTCGTATCAATGGGTTCGAGGGAGACAGCATGAACGTCCAGAGCACGCGCCGTGCTCGGCGCGATGCCGAACGCACCCGTCGCAGCGGCCGAACGGCCGTGGCCGGGGGGTTGGCGATCCTGCTCCTCGGTGGCATGGGCTTGGGGTTCGTGGTCTTCGACGATGCCCAGCAGGCATCCGGTCCTACCGTTCCCTCTGAATGCAGCAGCACTCAACGCGTCCCGGTCATCACCGACCGGACCATGGCTGAAGTGCTCGAGCAGAAGCCCGTGGATCCCGGTTCCTGCATCGTGCTGGAAACCACCCGGCAAAGTGAAGACCCCACCGGACACACCGAACCTCGACAGGACATGTCGGCGGGCGTCTGGATCCCCGCCTCCAGCGCGTTCTTCCCCACAACCCCGGAAACGAATCGATTCACGGTGCACACCGACTTCCTTGGCCAGCACTTTACCGGTGGTGGTGGCCCCCGAACACACGAGGGACTTCACAACCTGGACGGAGATTATCGGCGACAGCTCAGTACTGATGGGCAATCCGCTGCACAACAGTGCCGCACATGCTGCCGCCCGCTCGGCTGTGGCCGAAGTCCAGAACGACACCGTCTCCAAACAGCAACTGACGCAGGCCGTTGTCTCTCGCACGGTATCCGGCGATTCCGGTCAACCGACGACAGACGAAGCAGAACTTCTGGAGAACTCCGTGAACCAGGGGCGCAGTGTGGTGGTTTCCGAGGAGAATTTCTTGGATTTCGCCAAGACTCATCCGCGTGGTGACGAAGTGCGCGCCCTGGTCCCCGACTCGGGGGCGTGGTTGTTGGACTATCCCCTGCTCGTCCCGTCAGAAGCCGCTCACCGGAATGAAACCATCGCCCAGGCCGCTGACGAAATCGCGTCCTTCTTGACGTCGGAATCCGGCCGGGAGGTCTTGGCGGAACAGAGTTTGCGGGGCAAGGACGGCAGACGGGTGCCCGACTCACGTTCGGCGCCCATGTCCCAGCGTTTGTCGGTCGAGGACGAACTGGACTGGAATCGTCTGATGACCACCTGGGGCCGCCAGACCTCTGCCCACAACGCGCTCTACGTATTGGATGCCTCGGACAGTATGGGCAGCGAGAATCCGCCGGCCCACCGCTCGTACTGGCGGACCGCCGTGGACTCCACGGTCATTCGTCTGCAATTCATCCCCACGAGGGATTCGATCGGACTGTGGCGCTCGGCGGCCACGGAAGACTCGGACCGCACATCACAAGAGTTGGTCCCCATCCGTCGCATGGATGAATACGTGGACGGTACTCCGCAACGGAAGGAACTCCAGGACGCCTTGGCGCGGGCCAACTACGAAGAGGACGTCCCATCCGGTCTGTACGCCACGACCCTGGATGCCTTCCGCGAGGTCAAGGCCAATTATCGCGAGGGCGCGGTGAACTCCGTGGTGATCATCAGCAGCGGTTCCAGTGACCGTGGAACCGCTTCCGAGCTCAGCTCGTTGGTCCGCACACTGAAGCAGGAACAGGATCAGGACAAGCCGGTCCACATCGTGACCATGGCTATCACCGATGGCGATCCGCCCCAGGACCTCAGCGAGATTGCCGAGGCAACCGGCGGCACGTCCCATTCTGCGGCCACTCTGCAGGACATCCAGGAGCGCTACTTACATACACTGTCGACCTATTAATCGGGCACGGAAACTTGTCAGTACTACGCGCTGAGGGCGCGGCACCCGTCCGGGTACCGTGCCCTCAGAACATTCCGCCCCACCGTCGGGGCCGGTCAACTCTTGCGATTGCCGACTCAGTGGAAGAAGTGGCGAGCTCCGGTGAAGTACATGGTCACACCGGCTGCCTGTGCAGCCGCGACTACTTCTTCGTCACGGATTGAACCGCCGGGCTGCACCACCGCGCGCACACCGGCGTCCAGCAGCACCTGCAGACCGTCCGCGAACGGGAAGAACGCGTCCGACGCCGCTACGGCACCGCGAGCGCGCTGGGCGCCGTCCTCCGCCAGAGAGTTGGCACGTTCCACGGCCAGCTTGCAGGAATCCACTCGGTTGACCTGCCCCATGCCGATCCCCACGGAGGCACCGCTGTCTGCCAGCAGGATGGCGTTGGATTTCACGGCGCGCAGCGAGCGCCAGGCGAACGTGAGGTCCGCCAGTGTCTGCTCGTCGGCGGGTTCACCCGAGGCCAGCGTCCAGTTGGAGGGGTCATCGCCCGGGGCATCCAGGCGATCGGCTTGCTGGAACAACGCACCGCCGGACACCGCGCGGTACTCCAGGGGATCCCGTCCGAAGCCTTCCGGGAGTTCGAGCAGGCGGATGTTCTTCTTGGCCTGCAGGATCTCCAGGGCCGCCGGCTCGAAGCCCGGTGCCACCACGACCTCCGTGAAAATGCCCTTGAGGGTTTCAGCCATGGCCGCGGTCACGGTGCGGTTGGCCGCAACCACGCCGCCGTAGGCGGACAACGGGTCGCACGCGTGCGCCTTGCGGTGCGCATCGGCAATGGAGTCTTCAGCGTTCGGAGAAGCCACTGCCACACCGCACGGATTGTTGTGCTTGACCACGGCCACCGCGGGCAGATCGTAGTCGTAGGCGGCGCGCAAGGCGGCGTCTGCATCCACGTAATTGTTGTAGGACATGGCCTTGCCGTGGAGCTGCTCGGCTTGTGCGATACCCGGCGATGCGGCGTCGTCGACGTAGAGGGCCGCCTTCTGGTGGGGGTTCTCGCCGTAGCGCAGGGACTCCGCGCGCTGGAACGCAAGGCCGGCGTAGGGCGGCCAGAAGTTGGCGTCCGTGTTCGTCTCGAACTGCTGTGCGGTCCAGGTGGCCACCGCGGTGTCGTAGGCCGCGGTGTGCGCGAAGGCGGTGGCCGCGAGCTTCCGACGTGCGGCCAGGTCGTAGCCGCCGCCCTGGGCCGCGTTGATCACGTCCGGGTAGCTGGCGGGATCCACGACCACGGACACGGCAGCGTGGTTCTTGGCCGCGGCGCGCACCATGGACGGGCCGCCGATATCAATCTGTTCGACCACGTCGTCCTGAGCCGCGCCCGAACGCACGGTATCCACGAACGGGTAGAGGTTTACGACCACCAGGTCGAAGTGCTCGATCTCGAGCTCTTTCAACTGGTCCACGTGGTCCTGCTTGCGGCGGTCGGCCAGAATGCCGGCGTGTACGCGCGGGTGCAGAGTCTTGACGCGGCCGTCCAGGCATTCCTGGAAGCCGGTGATGTCGGCAACCTCGGTCACGGGCACGCCCGCCTGAGAGATCCGCTGTGCTGTGGAACCGGTCGAGACGATGCTCACCCCGGCTTCGTGCAGGCCGCGCGCCAACTCCTCCAGACCCGTCTTGTCGTACACGGAAATCAAGGCGCGTTTGAGGGGTACACGGTCCAGCTGAATTGAATTCACAAAAACTCCAGGAGAGGTTGGGTTGGGTGGGTGGCGCCGGGGCCAGGAAAAGTCTACGACTGCTCCTCGATGGGCAGGTCAAAATTGACGTCACGGCTCAGCGCGGCCAATGCGTTGACGAGGAGACCGCGCTCAGCGGACTTGATGCGTTCGTGAAGTGAATCCTCGGTGTCTTCCGCCCTGACCGGCACGGCGACCTGCGCCAGGATGGGACCCGCATCCACGTCGGCCACGACTTCGTGCACGGTGGCGCCGGTGACCTTCACGCCGTAGTTCATGGCGTCACGCACCGCGTGTGCCCCCGGGAACGAAGGTAGCAACGAGGGATGCGTGTTGATGATCCGGCCGGCGAAACGCTCCACCAGCTGGGCATCCACAATGCGCATGAAACCCGCGAACACCACGCGGTCCGGAGCGTAGTTGGCGATGGCTCGCTCCAGGCTCCGGTTCCACTGTTCGCGCTCCGGGTAGTTCGCCAGCGGGACCAGGAACGTATCGATCCCTGCGGCCTCAGCACGTTCCAGACCGACACAGGGTTTGTCTGCGCCCACCGCCACGATGTCAACGTCCACATCGCCCTTGTGAAGAGCGTCGATGATTGCCTGCAAATTGGTACCGGAACCGGAAACCATGACCACGAGTCGCATACCAATCATGCTAACGATTTTCTGTGGTCCGACCCGCCCCTGCCGCTGCCTTACAGTGGAGATCATGCAGGATTCCGAAAGCCCCGACACAGCACACGCGTCCTCCCGTTTGAGGCTTTCCGGACTGGCAGCCGCTTTGGCGCTGCTGTCCTCCGCGTTGGTCACCGGTCACGTGTGGTCCACCGCCGTGGGCGTGGTCATGGCACTCGCGGCAGTGGTCCTGGGCATCGTGGTCCTGAGCACGTCCCGTAAGGTGCAGTCGCGGTTCTTCATCACGTTCCTGGCCATCCTGGCCATTGTGTGGGGCGCGTTCAACGCCTTCGGGGGCGGCGCTCGTTTGGCCGTGTGGCCGGCCTCACAGGTTTACCAGGAATGCGTTGATTCTGCGTTGACACTGTCCTCAACGAGTCACTGCGAGCGCCAGCTCACGGACAATATCTGGAACTATCTCTCCGGATCTGAACTGGAAACCGGACCCGCCGAGTCCTCCCCGGCTTCCGCCCCGTCCGAGTCAGCCGCACCGACAGAATCCTCGGAACCTACCGAGTCCCCCTCGGGCACGGCAACACCGTCACCGTCGCTGTCGTTGACCCCCGCTGAATCCGCGTCGCCCGGTTCCTGAGCGGTCATAGCCGTTGAGCCCTGGGCATCCCAGGGCGCCAACCGAGCAGCCTTGCGTTTCGCTGATTTCTTGGCGGCTCGTTTGTCACGGGCCTCTGCCTTCTTAGCCTGCTTCGCCTCGGCCTTCGCGGCCTTCTTGGCCGCCCGGGCGCTCCCCTCGGCGTCACCATCGTGCTCGTCTTGAGCGTCGGGATCCGACACGTCCTCGGTCGTATCCTCCAGGGAACTGTTCCAGGGGTTCTTTCGATACCCCTCGCGCTCGAGCCAAGGTCCCAGAACGTAACCGATCACGCCGCCGGCGGTGATCTCGGCACCTGTCCACAGGAACACGTGCCATGGATTGGGGCCGATATCCGTCAGCCTGCCCAAACCCAACGAACCGTGGGACAGCCACGCCAGCAGGGCCACGAGGCCAGCGCCGATTGCAGCGATGAACGCCACCGTCAGCACCGTGGACAGTAAGAATGTGAACCACCGCATGGGAAGCCGAATGGCCATCCAGTCGTCCAGGTGGTTCTCTCCTTCGCGCAAGAACCACCAGCCCGCGAGAACTCCGGCCAGGACCGGCAACACCACCACGGCTGAGGCGTACAGCCACGGTTCCCCCTCGGGCAGCGCAGCGAACGGCGGGAAGTGCGGCAATGCTCCCAACGCGTTCTCGAACGGGGAGGTGATCGTGCCCTCCCCCACGGAGAATCCGGCGCCACTGGCCCACGCGGCGGCCCACACGATCATGTTGGGCAGATAACCGAGCTGCAGAGCGGTCAGGGCAGTATCCCCGGCCGCGCCCGTACCCAGTTCTTGGTACACGGAGATGATGCCGTCCCAGTTCCACACCAATGCCACCGCTGTCAGCAGAGCACCAGCGGCGATCACGGCCACCGCGGACAAAAAGCCCGCGCGCACCACGGCCCACACGTAGGATCCGGCCCAGCGCGAATACTGACTGGTCCGCTGGATCCATGACGCGGCGTCGGCACCCAGCACGGCAGTCAAGGAACGAGAAACACTCCATCCGCCCACGAGAGTGCCCAGGCCGGCTGGAATCAAGGGGAACAACGCTCCGGCCAGCACGCTCGCCGAGACATGTTCGGTGCTGCTCACGAGCGCAACCAAGGCCCCGATAAGGGCGTAGGTGATCATGCCGGCAATGAACGGTTTGAGGAACTGTCCGCGCCAGCACGCCCGTGCAATCCGTCGGCCTGCGATGACCGCCAGCCCGAACGGAATCAGTGTCAACCCCAGCGGCACCAATGTGAGTGTTCCGCCGCCGGAAGACAGATCGATCCCTTGGATGGCCGCCATGGTCAACGGGGTGCAGTGGGCCACCAGCCATACCTGGCCCGCCAATTGCAAACCGCCCAGCGCGCCCAGGGAATCGAAACCTCCCGCCAGCCACACCGCCGCCATCAGCAGTCCGGTGAGCAACAGGCCGACGGCCGCCACTGCCAGTAGCTCGATGACACCCTGCAGCCACAAGGGCATGGGGAACCCGTCCTCGGAGCCGCTCCGTTCGGAATCGGCCGAGTCCTGAGGCGTGGGTGAATGACCGGGGGCACCGTCCTCGCGGCGTTGCAACCGCTCGCGGGCCCCCGAAAGCGTGCGGGAGAAAGTGGGGAAGTTCATCGCCTCCATCTTTCCACGTCCCGACCGGAGTTGGTCCAGACTTCACCGAGAGGTCACCGGGGCGTGGAGAGCCGGTGACCCGTGGCAGCCACTGTATTAAATGTGAGAATCGCAGTGGTTGCCGAACAGTTCCTCCCCCACATCAACGGTGTGACACATTCCGTGGTTCGAGTCCTGGAGTATCTCCGGGCGCAGGGCCACGAGGCCATGGTCATTGCACCGTCCTACGAGAAGCTCGGAGCCCTGGGGTCCGTGGACACCATGGACGGGGTGAAAGTTCAGCGCATCGCATCCATCCCGCTGGCCGGATACCCGGATGTCCGAGTAGCCAGCTGTACCGTGGCTCGCATGCAGCGGATCCTGGCTCGGTTCCGGCCCGACGTGGTACACGTTGCCTCTCCCTTCGTCCTGGGCTGGCAGGCGATCCAAGCGGCCAAGAACCTGGGATTGCCCTGCGCATCCATTTACCAGACGGACGTGCCCGGTTACGCCGCGCGCTACGGAGCCCCCGTTCTGGAGAACGTCCTGTGGGGCCATGTGCGCAACATGCACAATTCCTCCACCGTGACGCTGGCGCCGTCCACGGCGTCCATCACGCAGCTGCACGAGCACGGTATTCAGCGGGTGCGGATGTGGCGCCGTGGCGTGGACACCCGCCGGTTCAATCCGGCTCGCCGCGATCACCAGTGGCGTGAGCGAGTGGGTGGCGGGCGAAAGCTCGTGGGATATGTGGGTCGGCTGGCACCCGAGAAGCAGGTGCAAGATCTCGTGGTTCTGGATTCGTTGCCGGACACCCGATTGGTGATCGTGGGTTCCGGGCCCGAGAAGGAAAAGCTCCGCATGCTGCTCCCCAACGCCTACTTCGTGGGGTTCCTGGACGGGGACGAGCTGGCCACCGCCATGGCCTCCTTGGACGTGTTCGTGCACCCCGGTGAACACGAAACGTTTTGTCAGACGATTCAGGAAGCCATGGCCAGTGCCGTCCCCGTGGTGGCGGTCGGACGCGGCGGGCCCGTGGACCTCGTGGACTCGTCCCGCAACGGGTGGCTCTACAAACCTGGCGACACCGAGATGCTTCGTGACCGGGTACAGGACCTGGTGGGCGACAACGCCAAACGGGCCGCCTTCTCCAGTACTGCGTACGACACCGTGCAGACGCGCACCTGGACCGCCGTGTGTGATCAGCTCATGGAGCATTATGCACAAGCACGCATCGTGGCATCCCGTGCGCGCAGGTTGTCCACAACAGCCCTCTGACTCGTAGCGCGCAAACAATGAGTTGATTAACTTTTGGTGACGTTATGCGTCATCCCCTGGCTTGCCATGCGCCGGACCCGTTACGCTCTAATCCAGCTTCTCGAGATGCGCTCTGGTGCCCGGTCCGAAAAACCGGGTACCTGCTGGGCTCCAACCCGGCGTACGCCAACCCTTGGTTCAGGGGTGGATTGGATGACGAAGCGGCTGTGGCGCAACCGCGGGCGCAGCAAGGACCTCCCTGTACAAAGGCACAACACTGATGAAGAACATTAAACAACTACGCACAAAGACCGAGTCCCCCCGAGAACAATGGGTCGATGTCACCGTCGATATCGACCTCGACCACCAACTGGTGCGTCTCATTGAGTCCAATGGGGACATTCATGAATACGTGAGCAACAACGTTCGTGCCCTGGCCCACGCAGCCGCCCACAACCGCGGTCGCGCCCAGTGGTGCGAGAAGTACCAGCAGCTACTGGTTCCCGGAGCCTCAGACGTCTCCGGCGGCATTCCGTTCTACAAACTGGAACCGAAACCGGTGGCGCTCAGCGCCTGATCAGGACCAAACACGTGAGGCCCGGCACCAAGAGTGCCGGGCCTCATCCGTGTCCTGGAAGGCGGGTCTACCGTGCTGCCGCCTGCTGATCCTGTGCGATCAGTTCAGCAGCACGTTCACCGATCATGTACACGGTGATGTTGGGGTTCACGGTGACCAGTTCCGGCATCACGGAGGCATCGGCCACGCGCAGGCCGCTCACGCCCTTGACCCGCAACTGCGGATCCAGCGGCGATTCCTGGTCCTCGACCGGCCCCATACGGCACGATCCTGCGGGGTGGTACACCGTGTTGTGGGTGCGGCGGATGTAATCGGCGATCTCCTCATCCGTCTGCACGTCCTGCCCCGGGAACAATTCCTCCCCGGCCCATTCCGAGAGGCCGGGCTGGGAGACGATCTCACGCGCCTTGCGAATACCCGCGGTCGCGATCCGCATGTCGTATCCCTCGGGGTCGGTGAAGTACCGCGGATCCACCCGGGGCTTGTCCCGGTAGTCCCGCGAGCGCAATCGCACGGTGCCGCGTGAACGGGCGTGCGTGACATTGGGGGTCAGGCAGAATGCGTTGTCCGCGGTGGGGTATCCCTGGCGGTAGGTGTGCATGTCGAAGTTCACGCTGCCGTAGTGCATCATCAGATCCGGGCGATCCAGCCCCTCGTCCACCTGGGCGAACAGGCCGATCTCCCACCACTGGGTGGAATCCTCGACCATGGGCTTCTTGGCCTCCCACTGGATCACGACCTCCGGGTGGTCCTGCAGGTGCGATCCGACACCCGGGGAGTCCACCAACACGTTCACCCCCACCTCGGAGAGGTGCTCGGCGGGGCCGATGCCGGACAGCATCAGCAGCTTGGGGGTGTCGATGGCGCCGGCCGAGACGACGACCTCCCGGTTGGCGGTGATCACGTGCGCGCGTCCGAAGGCGTTGTCCGTGACCTCCACTCCGGTGGCCCGCCGATTCTCGTCGAACAGCACGCGCTTGGCCTGGGTGCCCGTCAGGATCGTGAGATTCTCACGGTTCTTGATCGGGTGGAGGTAGCTCACCGAAGACGATGAACGGGTGCCGTCCTCGCGCGCGTTGATCTGGAAGAAGTTGCCGCCCTGGGTCACCGTCTTGCCGGTGTTGAAGTCCGCGCGCGGAATACCGGCCTGTTCGGCGGCGTCGAGCACGGCCACACCGCACGGGTCCACGGCGGGTACCTGCCGCAACCGCACCGGGCCCTCGTGGCCGTGGTGGGCTCCGGAGTCCTCGTTGTTCTCGAGTTTCTGGTACAGGCGGAAGGCCGTTTCGGCGTTCCATCCCTCGGCCCCGAACTTCGATTCCCACTCGTCCATGTCCTCGGCGGGCGCCCAGAAAGCGATGCACGAGTTGTGTGAGGAACAGCCGCCCAGCACCTTGGCCCGAGCCATCCGCATGTGGGAGTTACCGTTTTCCTGCGGTTCGATCTGGTAATCCCAGTCGTAGCCGGACTCCAGTAGTTCCATCCAGCGGTTGAGGGTCAGCACCTCGGGTACGTTCTCGTCGTGGGCGCCTGCCTCGAGCAGCGCTACGGTTACGTCCGGGTTCTCGCTCAGGCGGGCCGCGATCACGGCTCCGGCGGAACCTGCGCCAACAACAATGTAATCGTAGGTTGCCACGCTTTCGGTGGTGGTCATGATGTCTCCCATCGTTGAGTCAACAGTGTGCTTGCTGCGGTTCGGCCGAGCGGCTCAGTGCTCGGCGAACCAGCCGGTCACCGCGGGACGGGTGTTGTGGTAGATGTGCTTGGTTTCCTGGTATTCGGCCAGACCGTGGAAGCCCAGTTCGCGGCCCACGCCGGACTGCTTCATACCGCCCCATTCCGCCTGGGGCAGATACGGTCCGAAGTCATTGATCCACACGGTTCCGTGGCGCAGTTTGCCCGCCACGCGCTGGGCGCGGCCCGCTGCCTGGGTCCACACTGCGCCGGCCAGGCCGTAGTTGGTGTCGTTGGCGATCTCGATGGCCTCTTCCTCGGTACGGAAAGTTTCCACGGTCACGGTGGGGCCGAACGCCTCATCGTGGACACAATCCATCTCACGCGTGCACTGGTCGATCACGGTGGGCAGGTAGAATACGCCCTTGCTCAGCTCCAGGGACCCGTCCGCCGAGGGGCCTTCGGCGAACTTCCCACCGCAACGCACCCGCGCACCTTGCTCGCGAGCCCGCTCCACGTAGGCGTGGACCTTGTCGCGGTGAGCTTCGGAGATCAGCGCACCGGTTTCGGCCTTCTCGTCGAACGGCCCACCCAGCTGAATCTGTTCGGCCCGACGCACCAGGTCGGTCACGAACTTCTCGGCAATGGATTCCTCGATCACCAGGCGCGCACCGGCGGAGCAAACCTGCCCGGAGTGGATGAACGCGGCGTTGAGGGCGTTGTCCAGAGCGGCGTCGTAATCGGCGTCCGCGAAGATCACGTTGGGGTTCTTACCGCCCAGCTCGAGGGCCACCTTCTTGACCGTCGACGCCGCCTCGGCAGCGATTACTCGACCGGTCACCAGGCCACCGGTGAAGGAGACCAGGTCCACCCGCGGGTCGTTGGACAGCGGCGCGCCCGCCTGGGCACCCGCGCCCAGCACCAGGTTGCCGACACCGGCGGGGAGTCCGAGGTCAGCGAGCACCTGCAGCATGAGGATCGAGGTGTGCGGGGTGAGTTCTGCCGGCTTGAGCACGAACGTGTTTCCCGCGGCCAAGGCCGGCGCGATCTTCCACGCCGCCTGCAGCAGCGGGTAGTTCCAGGGAGTGATCATCCCGCACACACCCACGGGCTCGTGAACCACTCGGCTGAGTACGTCCTGGTCACCCGCATCGATGATGCGACCGGCGTCCACGGCCGCGATCTTGCCGAAATACTCGAAGCAGTCCGCGATGTCGGACATGTCCTGGCGCGACTCTTCCATCCGCTTGCCCGTGTCCTTGGACTCGGCCAGAGCGAATTCTTCCGAGCGCTCTCGCAGGGTGTCCGCCACGCGCAGCAGGAACTGACCGCGTTCCGGGGCTGGGACGCGGGCCCAACGTTCGTCGTCCGCGGCCGCTCGCGCTGCGGCGATGGCGCGCTCGGTGTCCTTGCTCGTGGCCTCGGCGACCACAGCCACCTCGGTGCCGTCCGCGGGGCATGTGATGGTCCTGGTACCGCCCTCGATAGCGGGGACCCACTGGCCGTCGATGTACAGGGTGTTACTCATCGTGTTTCCTCCTGGGGTTCAGAGAAATCTTCGCTCCACGTAATGGTCTCAGACGTGGTCAGACCAATCTGGGTACTTCCGGGGTGTTCCTGGTTGATTCGGATGAATTCCAGGTGACGTTCGTAACCGTCCAGAGCGTCGTTGATCAATTGTTCCTGGGTGTATCCAAGCACGTCGTAGCCCATTGAGCCGGTCGCCGTGAACACCTCCAAGCGGTAGTACAGGTCCGAGTCCGGGTTGGTGCGGAACCCGCCGAAGCCCGGCGTGGGGAATGCCACGGGGTACACCTGGTAAGTGAAATCACGTTCCGGGGCCAGGTTCACGTGCATGCACACCTGATCCACGGGCGAGTTGTCCGGAATGGACGTGCATTCGACCGTGACGTCCACTCCCGATTCGCGCAGCTCCACGGCCAGCGTATTGAGGGCGGGCGCGGCGACGTCGTGAACGTAGCGTTGTGCGGTGCGGGCACCCGGGTAATTGCCCAACCTGGTCAGTCGCGAGCGCCAGTGGGTCTCGCGACCCGTTCGCCCGGCAACGGCCGAGCGGCTGGCCGTAGCGTTCGACGCCGCGGTACTCGCCTCCACGCGGAGCGCTCGCCACAAACCGACCATGATCAGGTACATGACGATGGAGAAAGGTAGCCCCATGATCAATGTGGCGTTCTGCAGCGTGGTCACACCGCCCACCAGGAGCATGGCCAATGTCAGCACACCGGTACCGACCGCCCAGAACACGCGCAGCCATTTGGCGCCGTCCTGGTTGGGGTCATCGATCTTGGACGTGAAGTTACTCATGACCAATGCGCCGGAGTCCGCCGAGGTCACGTAGAACAGCAGACCGGTGAAGGTCGCGATGGAGGCCGCGATGGTTGCTCCGGGGTACTCGGCCAGAAGCGAGTAGAAGGCGCGTTCGGGAGTGCTCATCGCGACTTCGCCAAAGACATTGTCGCCACCGACCACGAGATCCAGTGCCGAGTTACCGAAAATCGAGATCCACAGGAGAATGAACGCGAACGGGACCGTCATGGTGCCCACCACGAACTGACGCAGCGTGCGGCCGCGGGAGATGCGCGCCAAGAACAAGCCGACGAACGGAGCCCACGCGATCCACCAGGCCCAGAAGAACAGGGTCCAGCCGCTCATCCATTCCTGGGGCGCCTCGAACGCGAACGTGTTCAGGGTCATGTCCGGGAAGCGTGCCAGGAAGTCACCGATGTTCATGACAATGGCGTCCAGCAGGAACGCCGTGCGGCCGGTGACCAACACGTACAGCATGAGCCCGATGGCCAGAATGATGTTCAGCTCGGACAACCGGCGAATACCCTTGTCCACGCCGGAGACGCACGAGGCGACCGCCATCAGCACACCCAGAGCGATCAATGCGGACTGCACGGCCAGGTTTTCGGGGATTCCGAACAGGTACTGCAGACCGAAGTTCAACTGCACCACACCGATACCCAGCGAAGTGGCCACGCCGAAGATCGTTCCCAAGAGGGCCGCGGTGTCCACGGCATCTCCGGCAACACCGTGGATGCGCTTACCGATCAACGGGTACAGGGCAGACCGGATACTCAGCGGCATACCGAACCGGTAGGCGAAGTACCCGAAGGCCATACCCATCAGGGCATACATGGCCCAGCCCGTAATGCCGTAGTGGAACAGGGTCCACACGACTGCCTGGCGGGCCGCTTCCAGGTTCTGGCCGTCACCGACCGGCGGTGCGTAGTACTGGGTGACCGGTTCGGACACGGAGAAGAACATCAGATCCACGCCGATACCGGCCGCGAACAACATGGCGGTCCACGTGAACATGTTGAACTGTGGCTTCGCGTGATCGGGGCCCATCTTGATATTGCCCTGTTTGCTAACGGCCACGACCACCACGAACACGATGACCAGGGTGGCGGTGAGAATGTAGAACCACCCCAGATGGGTGGCCACCCAGGCAACGACACCGCCAATCACGGTATCTGCCTGCTCGGGGGCGACAATGGCCCAGATTGAAAAGGCGATGATGAGAATGCCAGAGGCGATCAGGACACGCCAGTTGACGGAGATCGGGGACTTCTGCTGAGGCGACGCCTCAGCAGG
This sequence comes from Kocuria atrinae, assembly GCF_039531425.1. Classification (NCBI taxonomy): domain Bacteria; kingdom Bacillati; phylum Actinomycetota; class Actinomycetes; order Micrococcales; family Micrococcaceae; genus Kocuria; species Kocuria atrinae. Next base: position 14,132 of record NZ_BAAAQA010000026.1, read on the forward strand.
TAGATCGGACTGAGCTGAGGTTGATGATCCGGAATCAGGGCTGGGAATGGTCGAGGAATCACTCATGGTTACGTTCGCAGATTCGGGCCGGACGCTGGACGACCCGGGGGCTAGAGACGTCTGGTTACTACTCAGTATTCAGATACAGCTGTTTCTACTGTAGCTGAACCCAACGCGAAAGCGCCGCCCTGGTGAGCAGGGCGGCGCTTTCACCGTTCACACGTGTTCGATCACGCGAGCAGCTTGGCCACCAGCGCGCTCGCGAATTCATCGGAGATGTCCCCGTAGTTCAGCGAGAAGTCCTCGTCCACCTTGGTCGGCAACAGGCCCGAACACAGCACGGCCGCACGAGCGTACAACCCGGGTAGCTCCGCCCCGATCGGCACCGACAGCAACTGCAGCTCCGAGTCATAACTGACCAGCGGCGTACCGTGATCGCGAGCCGCCAGGTGCTTACCCAGGGCCGAGGAGACCGGGCGCGCGTGGCCGGATGCGACGTCGGCCTCGGTGCGGTAGGCGTACCGGGTGCGATGGTGGTGATTGATGCGGAACAAGCCCGCCTGGTTGCGATCCTCCGTGGCCTGCCAGGTGGCGTCCTTCGGAACGAAATGCTCCGCAACCCCGTTGTACTGCATCTCGATCAACGGCAATGAATCCACCACGGAGGACAGCGGCGGCAGGGTGTCTAGCATGATGGGGCCGGCCTCGTAGACCACGTCGCACATGCCGTCCGGAAGCTCATCCCGCAGTGCGTCCAGATCAACCTCCTGCAGTAGGGTGGTCGCATGGTCCTCCGGGGAAAGCACCACGACCTCCGCGCCGAGCGCCTCGGCGGCCGCCGTCACGGTTTCCTCCTGCTCTGCCCGCCAACCGCCGGTGAGCAGCACGGAGCCGTCCACCAACTGGGTCAGCGCTGGGGAGCACACCTGCCAACGGCGCACCGTCCAGCTGCCGTCGCGGATGACCTCCAGGAAACCCAGCGCCTGCAGATGGCCCACAAACCATTCCTCGAAGCGCTCCGAGTCCTCGGACTGGCGGGCAATGATCGATAGGCTGCCTCGCTTGCCACCGCCCAGGAACGTCAACGCGTCCTTCAGCGGTGCCCACGAATCGGGGTAATCGCTGTAATCCGGACCAATGAACTGCAGAGACTCCACGGTTCCGGTCTGACCGACCGCGGAAAGTTTGGTGAGTCGTCCGGGATAACGCTTGGTCAGGCCGCAGTGACGGCAACGGCCGAAGATCCACGGCGCCTTGGCCTTGGGATCCATGGGCGGCAGGATCACTTTGTGTTTGCCCGTGACCAAACAGGACGCCCCCTCCGGCGCGGGCAATTCGTTACTGCGCTCGGGGTACATGAGCCCCTCGGCAGAGTGCCAGCCCGCGACCTCGGGGACCTCCACGTCAAGGGATTCGGATGCCAATTCCACCGAATCCATGTTGTCGAAGGAACCCTGCACGTATTCGTCGGGAAGTTCATCCAACGTGGTGGCCGTGACGGGCCACAGAGGCTCCTGCGCCACGTGCACCATTTCCCCCTCGTAGCCCAGGGAACGCTGGGTGATGTAGAAGGAACTGTCCCGAACGCGGAATTCCAAACGCTGTTTCACCGTGCGACCGGCCTTGAGCACCAACGTGTAGTCGTTGGGCTTGAGCGTCTTGTTCTCCCGCATCAGGTCCGAGCCTTCCAGACTCACCTGGAACGGTGGGACCCTGGGCGCGGAAAGTTTGGTGGACATCAGCTTGAACGAGTGCGGATTCCGCCATTCGCATTCCAGCGACAGCGGATCGTCCGATTCCGAGGTCACGGTGATCTGCGGTGGACGCGACGCCGAGAACCGATCCACGTCACCGGGAATCCGCAACCCGCCGGACAGCGTCACGGCCGGCACCAGCCGCGGCACGAGCCCGGAGAAGTTGTCGTTGACAGTGAGCATGGGGTCACCCGCGCGCAGTACCTGGACGTCGTCGAACAGCACCCAGTCCTCGGGCAGTCCGTTCTCGCCGGGGCCCACCACGCGGTAGTCCGGAGAGGCCGAGTCGTCCAGGATCGCCCGGATCTGTTCGACCCATTCCGGCTTGTTCTGCACCATGATGCGGCTGGGCCAGGCCGCCGGAATATGGTCCACCGAGATGAACGTGTCCGAGTAGGCGTCCTTCGCGAAGACCACGACCGGACGCGGATTACGGATGATCTCGGTGTCCCCGTTGGACAGCTTGAGCTCACCGGACAACAACGTTTCGCTGGACATGCGCGAGTTGTACGCGGAGATACCCAGATAGGCGTCACCGATATACGACAGGAACATGGTGCGCGGGCCGGCCTCGGTGGTCAGCTCCACTTCCCGTCCTGAAATCATGCGCTTGGGCACCACGAATCCGAGTTCGAAGATCGGGTTACCCACGTAGTCCGTGCCGTCGGTCATGGACAGGCTGACACTGCGCGGACCCAGGTGGCGGGAAGCCCGGCGCTCCGTGGCAACCGCAATCGTGGCGTCATCGTCGCGGGAAGATTCCCACGCGCCCAGCTGTGCCAAGGCGACCTGCAGGCCGGCGTCGCGAGTGAGCGGGTTGGACCAGATCCGACGCATGCCCTTGGACACGTCCGTGTCCGCGATATCGAGCCAGAAGTCCACGTAAATACCCAGTTCCTGGGCACTCATTCCCTGCGCGGTGGTCAGTTCGAGGTCTTCGAACATGCGGTGCAACTGCCGCAGCTCGGCCTCACCGAACATGGTCTGGGACAGCGCCAGCCCCACCGGGCGGTGATTCACTGCGTAGGCGGAAGGCAGGCCGACCTGACCGTCGAACAGTTCCAACCAGTAGCGCAGTGCATCCCAGTACATCTCGGAGTCCTTGCGAACCGCGGTTTCCAAGGCCTTGGCGTTGTCCTGACCGGCCTGCAGCAGAACGGCCAGCGGGAGGTAGAACGCGGAGACGGACTTATTACCCGTGCGTGCAGCCAGTGCGGACATGTGCCGGCCGGCCAGGGAGAACAGGGCAAGCAGCGCGACCACGGGCGGCGGACCGATCCTGTTGAGGTCGTTGAGTTGCCGCCTGGACGCGCGGTACCAAGCCTCCGTCAGCTTGTTGAACGTGTCGAACATGGAGCGCCGCGAGCCGTCAGCCACCAACAAGGGTGTGACGGAATCGGCCATGGCCCGCAGTGCGGAGGGGCCGTCCAGCCCGAATTCGGCGCCGATGATCTCTAATGTTTTGTCGTCAAGGTCCAGGTGGACCAGTTCACCGGAAGCCTGTGTGCCGAAGAAGGCCCTGGCCACAGCGTCGTTCCAGCGTAGATACTCGACTTCTTGGGGTCCCGATGCAATGGCGTGGTCTCCCGTGTGGAGCCCGGCGGCGTCTGCCACAAATCCTCCGTCTGCGCCCAGCGGCGCGGTGAAAATAAATCAGGTTCTTGTCGATTATAGGTTTCCGACGCCGCCGCGAGACCCCGCGCGACAGTCGCCCTCACCACACGCGGACTTTGCGTGTCGCCGGAGGGCGGTACGGTAATTGGCATGGATGGTGACGTACATTTCGCGAGCGCTCGGCCCACCGGGCTCACAACCGACTGGCGTAGCGAATTGTCCCGCATTGTCCCGGGGTCCGACGATGATCGGGTGGTGACGGACCCGGAGGATGGCCCCTCGGTCGCGTTGGAGCTCAACCTGTCCCGCGTCCAGCACCGCGGCCCCCGGGCTTGGCAGCAGGACCAGAACGCCGTGCCGGTCACGCTCACTGCTCAACCGGTACTGCGCGGGCAACGTTCCGGGTGGATCCACACCGGTATCGACTGGGGCAATTTGGCCAACCACACCAGGTCAGGGCGGCTCACTGAGGATCAGTTGGACTGGTTCGAGGAACTACGTGCGCTGTCCGAATCGCACCGGGGTTCTTACGCCGTGGACCGCCATCAGCTGCATATGGAGCGCTATACCTCTCCCCTGTTGTGGCCCATCCTGAATCGGGCCGAGGCCCTGGGAATTCCTCTGGTTTCACAAGGTACCGGTCAGCCCGTGCAAGTGGGGCCGGCGGGTCGGTTCGAGGTCAGCGTCAGCTCGGACGAGAACGGGGCGCTCAAGCTCTTTCCCCAATTGATCATGGGTGAGAGCGAGATCCCGCTCCACTGGACCCGGATCATTGGCCAGCCCGGACACGGGCTGTTCTTCCCCGAGGCGGAACCCCGCGAACTCGAGTTGGCGGATGACCTCAACCAGTTCCCGTTGCACTTGGTCCCGCTGGCCACGCGGTTGAACCAACAGCAACGCTCGTTCCTTGACCGAGCGGAGGAGCTGACCATTCCTCGGGACGGCGTGGACGAGTTCTTCGAGCGCTACTTCCCACGCTTGCACCAGAGCATGGACATCACCGCCACGGACGGTTCCCTTGAATTGCCCCAGGTCGCCGACCCCGAAATGGTGCTCACCGTGCATCACGACGACCTCACGGAACGCGTGGAGTGGGAATGGGAATACCAGAAGGGCCGCGAACGCATCAGGTTGCCTTTCCGCCCCCTGAACCCGCTCGCGGACGAACCCGTGAACCGCGAGTCACGGTGGGAGTCCTCGGTCGTTCAAGCCGTGCACCGCAGAATTCCTGAGTTGGACTTCAAACGCAGTTCCTATGCCGCATCGGATGCGCTGCGGTTCATCCGCGTGTGGCTCCCCCTCTTGCGCAAGGTTCCTGACCTACGCATCGAGGAGAGCGGCGGCATTCCCGCCTACCAGGAAGTGACCGGCGCCCCGGAGATCACCGTGTCCACCGCGCCCACGGAACACCGGGACTGGTTCGGGTTGGGCGTCACCATCAAGGTGGGAGAGCACTACGTTCCCTTCGCGGATATCTTCCAGGCCCTGGACGTCGGCCAGGACGTCATGCTCATGCCCGATGGCTCCTATTTCCCGCTGGACCGTCCCGAATTCGTGCGGCTCAAGCAACTGATCGCCGAGGCCCGCTCTCTCCAAGAGGACAAGGACGCACCGCTGTCCCTCAACCGGTACCAAGCCGGATTGTGGGAACAGTTCGAGGACATTGCCACCGACACCCACCAGGCCGAACAATGGCGCAACGGCGTGCGAGCGCTGGCCAACCTGCAGGAAATTCCCGCCCCCGTGGAGCCGGAGTCGCTCCAGGCCAATCTCCGCCCGTACCAGTACGAGGGGTACCGCTGGCTCAGTTTCTTGTGGGACCACTCGCTGGGCGGCATCTTGGCGGACGACATGGGCCTGGGTAAGACCGTCCAGACGATTGCCGCTATTCTCCGAGCCCGAGAGCTGGAGCCGGATCTTCCCCCGTTCCTGGTGGTGGCACCCACGTCCGTGGTGGCCAACTGGACCGCTGAGCTGAAGAGGTTCGCGCCGTCGTTGACCATCGAGACCATGAACTCCACGCGGCAGCATCTGCCCGATACGGCCAGCGGGGCGCACGTGGTGCTCACGTCCTACACGCTGCTCCGGTTGGAAGCGGACCTCTACCAGTCCCTCCCGTGGGCCGGTGTGATCATGGACGAAGCCCAATTCGTCAAGAATCCGCGCACCAAGGCGTACCGCGCCGTGAAAGATCTCTCGGCGCAGTTCAAGCTGGCCATCACCGGTACTCCCATGGAGAACAACCTCTCCGAGTTGTGGTCGCTGTTCTCGTTGACGGCGCCGGGACTGTTCCCCTCGAAGAAGAAGTTCACGGAGCATTACCAGACGCCCATCGAACGCGCCCAGGATCCCGAGGTGCTCACGCGGCTGCGGGCGCGCATCCGCCCCTTCATGCTCCGCCGCACCAAGGACGACGTCGATCTGCAGCTTCCTCCCAAGCTCGAGCACACGCAGCAGGTGGGCCTGAACGAAGCGCACCGCACCGCCTACGACCGGCGACTGCAGCGTGAACGCGCCAAGATCCTGGGGCTGCTGCAGAATTTCGACCGCAACCGGTTCACCATTTTCCAATCACTGACCACCCTGCGCATGCTCGCCCTGGACCCCGCGCTGGTGGATCCGGAGTCCACGGCGTCATCCTCCAAGCTGGACGCGTTGTTCGAACAATTGCCCCAGATCGTTGCGGAAGGCCACCGTCCCCTGGTGTTCAGCCAGTTCACGAGTTTCCTGAAACTCGTGGCCGCGCGCTTGGACGAGGCCAAGATCCCTTACAGCTACCTGGACGGCTCCACGCGCAATCGCGCTGGCGCTCTCGACAAGTTCCGCAGCGGCAGGGCACCTGTGTTCCTGGTCAGTTTGAAGGCCGGTGGTTTCGGCATCAACCTGACCGAGGCCGATTATTGCTACCTCCTGGACCCCTGGTGGAACCCCGCCACGGAGAACCAGGCAGTAGACCGCACCCACCGTATCGGGCAGTCCAAGAAGGTCATGGTGTACCGAATGGTCGCGGAGAACACCATTGAGGAAAAGGTCATGGAACTCAAGCAACGCAAGGCGGACCTGTTCTCCGCGGTGCTCGATGATGACCGCGCATTCTCCTCCGCCATTACGGCCAACGACATTCGTTCACTCCTCTCCCCCTGAGTCGTCCGCGCTGCGCGGAGTCATATTCGTGCGGGGTATCGACCGGGCCCACATGGATAGTTACCGTAAGCATCAGCGGCACACCCTGCTGCGAACAGTCTCCTCGGACTGTTCCCTCTGATCAGCCGCCGTTTTACCGCGTATGGAGTGAAATTCATGTCCCCCACCGTCAACCCGGAGACGCCAGTCCCCGGGGGCCGTCACAGACTCGAGCGGGCCGGCATCGGGGTGGTCGATATCACCGAAACATGTCAGGCGACCGCCGTGTGGGAGAAGCTCGAGGCGCTGTTCGCCAGCGCTATCGAGGAACTTCTGTGGAACGATTTCCTGGTGCTCGAGTACGACGGCGCTCCCTCGGATTCCGACACACCCGCTGCGTGGGTCCGCACCGGACCCGGCGGCGCAGAATGTGCGGTTAGCTCGGCCCACCAGTTGCCGCCCGAGGCGTGGCCCCACCGCACCGAGTTCTTCGACAACGCCGGCTGGAACCGTCCCCTGGCCACGGACCAACCGTGGACCTCTGGACCGCACGATCCGACGGAGGCATCCCACCGGATTCTGGCGGCCCTTCGACATGGCCGTTCGTGCGATGATCCCTATGCTTTCCACTGGGGTACGGGCAGCTTCCCCGTGCCGGAGGGCCGCACGGGCACGCTGACCGTGATCGACCCCGAGCAGGACCTCGCCGACACTGATATGTAAATCAGATAAAGTTCCACAGCATTCATATTTCCCCCGGTGTGATTTTCCCCATATGGTGAGCTGAGCCCACCGCACCGTCAACTCATCGGGAGAACCATGAGCACCGCCCCCCGGCCATCCCGGGACACACCGAGGAACTCACTCGGGAAGGACTGGTCCCTGTCCGCGACCCTCGCGGGATTCGTGGCCGTGGTCGTCTCCTACGCCGGACCGCTACTTGTGGTCCTCGAAGCGGCCCGGGCAGCTGGGTTGAGCACCGAGCAGACCGCGTCGTGGGTGTGGGCCATCTCCGTCGGATCCGGAATTACGTGCGTGCTGTGCAGCTGGTGGTTCCGGCAGCCGGTCATGGTGGCGTGGTCGATTCCCGGCGCGGCCCTTTTAATTACCTCGCTGGGTAATTTCTCCTTCTCTGACGCCATCGGTGCCTATATCGTCACCGCCGTGCTGGGTCTGATACTGGGTGTCACCGGCTGGTTCGGCAAAATTCTGGACGCCATTCCCAAACCCATTACCGCTGCGGTTCTCGCCGGTGTGCTTCTGCCCTTCTCGATCCAGGTGGCACCCTCGGTGGTCGAAAACCCGGCGCCCGCCGGCGCACTGGTGATCGGCTACCTTCTGGGCAAGCGCTTCCTCCCCCGGTACGCCGTATTCGTGGCCATGGGACTGGGCGTGGGGGTGGCCTGGCTGACCGGGGCCATCAATTCCGTGTCCCCCGATTTCAGATTAACGGTACCCGAGTTCACGATGCCCACTTTCTCGTGGGCCGCGATCGCAGGAATCTCCATTCCCCTGCTCATCGTGACCGCAGCCGGTCAGAATGCGCCCGGTCTGGCCATGATGAAGACCGCTGACTTCCCGCCCAATGACAGGGCACTGCTCGGTGCCAGCGGCATCGCGTCCATCATCTTCGCCCCGTTCGGATCGCACGCATTGAATCTCGCCGCTGTGACGGCGGGTATCGCCACGAGCCCCGAGGCCCACCCCGAACACCGACGCCGCTACGTTGCCGGAATCGCGTGCGGCGCCTTCTACATTTTGTTCGGCGCCTTCGCCTCCACGATCGTCACCTTGTTCTCCGCCATTCCTCCCGGACTCATTTCCGCGCTGGCGGGTGTCGCGCTGCTCGGAGCGCTCCAGGGCTCCATGTTCGATTCCATGCATCAGGGCAACCATCAGCCCGCCGTCATCGAGGCCGCGCTGATCACTCTTGTGGTCACGGTGTCCGGCATTCAGCCCTTCGGCATTGTGTCTGCGTTCTGGGGAATCCTGGTGGGCGTCGTCGCCTTCGCCATCCTGCGGCGTCGTCCGCGCTGACCGAAAGCCACCCGGGTCGAACCAGCCCGCCACGCGAACCGCGATGCGACCCTCGCTCGCGGTTCGCTCTCCTTTCGGATTCCCGAAACCCTGATCGCGAGCCGCGGCGTAAGATCTTGCCCCATGGGATTTTCAGAATCGCCCCATTCAGCTCACACGCCATCCACCGAACCCACATCCGCGCAGATCCGCCGTTGGCGCCGCTACCTGGCCGACGAATTGGCAGAGGCGGCGATTTACCAGCATCTCGCCGACCACGCCCCCGGCCAACAAGGTGAGATTCTGCACCAGGTCGCCGTGGCGGAAGACCGGCACGCGGAGCACTGGCGCAGGCTTCTTGGCCCGCACGCGCAAAAATCCGCTCGGCCCTCCCTGCGATCCAGGGCGCTCATGTTCCTCGCCAAGCACTTCGGCACGGTCTTCGTCCTGGCCCTGTTGCAACGCGCCGAATCTCGATCCCCCTACCGCGAGGACCCGGACGCTTCAGAGGCGATGGCCGCCGACGAAGCCGTTCACGAGGAGATCATCCGCGCGCTGGCCACCGACGGACGCACCCGGCTGTCAGGTAACTTCCGCGCAGCAGTGTTCGGAGCCAATGACGGCCTGGTCTCCAACCTGGCTCTCATCATGGGTATCGGTGCCACGGGAGTCTCTTCCTCGATTGTCATGGTCTCCGGCATCGCCGGCTTACTGGCCGGGGCGCTATCCATGGGAGCCGGAGAATTCGTGTCGGTCCGTTCCCAGCGCGAGCTCCTGGATGCCTCACGCCCCACCCAGGTGACCCTGGAGGTCGCCCCTGAACTTGATCTCGATGCCAACGAGCTGACCCTGATCTACCGGGCTCGCGGAATGTCCGAGGAAGCTGCGGAACACCGCGCGGCAGAACGACTAGGACACTTCGATTGCGACTGCGACCCGTCCCTGTCCTTCCAGGACGCCAAGGCACGAGCGGCTCTTAATCGTGGCCAGGTCGAGGACACGGATGAGGAACCACGAGAATCGGATGAGAACCAGGCCCTCGGCACGGATCTGGGAGCAGCCGCATCCAGTTTCTGCTTCTTCGCCTCCGGTGCGATCATCCCCATCCTTCCGTACTTCCTGGGGCTGGGTGGCGGCACCGCATTGCTCGTGGGCATGTTCCTCGTCGGCCTCGCGCTACTGTTCACCGGCGGCTGCGTAGGCTTGCTCTCCGGTGCGTCCCCGCTCAAACGTGGGTTGAGGCAACTCGCCATCGGCTACGGCGCGGCCATCGCGACCTACCTCTTGGGGCTGGCATTTAATACCACTGTTGCATAATGGGATTCGGACAAGATGTCTGTTGAGCCTATTTACGAGACAGAAGCTTCTAAACGCGTCGATGACAACTGAGGGCGAATATGTCCTGTCCCCACTTCGGCCCACACATAGCACCGCCGTAATATGCAAAAGCATGCTCTGGTCTGGTTAAACTCCCTCGCCGGCCAACAACCATAGGCATTTCGCCTAGCCCGCCAATGGTTACGACTTGGTAACAAGTTCATTCCAACGTATTCATCGGTGGGGTCTAGAGGCCATGCGGTCTCCACAACACGATCGGCAGGTTACTGGCCACCGCACATTTCGGATATTCTTTGACCTGTGGTTCTCGAAACCACCACAACGGGAGACTTCGCACGGGATAAATCACCACACTTGCACTGGGGGGTGCTTTGTGGTCGATGCTCTGCGTCGATAGCCGCTCAGCCCACGGCTTCATCCCGTTGAGGCGTTTACGCCTGCCGGTGGCCGCTGGTTCTCTAACAGAGGCGCACCTCTCCCCGCGCCGGACGGGCTCCTACCGTCCGCTCCGGGGGCCACCGGTTGTAAACGCCCTCGCCTGTTTTCGGGTCATACCCCGTCACACGCGAGATATCGATCTCATCAGGCACCCCCACATGGCTCGGGACCCGAGCACCCGGCTAGGATCATCTACGGCCCTCATACGTGCCGTTTCCCGTGTTGTCCTAGGAGATCCCCGCTGATGTTCGCCCCGCTGTCCACTCCCGATGAGCACATCCTTACCGTCCACTGCCCCGAGGCTTACGGTTTGGTCAGTGCTGTGGCATCGAACCTGACCAATCAGGGGTGCGACATCTTTGATGTGAAGCACTTCTCCGACCGCCACAACAGCGAATTCTTCATTCGCTGTCACACCATGAGCGACCCGGGGACGGTTACCACGGAGTCCCTCATCGAGGGGTTCCAGCCGGTGGCCGATCAGCACCGCATGCGCTTCCGCTTGGTCAACGCCCGCAAGAAGACCCGGGTGCTCATCATGGTCTCCAAGATCTCCCACTGCCTCACCGATCTGCTGCATCGACAGCGGGTCAATTCGCTTCCCATCGAGATTGTTGCGGTGGTCTCCAATCACACGGACCTGCAGCCGCTCGTGGACTTCTACGGCATTCCGTTCCACCACATCCCGGTGACCAAGGAATCCAAGCCGAAAGCGGAGGCAGAGCTGCTGGAGCTCGTGGAGCACTACGACACCGAGCTGGTGGTGCTCGCCCGATACATGCAGATCCTTTCTGATGACCTGACCCGCGCCCTGTCCGGCAAGTGCATCAATATCCACCACTCGTTCCTGCCCTCGTTCAAGGGCGCCAAGCCGTACCACCAGGCGTATGACCGCGGCGTGAAGATGGTGGGTGCCACTGCCCACTACGTGACGTCGGATCTGGACGAAGGCCCCATCATTGCCCAGCGGGTGATTCCCGTGGACCACGCGCACACACCCAGCGACCTGGTGGCCGTCGGTTCCGACGCCGAAACGCAGGCCCTGTCCCGCGCCGTGAAATGGCACGCCGAAGGCCGCGTGGTGATCTCCGGTAACCGGACCATCGTGCTCGCCTGACCTACCGCTCCCAAGCCTTTAACGCGCCGACGCCGCTCCCCCACCGAAGTGGGCGAGCGGCGTCGGCATTCGTACGTGCCGGTTCAACCGGCCGCGCGCGACTTACTTGCCTTCGAAGATCTCGCGCATGAGCTGGGCGGTCTCGGAAGGAGTCTTACCCACCTTCACGCCGGCAGCCTCGAGAGCTTCCTTCTTAGCCTGTGCGGTTCCGGACGAGCCGGAGACGATGGCGCCCGCGTGGCCCATGGTCTTGCCCTCGGGAGCCGTGAAGCCCGCGACGTAGCCGACAACCGGCTTGGTCACGTTGGCCTTGATGAAGTCAGCGGCACGCTCCTCGGCGTCGCCACCGATCTCACCGATCATCACGATGGCCTCGGTCTCCGGATCAGCTTCGAACGCTTCCAGAGCGTCGATGTGCGTGGTACCGATGACCGGGTCACCGCCGATGCCGATCGCGGTGGTGAAGCCCAGATCGCGCAGCTCGTACATCATCTGGTAGGTCAGGGTGCCGGACTTGGAGACCAGGCCCAGCTTGCCCTTGCCGGTGATGTTGGCCGGGGTGATGCCCAGCAGGGACTCCTCGGGGGAGATGATGCCCGGGCAGTTGGGGCCGATGATGCGGGACTTGGGCTTGCCGTCCGCACCGGTGTTGGCCTTGGCGTGGGCCCAGAACTCAGCGGAGTCCTGAACCGGGATGCCCTCGGTGATCACAACGATGAGCGGGACCTCGGCGTCAATGGCCTCGATCACGGCGTCCTTGCAGAAGGCCGGGGGCACGAACACGATGGACGCGTTGGCGCCGGTCTCGGACACTGCTTCGGACACAGAGCCGAAAACGGGCAGTTCTACGTCCTGGCCGTCCTTGCTCTTGTGCTGCACCGTGGTGCCGGCCTTGCGGGCGTTCACACCGCCGAGCACCTGGGTGCCGGCAGCGAGCATACGGGCGGTGTGCTTGGTGCCTTCGCCGCCGGTGATGCCCTGAACGATGACCTTGGAGTCTTTGTTCAAAAAGATCGACATGTCTTCTTCCTGATAGATCTACGCGTGGGCGATTACTTGGCGGAGTGGGCCAGCTCGGCGGCCTTGTCGGCGCCGGAGTCCATGGTTTCCGCGGAGGTGACCAACGGGTGGTTGGCATCGCTAAGAATCTGACGCCCCTCATCCACGTTGTTGCCGTCCAACCGCACCACGATGGGCTTGGTGGCGGAGTCACCCAGGATTTCCAGGGCCTTCACGATGCCGTTGGCCACCGCGTCACACGCGGTGATGCCGCCGAACACGTTCACGAACACGGACTTGACCTGGGGGTCGTTGAGGATGACGTCCAGGCCGGCGGCCATGACCTCTGCGGATGCGCCACCGCCGATGTCGAGGAAGTTGGCGGGCTTCACGTTGCCGTGCTTCTCGCCGGCGTAAGCCACAACGTCCAGGGTCGACATCACGAGACCGGCACCGTTGCCGATGATTCCCACTTCGCCGTCGAGCTTGACGTAGTTGAGGTCGTTCTCCTTGGCCTTCTCCTCAAGAGGATCGGCAGAAGACTTGTCGGCCAGACCAGCGTGGTCCTCGTGACGGAACTCGGCGTTGTCATCCAGGGAGACCTTGCCGTCGAGAGCCAGTACATCGCCGTTACCGGTCTTGACCAGCGGGTTGACCTCCACCAGGGTGGCGTCTTCCTTCGCGTAGACCTCGCCCAGCTTCACGAGCACGGGCACGATCTTCTCTGCGGTTTCGGTATCGAACTTGGCCTGCTCCACGATCTCGCGGGCCTTGGCCTCGGTAATGCCTTCCGCCGGGTCCACGTCCACGCGGGCCAGGGCCTCGGGACGCTCGACGGCCAGCTGCTCGATCTCCACGCCGCCTTCGACGGAGCACATGGCAAGGTAGGAGCGGTTGGCGCGATCCAACAGCACCGAGAAGTAGTACTCCTCGGCGATGTCCGCACCCTCAGCGATCATGACGCGGTGAACGGTGTGGCCCTTGATGTCCATGCCGAGGATGTCCTTGGCGTACTGGTAGGCCTCATCGGCAGTCTTGGCGACCTTCACACCGCCGGCCTTGCCACGACCGCCGACCTTGACCTGTGCCTTGACGACGGTCACGCCGCCGATCTTCTCTGCTGCTGCCTTGGCTTCTTCGGGGGTGGTGGCGACAATGCCGGCCAGCACGGGAACACCGTGCTTTTCGAACAGGTCGCGTGCCTGGTACTCAAACAGGTCCACGGATAAGTGTCCTTTGCGTCGAGGTGGTGTGTCGAACTGCCCAAGCATTGAGCTTCAGCAGGACGACCTGATAGATCGGGTAGGCCGCGAAAATTGCACGGCAATACTGCCCTTACTGTGATTTTAGTCCATGGAGTGGATAACTCGCGTCACAGTCCGGTAGATGCAAAGGTCACCACCCCATGCAATTCGTTGATTGGGTCCTTATTACTGGTTGACTGGTGGCCATGCGTAGCGTGGAACTTGCCGATGTATGGGATGCCCGCCCAGCCGACCGGGGGTTCATGACCGCTCTGGCCACCATGTCCTTTGTGGGTCTGGGCCTCGAGCTCGTGGTCGATGGTTCGGTGCTCACGGTCACCGGCGACATTCCCACCTATTACCCCTTGGCTCTGCAGATTCTTTTCTGGGTGGGATTGGGGCTGGCCTGGTTCGTCCTGGCACGCCTGTTGCTCGCATGGTCCCGGCGACGTGGTTTGGATCCACTGCCCTCGGAGTTCGCCTCACCCCTGAGCCACCGGACGTGGTCCAAAGTTCTCGTGTGCTTCATTGCGGCAGTGCTTGCGGCCATCGTATTGCCGGTCTTCGTCACCGATTCGTGGAGCATGGCCCCGGTGCGCAACTACTGGGAGGTCTACGGCATGTACGGGCCCATTGCGTGGCTGCCCATGGTCGCCTGGCTGATTTATCACGTGGGTCGGGCGTGCCTGATCGCAAGCTTCTTGTCCTACGCCCATCGAGCCCTGCGGTTACGGTTTTCGTTCCCGGCCGCTCGTTACATTCCCTGGGGTGGCATTGTCACGGGTCTCGTGCTCGGGGCGGTCATGTTCCTGGCCCCGGGCGGGGCCGTGGCGCTGGCGACACTCATCAGCACGTTCCTGCTCGGAATCATCCATGTGCTCACGGGTGAGTCATTGCGCACCACGGCGGTGTTCACCGCGTTGGTGTTCCTGTTCCTCTGAGGTCGCCGTCTCGATCTCGGTTCAGGACACCTTGCTGATGGGGGCGTAACGGAGCAGAAGCCGCTTCTCCTCCGCACCGAAACGTACCTTGGCCACCGTCTTGTCGCCGCTGCCCTCCAGCGAGATCACGGAACCCCTACCGAACGCCGTGTGTTCCACGGCGTCTCCCACGGAGAGCGCCGGGATTTCTTTGCGCGGTTGCACCCGGCCCGCCGACGCCGCTCCAAGCCTCGAGAAGGACGCTCCCGATCCGGCACCGGCCGCCCAGGAGGATCCCCGCATGCTGTCCCGCCGGTCGCCGCCGGCGTGGATGGGTGATCCCCAGCCCATCCCGGAGGACGCCGAGCCCACCCGCTTCCATTCCAGCAGGTCCCCCGGGATCTCTTCCAGGAACGGGCTGGGCGGGTTGAATTGGGACTGACCCCACATGGAGCGCGATTCCGCCCGCGTGAGGTACAAGCGCTGTCTGGCGCGGGTAATACCCACGTAGGCCAGCCGACGTTCTTCTTCCATGCTGGAAGGATCCAGGAAACTGCGCTGGTGCGGGAAAATCCCGTGCTCCATGCCGGTGAGGAACACGACCGGGAATTCCAACCCCTTGGCGGTGTGGAGGGTCATCAGGGTCACGACCCCCTGTGAGCGGGCCTCCTCGACCTCCTTGGCGATCTGCTGCGCGCTGACCGACCCGTCGGCCGGCTCGGGCTGCTGTGGGATCTGATCCGCGTCCGCCACGAGGGCCACGTGTTCCAGGAACTCGCCCAGCCCGGACTCCGGGTTGTCCTTCTCGAATTCGCGGACCACCGCTACGAGCTCGGCCAGGTTTTCCACCCGGGATTCGTCCTGGGGATCGTTGGAGGAGCGCAGAGCCTCGAGATAACCGGACTGTTCAAGCACCGCTTCGAGCACGGTTGTGACGGAGGCGGTTCGGGACAGCTCCTCCAGGTCATCCATGAGCTGCACGAATTTCTCAACAGCGTTGGCCGAGCGTTTGGCCAGCCCGGGTGCCTCATCCAGGCGGTGCATGGCCTGGCTGAAACTGATGTTCTCCCGATCCGCGAGGGCTGCAATTGCCCCCTGAGCGCGGTCTCCGATGCCACGCTTGGGCTCGTTGATCACCCGCCGCACGTTGATGTCGTCAGCGGGGTTTGCAATGGCGCGCAGGTAAGAGATCACATCCTTGATCTCTTTGCGCTCGTAGAAGCGGGTTCCGCCGACCACCTTGTACGGCAGACCCACACGCATGAGAATCTCTTCCAGCGAGCGCGACTGTGCGTTGGTGCGGTAGAAGACCGCAACGTCCCCGGGACGCACACCGTGTTCATCCTGCAGCCGGTCGATCTCCTCGGAGATGAAGCGGGCTTCTTCGTGCTCGTTCTCCGCCGCGTAACCGATGATCGGGGCACCGCTGCCCTCCGCCGTCCAGAGTTTCTTGTCCCTCCGCCCGGAGTTCTGCGAGATCACCGAGTTGGCGGCGGAGAGGATGTTCTGGGTGGAGCGGTAGTTCTGTTCCAGCAGGATGGTTCGGGCGGAGGGGAAATCTCGTTCGAAGTTCGTGATGTTACGGATGTCCGCACCGCGGAACGCGTAAATGGACTGATCCGAATCACCCACGACCGTGAGTTCAGCCGGCGGAAGACCCGTTTCGTCACGGTAGTTTTCCGAGGAGCCGCCCACCAATTCACGCACCAGGGCGTACTGGGCGTGGTTGGTGTCCTGATACTCGTCCACCAGGATGTGCTTGAAGCGGCGTCGGTAGTAGTCCAGGACCTGGGGGAACGCACGGAACATGTGCACCGTTTCCCCGATGAGATCGTCGAAGTCCAGAGCATTGGCCGCACGCAGCCGCTGCATGTATCCGCGGTACACCTCGGCCACGGCCATCTCGAACGGGTCCGTGCTGTTGGCACGCGACAGGAATGTCTCGTCGTCCACGAGTTCGTTCTTCAGCGCGGAAATCTTGTGCTGGATCGCCTTGGGCGCAAAGCGCTTGGGGTCCAGCTCGTGTTGCTTGGCCACCTGCGTGATCAAACGCAACGAATCGGCGGCGTCGTAAATCGAGAAGTTGGAGGTGAGCCCCAAGGTCTTGGCCTCGCGGCGCAGAATTCGCACGCAGAGGGAGTGGAACGTGGAGATCCACATGGACCGGGCGGAGTCTCCCACAAGTTCTTCGATGCGCTCTCGCATCTCCGCGGCAGCTTTGTTGGTGAACGTGATCGCCAGGATTTCACCGCGATTGGCTCGTCCGGAGGCCAGCAGATAGGCGATCCGATGCGTCAGCACACGAGTCTTACCGGACCCCGCACCCGCCACGATCAACAGTGGCGACCCAGCGTGCTCCACCGCAGCACGTTGCGGTTCGTTGAGGCCGTCCACCAACTGCGCCGTTGAGGCACCCTGGTGCGCGGGTGTAGCGGGCGCCGCCGATGAACGCACTGAAGCGGCCGAAAGCAAAGGGTTGTCTGCGAGGTAATCCATGGTCCGCCCAGTGTATCCAGGCCATCAGACACCCATGACGCTCGGATTCAGCTCAAACGTACTTGGGTTCGAGCATGTGCCGGCCGTTGGCGTCGTCGACCCACAATTGTGAGTCCGCGACCGTCACCCGGACGGGTGCCTCGAGTTCGAAATCGTCGTCGTCGAACTCGTTGGGGTCCTGCTCGGGCCCTCCGTAGGTCGTGAACACTTCCATCTCGGTGAGGTCCAGGTGCCGGATGGCGTGGTTACCGGTGTCAGCCACCACGATCGAACCGTCGTAGAGAACCTGGAGGTCCTCCGGATGGTTCAACTGGGCCTCGTCCGCGGGACCGTCCTTGTATCCTGCGCCGTGGCGACCGATCACGGTTACCACCTGCGGGCCGCCATCGGGTCGGTCGGTGTCGATCTCGATGTAACGCAACGAGGACGACTCCTTGTCCACGAACCACAGCCGGCCGTCACCGGATTCGGTGATGGACACGGTGGAGGCGAACTTGGCCTGGGCGATGCGACCGTCGCGGCGGCCCTTCTCACCGGTACCCGCGTACTCCTGGAGAGTGTCGGTGTAGGCATCCCACCGGAAGAGCTGATGCCGGGAGGGAACAGCCACGATCACTGCAGACAGCTTGTGAGACCACACGATGTCCACGATCTCGGCCCCGTCCAGACACGAGCAGTCAATGCGCCGCCGCACCGTACTGTGATCGGTCTCGAACAGCGTGAGTTCTGACCCTTGATCGACTCGCATGAGGAACCCGTCAGGCAGGCCAATGGAAAGTTCCACAACCGTCACCATCCTTCCGCGGTGCCCGCGGGGGCACCTAGTGTCACCGGTATCTACCCGGTGTGTACCCGTAGTCACAAAGCCTACTCCGGCGGGGGCGGCCTGTCCCTGACTGCGGCGAACCACCGCGGATGCTGCGTAACGGGGATAATGAAAGCCATGGGTATGACCAATTCGCAAAAAGCCAAGAAATATGGCGCTTCCTCCGGTAAGGCCGGTGGCGCAGGTTCTTCCCCAGCACGGTCACCCCGCAGGGGTCAGCACGTCTACGAGATGCCGGACGGCGCGCTCAAGGCTGAGCCCGGTAAGTCGTCCTCCGCCTCGATCGTGGTGGGAGCAGCTCTCATCATCGGCATCGCGATCTGGGCCTATTACCACGCCGTGGTGCTGACAGGGTTCAGTGAGCGAGCGGCCGGCGGTATGGGCGTTCCGGAACTCCAGTTGGGCGGCTTCGATCAGCCGTACATCACGCAGTTCTCACAAGCTCTCGGTGACAGTGGACTCGGCGATTACACCGGCGTCCATGCCACCACCGGCCTGTTCGCACCCCTCTTGTTCGCACTGGGCATGCTGCTGTTCTTCGGGTTGAACACCCCCAAGCGAGCCCTCAAATGGCTGTTCTGGCTGGCCGCGCTGGCATACGCATTGGTTTTCGTCGTAGGGAACCGGGTTCTTGAGAGCGCCGTTGCTTCTCCCAACGACGCCGACCTGGTTGCCTCGGCTTCCGGTCTCGTGATCGCCCGCTGGGCGTTGCTCGCTGCGTTGGTTGTCGTGGCCCTGATCGTGAATATTATGATCGTGCGCCGCAAACTCAACGACTTTGCCGAGGGGAAACTTCCCGGCCAGCGGCCGCGCGAATAGGTTCCCTTGCGCAAAAAAGTCCCACCGGTTCCGGTGGGACTTTTTTCGTGCCCTCGATTGGATTCGAACCAACGACACCGGCTTTAGGAGAGCCGTGCTCTATCCCCTGAGCTACGAGGGCAACGAGAACATAGTTTATGCCGCGTGAACGCCCGCCGCGAGTCGAAAGCCCCACAATGGAACCATGACCTTGTTTATCGACCCTCCCCGGTGGCCCGCGCACGGAACAGTCTTCTCCCACCTGGTCTCCGACACGTCGGTGGCCGAGCTCCACGCGTTCGCGGCCACCCTCGAAATCTCCCCGCGCGCGTTCGACCTGGACCATTACGACGTCCCGGCCCACCGCCACGCGGACGCGGTGCGAGCCGGAGCGATTCCCGTTGACGGTAAAGAACTGGTCAAGATCCTCGTGGCCAGCGGTATGCGTGTGCCCGCGCGACGCCGCCCCAAACGGCTGGCATCAGCGCTGCACCAACGCTGGCACAGCACTTTTCCCGGTATGCCGTGGCTCAGTGAAGAGCTCGTGGAACGGTGGAGCGAGCCGCATCGCAGCTACCACGACCTCGGTCACTTACTGCGGGTACTCGAATCCATCGAGATTCTCACGGACCCGCGCGAGCATCCTGAGTTGATGGCTGCGGCGTGGTTCCACGACGCCGTTCATCAGGGGCAAGCGGGTACGGACGAACAGCAGTCCGCGGATCTGGCCAGGAACCGCCTGAGCATGGCCGGTTGGGACAGAGACCGCTGCCGACGTGTGGCGGAATTGATCCTGGTTACCATGGACCACAAACCTGATGGGCATGACGTTGAAGCGCAGGTCCTCGTGGACGCGGATCTATCGATCCTGGGCGCCGACAGCGAGACCTACGACGAGTACGCCCGCGATGTGCGCGACGAGTATCGTCATGTGCCGGATCATGAGTTCGCACCCGCGCGGGCCGAGATCCTTAAGCGGCTTCTGGCCAAACCGGTTCTCTTCCACACGGCACAAGGTGCCGCGCTGTGGGAGGAGCGGGCTCGTGACAATGTGAGCCGGGAGGTCTCAGCCCTGGAGGCGATCGCCGGCGCTTGAGTTCGAGGGGGCGGACGTTGCGGAAGTCTTGGAGCGGCGTCGTCGGTAGAGCAACGTGCCGACGACAAGACCGATCACGATGCCCACACCGCCGAATACCGAGAGCCACATGGCTGCGTGGCCCACGAACGCCGCCACGATGAACCCCACAATGATGCCGGGGATCGCACCGGCAACCATGCCGATGGCGAGGTACGTGAATTCCTGGTCCAGGGGCGTGCGCGCGGCACGTGAGTAATCAGTGGGCATGATTCCCATTTTAGGCCGATCCGCTGGGCACGGCGTGGCCGGCGTGACTCAATCAACATGTTCACAACGCAAAAACACACGAACCCCGTGGTCGGCGGGGTTCGTGTGTTCTTGCTGTTTTCTCATCGGGGCCGGGTACACAACCGGTCCCGACTCGAGGCGTGGTGCCCGTCAGAGACGGGAACCTACCGCGGAAAATTGAGTGTTTAGACTCAGCCCACGCGGATGTATTCGGGGCCGGAGCCCAGGTTTGCGGTGGTCTTCACGGTCTGGTTGCCGTTCCAACCACCGTGGATGGCCTGGCCGTTACCGGCGTAGATGGCAACGTGGGGCACACCGGCGCCAGCATCGGCGTAGTAGGCGATGTCGCCGGCCTGAGCCTCAGCGGCAGAAACCTGGGTGCCCAGGGACTTGTAGCTGGCGGGCGAGCCGTGGTGGTTGATGCCAACAGCCTTGAGGGAGTTGGTCACCAGCATGGTGCAGTCCTGGGTAACACCGATCTGACCCTCGGCAGCGCCCAGGATGGCCTGGCCCTTGCCGCTGGCAGAAGTGTTGGAGGACTGCGGTGCCACGGTGGCGGGCTTCTCAGCCGGAGCGGCGGGCGCAGCCGGAGCAGCAGGCTTGGGTGCCTCAGCGGCCGGAGCCGGAGCGGCGGGAGCCTGAGCAGCAGCCGGAGCGTTGTTGTTGGACGCG
This sequence comes from Kocuria atrinae, assembly GCF_039531425.1. Lineage (NCBI taxonomy): Bacteria > Bacillati > Actinomycetota > Actinomycetes > Micrococcales > Micrococcaceae > Kocuria > Kocuria atrinae. The sequence goes on from NZ_BAAAQA010000026.1 coordinate 34,853, forward strand.
GGGGTCACAGCCGGGGCGGCGGGAGCCTGGTAGGCAACGCCGGCCTGCTGAGCTGCAGCAGCCTCGCGGGCCTGGGTCTCAGCGTTGGCGGGAGCTGCGTGGCGGCCCTGAGCAGCGGGAGCCTGAGCTGCGGGCGCCTCAGCGGCAGGAGCCTGAGCTGCGGGCGCCTCAGCGGCAGGAGCCTGGGCGGCCGGAGCAGCGGGAGCAACCGGGGTCACGTTCTCGGAAGCGGGAGCAACGTTGATGGAAGCAGCTTCTGCGGCGGGAGCCTCAGCAGCCGGTGCGACCTCAGCCTTGGGGGCCTCGGCGGCGGGAGCAACCTCGGAAGCGGGCACTGCCTCGACGACTGCCGGGGCAGCTTCAGCCTTAGGGGCAGCTTCAGCCTTAGGGGCAGCTTCAGCCTTGGGGGCAGCCTTCTCTTCCTTCTTCTCAGCCTTCTCGGCCTTGGAGGAATCGGACTTGGCGGCCGGCTCTGCGGTCACGGTCTGCTCGGCGGCGGGAGCCTCGGCCACAACGGCTGCGGGGCTCTCATCGGAGGCGTTCTGGGTTGCCTGCACGGACACGGTGGTGGCGAGAGCCAAACCGGAGAAAGCGGCAACGGCGGCCACGGTGCGGGCCTTACCGGCGAAGAGGCCGGCGCGGGTCTGGGTGTTCGTTTCGGGCGACATGAGTCAGAGTTCCTTACGCATTCGGGGACCGCCCACAGGCACGGGAGTGTGCTGATACTGGGCGTGTGGAGACACACGCATAGTGATCAAAGATGTGAGCGGTGGGGCACGAAGGTGCCGGGATCAAAGAAGAAGTGGGGTCAACTGGGGGGACCCGACTGACGGTGCGCTGGAAACCCACTCGCCCGTCAAGACACGCAGAACGCCGGGTGGCGATTGAATCGCCACCCGGCTCATGCGGATTAGCGTACGGAGTAGTAGCCGTCCAACTGCATAGCGTTCACGGAGTGAACCTGGGTGCCCTGAGATGCATTCAGAGCGGAGATCATCTGGCCGTTGCCGATGTAGATACCCACGTGGCCGCCGCCGTTCTGGGAGACCAAGTCACCCGGCTGCGGGGTGGAGGTGGGGGTGGCCGATGCGAACTGTGACCACGTGGTGCGGGGCAGGTCGATGCCGTGCTGAGCGTAAACCCACTGCACGAACGAGGAGCAGTCCCACTGACCGGGAACAGCGGGGCCACCGTAGACGTAGCCCTGTCCGACACCCTTGTACGCGGTGCCCACGATGCCGCCAGCGGAAGCGTTGGACTGGGTGGAAACGCCCGAGTCCTGCTGGGTGTTGCCGGAGGCCTGTGCCACGCCGCCGGTGGCGGGAGCAGCCGGGCCCTGCGCGGGAGCCGGAGCCTGCGTAGTAGCCGGAGCCTCGGTGGTCCAGGAGTAGGTGTAGCCACCCAGGGAATCGAGCGAGGACACGGACTGGTAGCCGTAAGAGGCGTTGCTGCCCAGATCGACGATGCCGCTGTTGGCCTGAGCCGGGGTAACGATGCCGGCCACTGCAACACCAGCAGCGGCTGCTGCGATGGAGGTGTTGCGGACTGCGTGCGAGTTGGTCTCGACGCGGTGGCGGGCAGAGTTCTTCTTAACAAAAGTCATTTCGGTTTTCCTCCCTGCGCCTACGAGGTGAGCTGTCGGGTTCGGATGGGAGACATCCGGCCGCACTTCAGCCAGTGGCTTCGGTGTGACTTAACCCCAAGGACCCAAGAATCTTGACGGGCCCGAAGTTGGTTCCCCCGCTTCTGCCAAGCGGATTGTGTGTACGGACCACATGCGATGGCAGAACTAGGCGGTACGCATGTGCGCGCCGATCCGACCAGCGATCGGCACGAGAAGAACAGTACATGACAGATAACGAAATTGTCACGTTTTGGTTACGGAAGGTCACGAAGCGAGTTCCGGCTTGGATCAATCAGGGGTGATTGAGTAACCAGTTTGACATAGCGAGTCCCCTGTTTCGCTGTGGAGCGAGGGTGCTCTCGGGCTAATTAACTCGCTTTGACCTGGAGAAACATTACCTACTTGCGGGTATGTGACACAGCTCACACATAGTACATGTCGTGATGATCCACACATCCGGGGACAAGCCCCTGGATCGTTATCAAACACGGTCCTGTTCGAGGTCCACGCGGATTGCCTTGGCGACCACGTGGTCCAGATCGACACTGTGTCCGCTCTCCGTGACAGTCACCAGAACGCGTTGCTCCCCGGTCTCCGACGGAGCGACCGTGACGCGCGCGCCATTCAAGACACCGGCCGAGCTGAGAGTTTCGATCAACTCCTGATCCGCCTGGATCACCTCGGGAAGCAACCTGACCGTGAACGAGGCATCTCGGTCTTGAACGGAAGCGTCCAGCAGGTTCATCCCCTTGAAGCTCTCGGCGCCCACCTGCGGACCCCCGATGGCGTCCATTCCGGGAATGGGCGTGCCGTACGGCGAGTAGCGGGGGCCGTCCAACAGGGCCATCAGGCGCCGCTCCACACGTTCACTCATCACGTGTTCCCACCGGCAGGCCTCCTCGTGCACGTAGGCCATGTCCAGGCCCACCACGTCTGCAAGCAGCCTTTCGGCCAAGCGGTGCTTGCGCATGACCTCGATGGCCTTGGCACGTCCGGTCTCCGTCAAGGACAGCGAGCGGTCCTTGAGAACCTCGAGCAACCCGTCCCGCTCCATGCGGGAAACGGTCTGGGAAACAGTGGGCCCGGAGTGCTGGAGGCGCTCCACGATGCGGGCTCGCATGGGCACAATGCCCTCTTCCTCGAGTTCGAGCACGGTGCGCAAATACATCTCGGTGGTGTCGATCAAATCGCCGCTCATGGTCCATCCTTCGAGAAAACTGGGGTGCGCGTTGAGTGGAAGCACTCTCATGCGGGTTTCGTGAATGATTCACGATAAGCATATCGGCCCCTGACGACAGGCATACCCGCTCCACCACACTGCCGCTCGTCCGGAGCTGAGGGGGCAGAATAGAGACTGCCTCAATGATCCACCATGCAAGGAGCATTCGTGTCCGAGATGCCTGTCATTCCCGCTTCCCTGTTGCCCACCGACGGGCGCTTCGGTGCGGGCCCGTCCCGTGTTCGGCCCGAGCAAGTCAGCGCGTTGGTCGATGCGGGTACATCCCTTCTGGGCACGTCGCACCGACAGGCTCCGGTGCGCAGTCTGGTCGGAGACATTCGCGAGGGCCTTGCGGAATTCTTCGGCCTTCCCGAGGGCTACGAAATCATTCTGGGCCTGGGCGGCGCGAGCACTTTCTGGGACAGCGCGGCCTTCAGCCTGGTCCGACGCCGCGCCCAGCACCTGTCATTCGGCGAGTTCGGTTCCAAATTCGCTCAGGTCACGGACAAGGCGCCCCACTTGGAGCGGTCGGAGATCTTCCGCGCGCAACCCGGCTCTCGCCCCGCCGGTCCCGAGCCACGAGAAGGCGTTGACGTCTACGCGTGGCCTCAGAACGAAACCTCGACCGGCGTGATCATGGACGTCACCCGCCCGTCAGGAACGGACCCTGATGCGCTCACGGTGATCGATGCGACGTCCGCGGCCGGCGGAATGCACGTGGACATCAACCACACCGATGTCTACTACTTCTCCCCGCAGAAGAACTTCGGCTCCGACGGCGGCGTGTGGTTCGCCGCCGTATCCCCTGCCGCCCTGGAGCGCATCGCCGAGATCTCCCGGTCGGACCGCTGGATCCCGGATGTCCTGTCCCTGGCCGCAGCGGTGGAGAATTCCCGCAAGAACCAGACCTACAACACCCCAGCGCTGGCCGGATTGGTGCTGCTTGACGAGCAGGTGCGCTGGCTCAATGGCAACGGCGGTATGCCGTGGGCGGCCGAGCGCACCGCCACCACGTCCTCCCTCGTCTATGACTGGGCTGAACGCACCACCGTGGCCACGCCGTTCGTGACCGATCCCGAGCACCGCTCCCCCGTGGTCTGCACTGTTGATTTCGACGACAGCGTGGACACGGCTCGCGTACTGTCCGTTCTACGTGCCAACGGCGTGGTGGATGTGGACCCGTACCGAAAGCTGGGCCGCAATCAGCTGCGCATCGCCACGTTCGCCTCCGTACCCGAAGCAGATATCCACGCGTTGCTCGCCTGCATCGATTGGACCCTGGAGAACGCCCTGTCCTGAAAACACTGGCTCGTCCTCACAAAGCGAGCGAGCCCTGGACAGGTGAGCGGGCGGCGTCGTGATTCACGACGCCGCCCGCTCTGGTTTTCGGAATACGCCTCTACTGAGCTGCCGACTCCCCTTGAACTCGGCCTTGGTCCCTGCGTAGCCGCCAGAAGAACCATGCTCCGATCGCCGCGCCGATCAGACCCGCAGCGACCGCCGAACCCATACCCCACCGGGCGCCCAGAGTGTCGGTGAGCCAACCGACCGCCGGCGCCCCAAAGGGCGTGCCGCCCATGAAGATGGCCATATAGAGACTCATCACTCGACCGCGCATCACCGGTGAAGTGGTGGACTGAACGTACGCGTTGGCCGTGGTCATGATGGTCATGGCGGAGACGCCGCTCGGAATGAGCCACAGCGCGAAAATCGCCAGGGACGGCGCCGTGGCTGCTCCCAGTGCCGAAAGCGCGAATGCGATGCACCCCGCGAACAAGAACCGCAGCCGGGCTCGCGCTCGCTTAGCTGCCAAGAGTGCGCCCGTGACCGTACCGACAGCAAGCATCGAATTGAGCACGCCGAACTCCTGCGATCCACGCCCGAACTCGGAACCGGCCATGGCAGCCAGGTACACGGCAAAGTTCATGCCAAAAGTACCGATCATGAAGATTGTGGCCATAACGGCAACAAGGTCCGGTCGGTGCACCACGTAGGCCATACCCTCCCGGATCTGCCCTCGACCGCGTTTCGTTTTGGGCATCAACCGAAGCTGGTTGTCATCAATGGCGAGGATGGCCGCGATCATGGCCGCAAACGTCACTGTGTTCAACAGGAAAACCCAGCCGGAACCAATGGCAGCGACAAGCACACCGGCCACAGCGGGACCGATCAACCGCGCTGAGTTGAATGAGGTGGAATTCAAGGCCACCGCGTTGGACAGGTAGCTGTCCGGAACCATTTCCGACACAAAGGTCTGACGCACCGGCGCGTCGAAGGTGGCCACGATGCCCAGCCCCAGGGCGAACGCGTAGACGGTGAACAGATCGGCCACACCGACTAGGACCAACAGCCCCAAGCCTGCCGCCAGCAGACCCATGAGCGATTGGGTCACCAGCAGAATTTTGCGGCGATCGTACCGATCGGCGGTCACACCCGCGTACGGGGCCAAAAGCAGCTGCGGGAGGAACTGCAACGCCATGACCACGCCCATTGCGGTGGCGTCATGGTCGGTCAGTTCGTCGAACACCAGCCACGACTGCGCCGTGCGCTGCATCCACGTGCCAATGTTCGACACCAATGCCCCGGTGAACCACAAGCGGTAATTGCGGATCCTCAGAGAACGAAACATCCCCGTCCCCGGCGTTTCCGCGGGGCCGGGGCGTTCGTTGGCTTCATCGGCAGTGGAAGGGCGTTTTACGATGACGCCTCGTTCTGATTATCGGTGCCAGACTCTGGAGCTTCCTTCCGGTCGGGAGTGCCACCGTTGGTGGCCGGCTCGGCGTCGGCCTCGGCGGTGTGCGTTTCCGAGTCCGAAGTCTCGGAAGCATCGTCTGACCCGGAGGACTCAGAACTTGTGGCCGTCTCGTGCTCGCCCTGCGGGTCCTTGTCCGCTTTGCCTTCATCGTGGTTCTGTTCATTGACCGCCTGCATGCGTTCCTCCCACGGAACCCACTCCGGAGCCAAGAGCGATTTCTCTCCGGCCAACAAACCGACCTCGCACACGGTCACCAGTTTGGTCCGTGGCGCCCTCGCAACGGTGGCGAACCATGTCCACCCCGGGTAGCCGGCCATGGTGCAGGCGAACAGGTGGGTCAGCAAACGATCTTCATGAACGTCAATACCCACGTGCTCGCCCACGTTGTCCGCCCCGGCCGATTCCACAACGGCCTGGCGGGCCAGGTCCACAGCCTGTGCGAGCGTGGCGTCCTGTTTCGGCGCGCGACGCCGCACAGTGGCTGCCGCAGCCGACTGTCGCGCTTCATCGCCGGTGGCTTCGGACTGAAGTGTGGTCTCCTCAGACATCAAGCTCATCCGCCACGGTTCGCAGGATGGAGGCGATCTTTTGACCATGGGCACGATCCGGGTAGCGACCCTTGCGCAAGCCGTTGGACATGTCGTCCAGCAGGCGGATCAGGTCCTCCGTCAGGACGGCCATTTCTTCCGCCGGTTTGCGGGTGTTGCGAGCCACCGAGGGCGGCTTGCCAATGAGGGTGGCGGACAATGCCTGAGCACCGCGACGCCCAGCTGCTATGCCGAAATCCATACGGGTCCCCGGTTTTACCGTGGTGACGCCTTGGGGCAGGGCGGAGGAATGCAAGAACACTTCCTGCCCATCATCCGTTGCCAGGAATCCGAAACCCTTCTCGGCATCGAACCACTTGACTTTGCCCGTGGGCACGCGGATCACCTCAGTTTCTCTTGTTGCGCTCCGACCCTGTGGGCTGGGGCGTTCATATGTCTTCTAAGAACTCTTGAGTCTACCGCTCCGGCGCGCGACGAGGAGCGCTGTTCACCCAACGCGTGAGTGGACTTGGTACCTTAACGATCATGTCTGATCCCGCGCGCCCAGAACCCTCCCGCCCATCCCGATCGCCGTCCAAGGGCAAGGTCTCCGTGCTCGGGATGATTGCCCTGGTCCTGGCCGTCCTGAGTTCGCTGTCACTCATCGTGGTGCTTGTAGCGGCTCTCATGGGACACGTCGTCTGGGGCGGTTTCACAATCTTTCCGGCCATTTTCTTCCCTGTCGCGTTCATGCTCATGTGCATCGAGCTGGCCCGCACAGCCCTGAGGCGACGCCGCCGCTGAACCCGCCCGAACGACGTCGGACCCGTCCAGAAAACAACTGGAATTGCCTCAGTCTGCGTTCAGGAAACTCCGAGACACTGGGCTGGTGAACGATAATACTTCTGAGGCCAAACTGCTCGTCGTGGACGACGAACCCAACATCCTTGAGCTGCTGGCAACGTCACTGCGCTTCGCCGGCTTCGAGGTGGTGACCGCGGCCAATGGGCGTGACGCGCTCCTCAAGGCCGAGGCCGAGAACCCGGACCTCGCCGTACTGGACGTCATGCTCCCGGACATGGATGGATTCTCTGTGACCCGCAAGCTGCGCGCTGCCGGCCGGCATTTTCCCATCCTGTTCCTCACGGCCAAGGATGACACCGATGACAAGGTCACTGGTCTCACCGTGGGTGGCGACGACTACGTGACCAAGCCCTTCAGCCTGGACGAAGTAGTGGCCCGCATCCGCGCCGTCCTGCGCCGCACCCAGCCTCTGGAGGAAGAGGATTCGCGGCTGCATGTGGATGATCTGGTGCTCGATGACGACGCCCACGAGGTTTTCCGCGGCGACCGGGAGATCGACCTCTCCCCCACCGAGTTCAAGCTCCTGCGTTACCTGATGCTGAACCCCAATCGCGTGCTCTCCAAGGCACAAATCCTGGATCACGTGTGGGAATACGACTTCAACGGGGATGCCTCCATCGTGGAGTCCTACATCTCCTACCTGCGCCGCAAGATCGACAACGATCCTGAACAAGCACCGTTGATCCACACCAAGCGTGGTGTGGGATACCTGCTGCGCTCGTCCGACAAGCGCCACTGATCCCTTGTCCCAGATTTCCCGCAGGTGGCGTTCCGCGTCACTGCGCTCGCAGCTCATGGTCCTCACGGGCCTGCTGCTGGCCACCAGCATTCTTGTGACCTCGCTGGTGGCCATTTCCGTGCTGCGGGACACGCTGGTCGACAATACGGATCAAGAGCTGCGACAGTCCATGAGTTCCGTGTCCTCCGTGCTCCTGGACGAGCTGGAGGGGACCATTGCCACCCCCGTTCCCCATGCCGGGTACTTGTTGGACGCTCAGGGCAATGTCATCGCGTCTGCGGAGAACAGCCAGGACTCCAGTATCACTCGTCCCGCCCCGGATCTGTCCGGTATGAATCTCTCCTACGTGGTGTCCCACAATCAGAAACCGACCACGGTCTCTGCCATCGGTGCACCCGAGCGGAAATGGCGGGTCTTGCCCGCCAAACTTCAGCACTACGACATGTCCGTGGTGGTGGCCCAGCCGCTGGACCGCACCAACTCGATCATTTCAGCGGTGTCGCTGCTGACCTTCAGTTTCGGTGTCGCCACATTATTGGCCGCCATGGCAGTGGGTTGGGTCCTGGTCACCAGGGCATTCGCGCCCCTGCGGGAAGTGGAGTCCACGGCCGCCCAGATTGCGGAGGGTGACCTTTCACAGCGCATGGAAGGGTACAACTCCCAAACCGAGATCGGTCAACTGTCCATGTCGCTCAACACGATGCTCGGCCACATCGAGGACGCCTTTGAAGCGCGTACCCGGTCCGAGACCAAGCTCCGGCGGTTCGTGGCCGATGCCTCCCACGAACTGCGCACGCCGCTGGTGTCCATCCGTGGCTACTCAGAGCTCTACCGGCACGGTGCCCTGCAGAACAAGGACGATGTTGGCAAGGCCATGGACCGCATCGAATCCGAGGCCAAACGGATGACCCAGTTGGTGGAGGACCTTCTCACTCTGGCCCGCCTGGATGAGCGCCGCCCCGCCACCATGCAGCACATGGACCTGTTACACCTCGCCTACGACGCCGCCTCCGACGCACACGCCACCGCGCCGGACCGCGCCGTTCAGGTGGTGGGCCTCGCTGATACCGCACCGGAACAGGCGTGGACCTACGGTGAGGAGTCGAAACTGCGCCAGGTGGTGGCCAATCTCCTGACCAACGCGCTGCGCTACACGCCCGCCGGTTCCCCTGTTGAGCTGGCCGTTGGTCTGGAACCAAGCGTCGACGGGCGTTCCAACGCCGTGATCCAGGTCCGCGACCACGGGGCCGGTATCCACGGTGACGACGCCGATCGGGTCTTCGAGCGCTTCTACCGCGCGGATTCTTCCCGCACACGTGAGACCGGTGGTACCGGGTTGGGCCTGTCCATTGTGGCGGCGATCGTTGAACAGCACGACGGCACCGTGAAACTCGAGGAGACGGACGGTGGCGGTGCAACCTTCACCGTGCGGGTGCCGCACAGTCAGCCTGTGGACAACGCCCCTGCTGTCGACTGAATCCACTGTTGCTCCGGCGGCCCACGTTGCTGAACGGCATTGTTGCCTACGGTATGAGCGTCCGGGACACCCCGGAAGCTCACACCCACAGCAAGGAGACAGCCATGGCACAGTTCGTGGTCGACAGCGACACCATTGCCGCCAAATCCCAACAGGCCCAAGGCCACATTGAACGATTGACGGGCGAGGTCAATGGCATGACATCCACGCTCACGGATCTACAGAACTCTTGGACCGGCACGGCATCCGCAAACTTCCAAGAAGCCTTCCGATCGTGGCGTGCCGCTCAAGCACAGATGGAGCAGGCCATGGCCCAGATCAATCAGGCTTTGACGACCGCGGGTAACCAGTACGCGGAAACCGAAGCAGCCAACGCCCGCATGTTCGCAGGCTGAGTGCGGTCAGCTCTCCGTCGTGACCTGGTGATAGCGCAGTAGCCAAGGCCCCATTTCGTTGTGGTGGTCCTCGCGGATCCACAGTGAGCTTCGCCGGGTCACGGTGGCACTGTCGGTAAGCCTGTAGGACAGGTGAATGGCCCCCGATCCCAGCGCCAATACGCTGCTGTGGCTCAGATCGGGTCGGGCGTTCGAGGTAGTCCCCCGGTGCTCAGCGAGGAATGCCCCGGAATCCTTGACCGAACCATCACGAGCGACGAATTCGAAGTCCTCGTGGAGCAATTCTTCGCGACGTTCCCCCGAGGTCTCCGGGGACAAGAGCGTGGTTTCAAGTGTGATCAGGCGGTTCGCCGGATCCGCGTCCTGGGCGATCCGCTCAGCATTACCAGGTTCCTCGAGCGCGGGATCATTCTCCTGGGCCCACAGCTCCGAGAACAGATCCGGCTCCTCGTGGGAGTCGTCTCCGAAGGAGTTAGCCGGTCCCGTTGCCGAGCGTTGCGACGGAACCTCTTGGACGGACCCATTACTGTCGCGGAAGCCCGGCCCCACGGGCATGTCCTGTTCGGCGTGGCCCGCCTGGTAAGCGGATGCCATTGCACGGGCTCGTTGATCCGCGGCCTCATTGAGCTCGTGCCCGGCGTGACCCTTGACCCATTCGAACTCCACGGTGCGCCCGGCCATTTCCCGGTCCAGGGCCTTCATGATGTCCACGTTGAGAACGGGCTTGCCGTCCTTCTTCTTCCAGCCCTTCTTCTTCCACCCCGGCATCCACTTGGTGATGGAGTTGATGACGTATTGGCTGTCGCACAAAATCTTGAGCGGCTCGTCAGGAATGTGGCGGGTCGATTCCAAGAGGTTCAACACCGCCGTGAGCTCACCCATGTTGTTGGTGCCGTGATCCCAGCCACCGGCCCGCCACGAGGTCTCGTCGATGAACCAGGCCCAGCCGGCAGGGCCGGGATTTCCCAGGGCAGAACCGTCCGCCGCAGCAATAATCGTCATGCGATTATCTTTGCAAAAGACTCCGACAGGCAATAACCCACTACTCGTCAGCCTCCGGTTCCGGCATGACCGCGGCCGAAATCACCCCGGGTACCTCGGAGAATTCCACCACGGCTCGGTGCACATCCGTACGCCCCAGCATCTTGAGCACCATGACCACGTGAGGTCCGGAACTCGTATACACCCGGTCCGTGCGCAGTACCGTGACCGCTAGGTCCAACTCCGTTGCCATGGTCAGCACGGAGCGCAGCACTCCCTTACCATCCTCGTAACGGAGTTCGATGGTCCGTCGGCCCGGGAACCGAAGCAGATACGCCGAGACGGGTTTGAGCACCAACGAGACGAAGAGTTGGATCAGAGTGCCGAGGACCGCCAAGGCAAAGAGCCCGGCCCCGCAGGCCATGCCCACGGCGGCAGCCACCCACACACTCGCTGCCGTGGTCAGTCCGTGGACCACGTCCTTGTGCAAGAAGATGACCCCCGCACCCAGGAAGCCGATTCCCGTGACGACCTGCGCGGCAATGCGCGAGGGGTCCCCCGGTCCCTGTTCGATTCCGGGAAGTGCGTGGAAACCGTAGGCCGAAACCAGCGTGAAAATAGCGGAACCGGTGCCCACCAACGCATGGGTGCGGACTCCCGCGGATTTTCGCCTCAGCTGCCGCTCCACTCCCACCACGGTGCACAGTCCGAACGCAAGGAGCACCGCGGTGGCCTGAGCCCAGACCTGCTCGTCCAATTCCCACACGGTACGCCTCCCCTGGTTACGTCCGATCATAAGCGCACGACAGAGCCCCCGGGACGCAGCTGAACTGCGCTCCGGGGGCTCTGTCACGGCTGGACCGTGATGCGGTCAAGCGTGCCCTAAGGCACTGCTTACATCATGCCGCCCATGCCACCCATGGGATCCGCGCCGGCACCGGCGGGAGCCTCGGGCTCGGGCTTGTCGGCCACGACGGCCTCGGTGGTGAGGAACAGACCGGCAATGGAGGCCGCGTTCTGCAGAGCAGAGCGGGTCACCTTGACCGGGTCGTTGATGCCCGCAGCCATCAGGTCGGTGTACTCGCCAGTGGCGGCGTTGAGACCGTGACCGGTCTCCAGTCCGCGCACCTTGTCCACGACCACGCCGGGCTCCATGCCGGCGTTAGCAGCAATCTGCTTGAGCGGTGCGTCGATGGCGACCTTGACGATGTTGGCACCGGTTGCCTCGTCACCGGTCAGCTGCAGCTTGTCGAAGGCCTTCTGACCGGCCTGGATCAGTGCAACGCCACCACCGGCCACGATGCCCTCTTCCACGGCGGCCTTGGCGTTACGCACAGCATCTTCGATGCGGTGCTTACGTTCCTTGAGCTCCACCTCGGTTGCGGCACCGGCCTTGAGCACTGCCACACCGCCGGCCAGCTTGGCCAGACGCTCCTGCAGCTTCTCGCGGTCGTAGTCGGAGTCGGAGTTGGCGATCTCCGCGCGGATCTGAGCCACGCGGCCCTCGATCTCGTCCTGGGTGCCAGCGCCGTCGACGATGGTGGTCTCGTCCTTGGTGACGACCACCTTGCGGGCGGTGCCCAGCAGGTCCAGGGTTGCGGATTCCAGGGACAGGCCGACCTCTTCGGTGATGACCTGACCACCGGTGAGGATGGCAATGTCTGCCAGCTGAGCCTTACGACGGTCACCGAAACCGGGAGCCTTGACGGCAACGGACTTCACGGCACCGCGCATTTTGTTCAGCACGAGCATGGCCAGGGCCTCGCCCTCGACGTCCTCGGCGATGATCAGCAGCGGCTTGGAAGCCTGCATGACCTTCTCCAGAACGGGGACCAGGTCCTTCACATTGGAGATCTTGGAGTTGACGATCAGGATGTAGGGATCCTCGAGGACCGCTTCCTGACGGTCTGCGTCGGTCACGAAGTAACCGGACAGGTAACCCTTGTCGAAGCGCATGCCCTCGGTGAGCTCGAGGTCCAGGCCGAAGGTGTTGGACTCCTCGACCGTGATGACGCCTTCCTTGCCGACCTTCTCCATCGCAGCGGCGATGAGCTTGCCGATCTCGGGGTCAGCGGCGGAGATCGAAGCGGTTGCAGCGATCTCTTCCTCGGTCTCGATCTCCTTGGCCGAGGACAGCAGTTCCTCGGTCACGGCGGCAACGGCCTTTTCGATGCCGCGCTTGAGCGACAACGGATCGGCACCGGCGGCAACGTTGCGCAGGCCTTCCTTGACCAGGGCCTGTGCAAGCACGGTGGCCGTGGTGGTGCCGTCACCGGCGATATCGTCGGTCTTCTTGGCAACTTCCTTGACGAGCTCCGCGCCGATCTTCTCGTACGGATCTTCGAGCTCGATTTCCTTGGCGATCGACACACCATCGTTGGTGATGGTGGGAGCGCCCCAGGCCTTCTCCAGAACAACGTTGCGTCCGCGCGGGCCAAGGGTCACCTTGACGGCGTCGGCCAGGGTGTTCAGGCCCCGTTCGAGTCCGCGGCGTGCCTCTTCGTCAAAAGCGATCATCTTTGCCATGTGTTGCGTCCCTCCTGGACGGTTGACAAACAAATCTATTCATCACGATGCCCGCGACGGACGATGGCTCGCGCGGATCCTCACCCGCGTGAAACGCACCTCACCGTGATGGATGGTTTTCACTCGAATCATGTGAGTGGGCTTCGCCCGGACCCGGGTTTAGCAGTCCACTCAGTTGAGTGCTAAGTCAATACTGGCACTCGACCGCGGAGAGTGCAAACACCTTGAGTGACGCAAACTCAGGTTTCATCCGAGGCTGAAACCTCGAACGTGTCCACCGTTCAGCGACCCGGACTCGGAGCAGCGGCAGCCTCCGTGTCTGGCGATGCGCCAGCGGCTTCTGCCGTGACATCGGTGGCGCCCGCGTCATTGACCGCGCCTTCTTGTTCTTGGGCGGCCGGTTCACCGGGCTCGACGTCGGCCGCACCGGCGCCCGGCACGGCGGGATCACCGGCCGGTGCTTCCTCAACCCCCGGCGCCGCGGGCGGCTCTGCGGGGGCCTCGGGAGCGGGGTTGGCCGGTGCCTCGGGCGCGGGCTGCGCCGGCGGGGCGGGAGCCTCCGGAGCAGCGGGTGCGCCCGGATCTTGGGGCGCGGCCGGATCCGCAGGCGCTTCGGGAGCTGCCGGGTCCTGACCGGGTACGCCACCGTCACCGGGGACGGCAGGCACTGCGGGTGACGCTGGGGCCGCAGGTGCCTCAGAGGGGCTCTCGGAGGTTTCGGAAGGACTGGGTTCCGAGGTGCTCGTGGTGATATTGCCCGAGGGCGTGGGCGTGTTCTCGACCGCGTCCTGCGCGGTGCGTGGGGCATTCACGAATGCGATGGCCCCGACCGTCAGCGCCAGGACACCCGCTCCGATGATCGCGAGAAATCCCTTGCGAGAACCGGTACGCGCCTGAGGGTTATGACCTCGGTGGGCACCTTGACGGGTTCCGTCCTCGGGAACGTCGTCGAATTCGTCGCGGGGGTATTCACTCATAGTCCATACTTCCGGTCAGCCTGGGTTTGCCTCTACTATCCCATGTGCCCGGTGCGTTCTCCTACCCGCCGCCGTGGCAGGGCAAGGCTCAATCAGCGCAGCCGCGCCCGGCGCAAACGGGAGATGAGCATGGGAGCGAACCGAGCGGCGTCGTCGCGGTCGATCAACGCGTTGAGCCGCTGGTAGTAATGGACCGGGCTCAGCCCCAGGCGCTGGCGAATCGCAGATTCCTTGGCCCCTCGATACTTCCAGTGTTCGGATTCCAGCTGCAGGATGGCCTTGTCGAGGGAATCGAGCCCGTCGTTTGATTCAGCCATGACAGCCACCATAACCGGTAATCTCGTAGCGTTATTCGTACCCGCTATTGAATGGAGACCAGTTCATGGCCGAGCCTCGTCCTCTGAACGAGATCATGAGCGATGACTGGGCGCGGGCACTCGAACCCGTGGAGCCGGCCATCCGCACGATGGGCGAATTTCTGCGCACGGAGCATGCCGCCGGCCACCGCACCTTCCCGGCGGGCGAGAACATCTTTCGGGCTTTCCAGGAGCCCATGTCCGAGGTCAAGGTATTGATTGTCGGCCAAGACCCCTACCCCACGCCGGGCCATGCCATGGGCCTGTCCTTCTCGGTGCAACCGCAGGTTCGTCCGATCCCACGCTCCCTGCAGAACATCTACAAGGAACTGCAATCAGATCTGGGGATCACTCCGCCCGAACACGGTGACTTGTCATCGTGGTCCGAACAGGGCGTCATGTTATTGAACAGGGCCTTGTCCGTCCGCGAGGGTTCGTCGGCATCGCACCGCGGCAAAGGCTGGGAGGCGATCACAGAGTGCGCAATCAAGGCGCTCGCTCAGCGAGGCACTCCCCTGGTCGGAATTCTGTGGGGTCGTGATGCCCGGGACACCAAGCCGTGGTTGGGCGGGGCACCCACGGTGGAATCCGTGCATCCTTCGCCGCTGTCCGCGTCTCGGGGGTTTTTCGGCTCGAAGCCTTTCTCCCGCACGAATGCATTGCTCGAGGAGCAAGGCGCCCAACCCGTCAACTGGACGCTCCCGGCTTAGGAGCACCTAAGCTTGGGGCATGAACAAGACCGCTGCCCGGAAACCTCGCAAACCTCAGCTCAACCTCGAGGTGGTTGAACGCAGAGAGCTGTCCCCGGGCATGGTTCGCGTGGTGTGCAGCATCCTCAATCACGAGGATTACCAGGACATTGCCCCGCCCGAAAAGTACGTCAAGCTGGTCTTTTTCTCGGACGGCACGTTGTCGGAGACACCCGCCGGCGAGTTCCCGGATTATTGGTCGGTCCGTGAAACGGCCGCTGTCGAGGACCTCCCCGTCACCCGCCACATGACACTGCGCCGGTACGACGCCGCCGCGGGCACCTTGTGGATCGACGTCGCCCTGCACGGCACCGAGGGGCACGCGGGCCCGTGGGCCGCCACCGCCAAGGCCGGCGATCACTTCGTAGCCGTGGGCCCCGGCGGCAAATGGGAACCGGATCCGAAAGCGTCCTGGACGCTACTGGCCGGCGACGAAGCGGCCATCCCCGCAGTGCTGGCCAATGTGGAGGCACTACCGGAAAACGCTCGTGGGCTTGCCATCCTCGAAGTGCAGGACCCGGCGCACCAGCACGACCTCAGCGACGTGGCCATTCCCGCGGATCTCGAAATCCGTTGGGTCTACCGATCCAGCCAGCAGCAGGGTGAACGCGCCCTCGTGTCGGCGCTCGGCCAGGCGGAATGGCCCGCCGATCTCACCGGTGTGCAGGTCTTCGTGCACGGTGAACGCGAAGCCATGAAGGAAGCTCGCAAGGAACTCTTCGACCGGCGGAACCTGGAACGCTCCCAGGTGTCCCTGTCCGGCTACTGGGCTGCGGGCCGCAACGAGGATCTCTTCCAGGCGGAGAAGAAACTACCCGTGGGCAAGATCCTCTAGTCCCCGGACCTCTTGTCCCCGGCACCCGGCGGGTTCAGTCTCCGGGTGCCTCAGCGGCGACGGTTACGGCGCAGCGAGAAGATCTTCATGCGCTCCACGAACGGGCGCATCAGATAGTGCCCGAGCACCACGCCGGAAGCCATCATCACGATCGATGCCATGGCGTTGATCAGGCCCGTGAAGCCTTGTCCCGTGGTCTCGGCCTCCACCGTGATCGCATACATCCCTCGGAAAATGGACAGCCCCGGCAGCAGATAGGTCATGGCCGGAATCGCCAAGATTGTCTGCGGGATACGTGAACGCGCCGCTAACAACGCCGCCACGCAACCCGTGGTGGTGGCTCCGAGCGCGGTATCCAACCGAGCGCCCAAACCGTAGTCACCACCGATGTGGAACACCAACAACCCCGCCAGCGCGGCCACTACAGCCGGGAACAAATGTCGAGGCTTGGCCTGCATGGTCACTGCGACCAGCACGGTCGAGATCAGCATGAAGACCGTGTTGGTCAGGGCGTCGGGTGGCGTGAACGATGACTGGGACACGTCGATGGGCGGAACCCCCAGATACCCCGCCAATGCGATACCCAGGGCGATCCCGGCGATGATCCCCAAGAACGCGAATGACGTGGACATGAGGCGACCCATGGCCGTCACGGGGAAACCGTTGATGGCATCCTGCATGGTGGACACCATGCGCGTGGTGGGCAACAACATGATGATGCCGCCCGCGATAACTTTGGGCGGTGACAGGTCCACGCCCAGCGAAGAAATCCCCATGGCCGCGAGCGTCACAATCAGGGCATTGGCGGCCAACGCGAAGAATTCGGGAATACGCCAAGCACCGAGTTTGGAGGACACGATCTGGACGAGCACGGAGGACACCGAAGCCACCAGGGCCCCGGCCGCGCCGCCGCCGATTGCCGTGGTGATGGTCGCCGCGGCGAACACGGTGGCCAGCCACACGGCCCACTTGGGATACGGCTTAGGCTGCGCGTTGATCTCGGAGAGCTCCCGTTCGGCCTCCTTCAACGGCATGGTTCCCTCGATGATGCGAGTCACCAGTTGATGGGAGTTCGCCAATCCGGCGTAGTTGTCAGTCCATGAACGAACCACGCGCATCACCGTGTGACTGTACGTGTTCGGGTCATCCAACACGTCCTGACTCGTGCGTGATTTGGTGACCTGGCCCGTGCCATCTTTGTTGTGGCCGGCAGCCGTCAATTTGCCGGTTTCGGTGATTTCGGCGACGTAGTTGATGGTCACCGATTGGTTGGTGATGTCGACCTCGAGGTTTTCCACCCCGTACGTGGCACACACCGCGATAATCGCGTTCTCCACGTCCAGCGCGTCCGCGCCGTAGTGGAACATGGTCTCCGCCAGCCGGAGCGCGAAATTGAGGGTCCGGCGGGCCTGACGATCGTTGCTGTCCCCGAAGCGCCGGAGGTTGTGGAACGGAGTGGCCGTCAGGCGATCAACCACACGCATGGGCGCGGTGGGAGCAGCGTCGCCCCGGATCATGGACTTGAGCTTGTCCTTGGACGATCGCGCTACACGCGTGCGTGTGGAGGGATAAACACCACGGGGCACCTGTGTGGTGGCCGGAGCCGGTTCGTGAGGAACAGCCGAAGTCTCAGGTCGCTCGACCGCCATGGTCTGCGCGGTTCCGCGACGAGAGATCTGGGTGACCGGCCGGGTCGCGACAGCACCCTGAGGACGCGGAGTGACCCCCGCCTTGTCCGCCTCGATCTGCCCGGGGGTGAGAACCGGCAACGCACCCACCTGCGAGGACACGCCCCCCTCGAGGCCGGGTTCCGATCGCCCCGGAACGATCGCTTGCATCTGGGTTGCGAGTTCAGCGCGGGTCTGTGCGCGGGCGGCCTGTGATTCCGTGGGCCTGACCGCAGCCGAGGGGAAACCGTACATGGTGACCGGGCGGGCCGCATCCGACAGCGATGTATCGCCACCCGGACCGAACGGCTCACCGCCCAGATCGTCATGCCAGGGCTCCGCCCCGGATGAGGGATACCCGTGATGGGCAAGTTCTCGAAGCTGTTCGGTCACGCTCAATGCCGTTGAACCTCCCTGACCCCGCAGGTACTGCTAGTGGTGAAAACGGTGTACAGACGAGTTCCTACGCCGTTGTACGTTCGTGCGATTCGATCAGTAGAAAGGCTGCCCGGTGCGCCGGACCCACAGCTGGCGCTGCACTTTTTCGCCGATATTGGCCCACACCGCGTACTTGGCCTTGTTCAACGGCTGGTCCCACACACCCACGTAGTCCACGACCGTCTTGGTGAAACTGGTCTTGAACAGCCCCAGTCCGTAGTAGTGGTGCTCTTTGTTCTTGAGCTGATCGCTGGGAGGGGTGCCGCAGAAATCGTACTGCTCGATCTCGAACTCGTTCTTGAGGTCGAGGATCGCGTGCCACTGCAACAGATGAGAATCCCCGTACTGCTTGCGGCGTGGCTTGGAACCGCCGTCCTTGTACGTGCCCTTGGAACCGTAGGCAATCACATACGCGCCCACGGAAGGCTGGCCGTCCTCGTAGGTGAAGTACAGCCGCCCTTGGCCGCGCTCCGCGAAATTGGTCCAGAATTCGCGGTAGTACTCGTAGGAACGCAGGGTGACCTTTGCATGGCCCTGGCCCACGGTGTCCATGAGCGCGTACATGGCGCGCATATTGTCCTCCGTGAGTTCAACGCGCTCCACTTCACAGCCCTCACGGGTGGCACGCCGCACGGCATTGCGTCCGCGTGAGTGCAGTGATTTCAGCAACGCCTTCTCGTCCGGGGTGGTGTCCAGGACGGCGGTTGAGTCGTTGGGCTGGATCTCGAACGACTTCACCAGGCCGCAGCGGGCCAGCAGACCACCTGCGTAGTCGGAGGCGAGGATCTCGGGTTCGTACTTGATGGCAAATACGCCCTTGGCTGCGCCCGCCACGAATTTCTTGTTGGCCGCCACGATCCCGGGCATGTCGTCAATGGACTCGATGTCCGGTCCTTTGATCATGTACCAGATCTTGCCGAGACCGGGGACCCCCTTCTCGAGTGCCAGGTTGTAGCTGGGCTGCGAGCCGTCCGTGGCTTCATACACCACGTACCGCGGGGTCCAACCGTGATCTTTCTTGACCTCCGCGAAGGCCTCGGACTGCAGCAGGTTTCCGCCCGTCGGATTGGCCGTGACGTGGGAATCCCACGCGCGAATCTCTTCGTCCGTGGCAAAGCGTGCGGTAAATTCTCGCAAAGCTCTCTCGATCCTGATTCGGTGCCGGTAGCTCGGTGGACCTGAGGCGACGCCGCTGGCAGCGACGTCGCCTCAGATGAAATCTCCGACCTACATTCTAGGTCAGTTCCCGATCTTACTTGTCAGCCGGGTCCACGTGGCCGTCGGTCTCGCCCGCGCTGGAGTTCGTGTGCTGGGCACTCAGTTCGGTGCCCGGTTGACCCTCGGCGCGTTTGGTGTCGCCCACATTGCCGGCCCGGCGGTCGTCCTGCTGTGAGGCGGCCCCTGCAAGTTCGTGCTCAGCAAGCCGGGGTGCGGTGCCTCGCCGGGGCTCCGGCGTTTCTTCCGAGCCGAGCGCGGAAGAACCTTGTGCGACGGTTGCCAGTTCCGGTTCGCGCTTCTCCGTAGTTTCGCCCTCGTGGGTGAACTCGGTGCGATCGTTGTACACGTACTTACCGGGGTGGCCGGGAGTGAAGCTATCGGCGCTGGCGTACTCCCAATCTTCGCCCCAGCCACCCTCGACGCCTTCGAAGAGCTCGCCGCGCTCCAGCCAGCGGTACAGCGATTCGTAGGAAACGCTTTCGGTGGCGGTGATCCGGCGGCGCAGCATCTGGCGCGTCATCTGTTCGGGGCTTTCACAGCCCATGGTGGCGATGATCTGCCCGGCCTCTTCCACCGTCAGACGGTGGTAGCGCTCCACACGATCACCCTTGGAGTCGACGTCCAGGGCCCGGTACAGCTTGGGGTCCTGAGTGGCCACGCCCACGGGGCAAGTATTGGTGTGGCACTTCTGTGCCTGGATGCAGCCCACGGCCATCATCATGGCGCGGGCGCTCATGCAGAAGTCCGCACCCTGGATGATGTGGCGGACGATGTCGTGACCCGAGATGATCTTGCCGGCCGCGCCGATCTTGATGCGGTCGCGCAGCCCGGTGCCCACCAGAGCGTTGTGCAACAGAATGATGCCCTCGACCAAGGGCGTGCCCACGTGGTCCTGGTATTCCAGGGGCGCAGCGCCGGTGCCGCCCTCAGAACCGTCCACGATGATGAAATCCGGTGTGATTTCTTCCTCGATCATGGCCTTGCAGATGGCCAGCACCTCAACGCGCGAACCGATGCACAGCTTGAAACCGATGGGCTTGCCATTGGAGAGTTCGCGCAGCTTACCGATGAAGCGCACCAGCTCGCGAGGCGTGGTGAAGGCGGAGTGGCTAGCGGGGGAAATGCAGGTCTCCCCCACCGGAACGCCTCGAGCTTCGGCAATCTCTTCCGTGACCTTGTTGCCGGGGAGCACACCGCCCAGCCCAGGCTTGGCGCCCTGGGACAACTTCACGGTGATGGCTTTGACCTGCTCCAGGTTGGACTTCTCACGGAACTTCTCCGGGTCGAAGTTGCCGTCCTGGTCACGGGTTCCGAAGTACCCGGAGCCGAACTCCCACATGAGGTCCGCGTGGTAGGCGCGGTGATACTTGGTCAGCCCGCCCTCGCCGGTGTCATGAGCGAACCCGCCCTGCGCTGCGCCCTTGTTCATGGCCAGCACCGCGTTCTTGGACAGC
This sequence comes from Kocuria atrinae, assembly GCF_039531425.1. Classification (NCBI taxonomy): domain Bacteria; kingdom Bacillati; phylum Actinomycetota; class Actinomycetes; order Micrococcales; family Micrococcaceae; genus Kocuria; species Kocuria atrinae. Next base: position 55,654 of record NZ_BAAAQA010000026.1, read on the forward strand.
GAGCCGAAGCTCATGGCGGAAATGTTCAGCAGCGAAGCGTCATAGGGCTGCTTGCAGTCCGGGCCGCCCAGCCGTACACGGTGCCCCAGATCCGGAACCGTCTTGGGGGCGATCGACTGGATGAAGTACTCGTAGCCGGGCTCGTTGACGTTGAGTTCGGTGCCGAAGGCCTTGTCACCCTTGAAGCCCTTGGCACGTGAATAAATCAAAGAACGCTGATCGCGGTTGAACGGCTTGCCGTCCCAGTTGCGTTCAATGAAGTACTGCTGGATCTCCGGACGGATCTCCTCCAGGAAATACCGCGCGTGACCGAGCACCGGGAAGTTCCGGAGGATCGAGTGCCGGGTTTGTACAGCGTCTCGGATGCCGAGCAGTAGCAGCAGAATAAAGATGACAGCGGGGATCCACCATCCCCAGGGACCGAGTATCGCGGCCGTGACCGTGGCGATTACAGCCCCAATCAGGGCAGCCAAAATGAGAATTCGCACCATCTAATCACCGTACTCCCGAATCGGTGATGGCGGGTGACATTACCGCCTGTATGACATATCGGACACCACACAGCGTGGTGCCCGATATGTCACTTTTCAGGCGGCTAGGTGAATGAAATCTCTATTCTGCATCATGATCGGTCTCGATGATGGACACCAAGTGATCGAGTGCCTCGTCGGCGCCGTCGCCGTCCGCGGCCAGAATGACCTTGTCTCCGTGGGCCGCCCCCAACGACATGAGCGACAGCACGGACGCGGCGTCCATTCCTTCTTCGGCGTCTTCGCCGTCAGCACGGATGGTGATTTCCAGGTTTTCGTACTCACCGGCGGCCTCCGCGAAAATCGCTGCCGGTCGTGCGTGCAGCCCCACTCGCGAGGCCACGGTTGCGGTGCGTTCTGCCATTGCAACTCCTCATTGTTGGCGTTCATCCGAGTCAGTGCCCGGACAAGACGTATCTCCATTGTGTTCCGTGTCACCCGGGATGTCCCCAGGCGCACCGAGTGTTTCGCTCAGAGTCCCAGCTGTTCCAACACGGGCAGCTGGGCTCGGACTGATTCCCTGGCCTCCTGGGCACCGGTCGCGTGCAGCGCGGTCTGCGCCACGGTGCGAGCCTGCCCCGGGTCGGTCCGGGACAGCACAGCGGCCACCGCCGCCAGCGAGCGCGGGCTCATGGACAGGGTGTCCACCCCCAGACCCACCAGGACCACGGCCAAGGCCGGATCCGCGGCGGCTTCACCGCACACACCCACGTTCTTGTGCTCTCCAGATGCCGACGACGCCGCTTGCGCACCGGCCGCCGTGCGTTCGATCATCCGCAACACGGCCGGTTGCCACGGCGAGTTGAGCTCAGCGAGGGAACCGAGCATGCGGTCAGCGGCCATCGTGTACTGGGTGAGGTCGTTGGTCCCCAGGGACACGAAGTCCACACGGTCCAGAATCTGCTCCGCGGTGATCGCCGCGGCCGGGGTCTCAACCATCACACCGGACACCTCGAGTCCCGCCGCGTGGACGAGACCGGCGAAATGCCCTGCTTCCCCGGCCGTGGAAATCATGGGCGCCATGACCCACACGTTCGCCTCGGTCTGATCCGCGGCCGCGGCTATTGCTTGCAGCTGGCGTTCCAGGACACCCGGGGTGGTCCAGTCGGTGCGGTAGCCGCGCACACCCAATGCGGGATTGGGTTCGGTGGTGTCCGTGAGGAACGGCAGGGGCTTGTCCGCCCCAGCGTCCAAGGTGCGCACCACGATCTTGGCGGAGCCGAATGCTTTGAAGATCTCGACGTACGCCTCCGTCTGTTCCTCGACCGTGGGTTCGGTGTCCCGACCCAGGAAGCAGAACTCCGTGCGCAACAACCCCACGCCCTGGGCGCCCGCCGCGGCAGCCGCTTGGGCGTCGTCGGCGGTGCCCACGTTGGCGAGCAATGCGACCTCGGTGCCGTCTGCGAGCGCGCCGTGGCCGTTGAAGGTCGCCAGCTGTTCCGAGGCCTTGTGCCAGGCGGTGACCGCCAGCTCCTGTTCCTCGCCCGGGTAGGTGACGATCGAACCTGCGGACCCGTCGACGAACACCCGGGTCCCGGACTCCACGTCGGTCACGCCAGTGGCGGCAACAACCGCGGGCAGACCCAGATTTCGGGCCAGGATCGCCGTGTGGGATTGCGGTCCACCGGATGAGGTCACCAGCGCCACCACGGCCTCCGGGTCGAGCACCGCGGTGTCCGCGGGCGCCAAGTCCTCGGCGGCCAGCACGAACGGTTCGGTGCGCTGGGGCACTCCGGGTGCAGGCATGCCGCGTAGTTCGGCAACGATGCGAGCTCGCACGTCCTCGATGTCCGCCGCGCGTTCGGCCATGTAACCGCCCATCGCGCGCATCTGGTCGGCGTAGCCGGTGGCCGCGTCCCACAGGGCACGTTCGGGGCTCACTGACTGGTTGCGCACCAGCTTGGCGGCATTCTTGATGAGCGCCTTGTCCCCCGCCATGAGGGAGGTCGCCTTGAGCACCTCGGCCGCGGCCTCGGAGCGGGCCCGTTCAGCGCGTTCCTTCAGCTCAGCTTTGACGGCCTTGGCCGCTTGGTTCAGGCGTTCGACGGCGGCCTCGGCATCTTCCACGAGCGGGTCCCCCTCCGGGGGTGCCTCCACGGGCGGTGCCATCGGGATCAGCGGCGCGATCACGCGACCGGGGCTGACACCCACGCCTGTGTAACGCATCTGCAAGGAATTGGTTTCTGACTGAGTATTTTCCATGTCGTTCACACCCTTAGGCGTTGACGGGAGCGGGTTCGGCAACGGTGGCCTCGGCGGCGCGTTTGCGTCCGCCACCGATGTGCTTGAGCGCCACCACGGTCACTGCGGTGATCACCGTGCCGGCCAGGACGGACACGATGAATCCGAGCAAGCCGCCAATGACGGGTGCGATCCAGATGCCACCGTGGGGCGCGGCCGAGGTAACACCGAAGGCCATGGTCATGGCACCGGTCACCACGCCGCCGAGCATGGAGGCGGGCAACACGCGCAACGGGTCGGCCGCGGCGAAGGGGATGGCACCTTCGGAGATGAAGGACGCCCCGAGCAGCCAGGAGGCCTTACCGTTCTCACGTTCCTGTGCCGTGAAGTACTTGCGACCCAGAACCGTGGAGGCCAGGGCCATACCCAGCGGGGGAACCATGCCCGCCGCGATGACTGCAGCCATGATTTCTTGCGGTGCGGTGTTGGCAACGGTTGCTGCGCCCAGACCGGCTGCGGCAAAGGAATACGCCACCTTGTTGATGGGACCACCCAGGTCCGCACACATCATCAGGCCGAGCACAGCGCCCAGGGCAATGGCGGAGGCGCCACTCATCCCGGTCAACAGTCCGGTGAGCCACTCCATGAACAATGCGATGGGGCCACCGATCAAGAAGAACATGAGGCCACCGGCGAACAGCGTGGCCAGCAGCGGAATAATCACCACGGGCATGAGCGACCCGAGCCAGCGGGGAAGCCTCGGAAGAGTGAGCCAGTAGGCGCACAGACCCGCAAGCAAACCGCCCACGATGCCGCCCAAGAAGCCGGCTCCCATGAAGTTGGCCACCAGGCCCACGGTGAAACCGGGGGCGATACCCGGCCGGTCGGCCAAGCCGTACGCGATGTAGGCGGCAAGTGCCGGGACCAGAAGACTCATCGAGAGGCTACCGATCTTGAACAGTACGGCCGCAATGTAGGCACCCAAGGACACGTCACCCAGGTTGCCCAGGGTCGCCGTCGCGAGAATCTCATCTGCCGTGAGGGGAAGCGCCTCCGCATCCCCGATCATGAACGCGATGGCCATGAGCAGACCACCGGCGGCCACGAACGGAATCATGTAGCTGACACCGGTCATCACGGCCTTGCGGATGCGGGTGCCCCAGCCTTCGGCGGCGTCGGAGGTCTGGCTCGCATCTGCGGGGTCACCGCTCACGCGCTTGGCGTCCGGATTGTCCGCAGCAGCCAGGGCCTCGTCGATCATTTCGCGGGGCTCGTCGATACCGCGCTTCACCGCGGACGCAATGTACGGCAGCCCGGCAAAGCGAGAGCGCTCCCGCACGTCCACGTCCGTGGCGAAAATGACGGCTTCCGCATTGCGAATCACCGAAGGATCCAGGCGGGTGGCACCGGATGAACCTTGGGTTTCGACCTGCAGGTCCACGCCCATCTCATCCGCGGTGTTCTTGAGCGAATCCGCGGCCATGTAGGTATGAGCGATACCCGTGGGGCATGCGGTCACGGCCACGAGTTTGCGAACACCGCCCTCACCTACTCCCTGGGAGACGGTGTCCTGTGAGGCGTTGCCCCGTGAATCGTTGCCCTGCGCCACGGCATTGGGGCCGGCCACCGCAGCGGCTGCTGTGGTGGAACCCGCCGCTGCGCCAGTGGCCGCGGTTCCGGTTGAATCAGAGGATGCAGCCGTCTGTTCCGCGCTGCCTGAAGGTGCGGCGGCGCCGTCGGCGGTGGGTGCGGCGTCGGCGGGCGTACCCAGACCCAGTGCGTCGTCCACGAGCTCGACCACGCGTTCCGAGGTCTCTGCTTCGCGCAGCGAAGCCACGAAGGGCTTCTTCATGAGCGAGCGCGCAAGTTTCGACAGCAGCTTGAGGTGTGCCTGGTCCGCTCCCGCCGGCGCGGCAATGAAGAAAAGAATGTCCGCGGGGCCGTCCTTCGCGCCGAAGTCGACCGGCGGGTGCAACCGCGCCATGACCAACGTGGCCTCGGTAACGGCCTCCGAACGGCAGTGCGGAATGCCGATGCCACCCGGAATACCGGTGGCGTTCTTGGATTCGCGAGCCAGAGCGTCCGCTGCCAGGGCGTCCGCGTTCTCCGCCCGGCCTTCGCGGTGAACGGTGTTCGCGAGTTCGCGAATCACTTCTTCGGTGGTGCTGCCCAGATTCTGGTCCAGCAGGACCAACCTGGGATTGATGAGGTCCGACATGAGAGCTCCTAGTGGTGTACGCGATGTGCGCAGGTGGGCCGGCCCGGCCCGGGGGCCAGCTACAAGGCCGTCACGGTCACGGCTTGCGGTGTGGTGTTGTCGATCGAGGGCATTTGGGTGCCGGGCAGAGCAGCCGCGGCGGATCCGTGGGCCACGGCTTGACGCAGACAGCTATCCGGCGACTCGCCACGGACATGGGCGATCAGATATCCGGTCAGTGCACTGTCCCCCGCGCCCACTGTGGATTTCACGGTCACGGGTGCATGCACTGCATGCCACGCGCCGTCCGGGGACACCAGGACGGCACCGTGGCCGCCGAGGGTGCACAGCACGGCCCCCACGCCACGTTCCATCAGGGAACGGGCCGCCGACGCCGCCGCGGCCGGGTCCGATTCGAGGGTCTCGCCGTCACTGCGGCCCAGTAATTCGGCAAGTTCCTCGCCGTTGGGCTTAATGAGGTCCGGCTGGGATTCAACGGTTTCCGATACGGCCTCGGCCAGCGGCTGACCCGAGGTGTCCACGGCAATGCGCGGTGCCGCACTCCCCAGGGCCGCGCGCACGCGGTTGGTGATGTGGGCGTAGATATTAGGGGCGGGTCCGGGAGGCACAGACCCCGCCAGCACCAGCCACTGCGCTCCGGCTCCGCGAGCAATCAGCTGGTCGATGATTCGGTCCACCGTGTTGGAGTCCAGTTCAGGACCGGGCTCGTTGATCTTGGTGGTGGTGCCATCCGGTTCCGTCACGGTGATGTTGGAACGCAGCGGGGCTCCCACGGAGACGGCGTTGTAGCGAACCCCCGCCGCGTCCAGTCCTTCGAGCAGCGGATCTTGACTGTCACCGGGGACCACGGCCAGGGTGTGTTCCCCGCTGAGCTGCAGTGCTCGCGAGATGTTCACCCCTTTACCTCCGGGATCCTGCCGAGTCCGGTCGGCGCGCTGCACCTGGCCGCGCTGCAAGGGTCCCGCGAGTTCCACGGTGCGGTCGACGGACGGGTTGAGCGTCACGGTGATGATCACGCGACAATCACCTCCACGTTTGCTTCCTCGAGCGCGCGGGAGAGTTCTGCTCCGGGCGCCCGATCAGTGATGAGAGTGTCGATTTCGGGCAGGGAGCAGAACTTCATGAGCGTTTCCCGGTCCTGCTTGCTGTGATCGCAGATCGCTACCACTCTGCGAGCGCCCCGGACAATGGCCGTTTTCACGACTGCTTCAATGGGATCCGGGGTGGAGAGTCCGAACTGAGCGTGGATGCCGTTACACCCCACGAACGCGATGTCCGGGCGGAGTTGCTCGTAGTGCTGACTTGCTCGCGCGCCGGTGGCGGCCCACGTGAGCTTGCGGATCCGCCCACCGACCAGTTCCAGGCCGATGCCCTCCGTGTCCGCGAGCTTGGCCGCAATATGCAGCGCGTGGGTGATGATGAGTCGCTCCTGGCCGTCCTGCAAGCCGTTGTCACGGCGCAGCAAGAGGTCGGCCAGCATTTCCACGGTCGAGCCCGCATCCAGGACCACCGCGCCCGCATCCGAATCGTCCAAGACGTCGAGCGCGGCCGCGGCGATCCGCCGTTTCTCGGTGGCGTTGATCCGCTGCCGAGAATCGATCCCCTGCTCCCCACTGGTGGATTGGTCCGCGGATACGGCACCACCGTGAACGCGTCGCAGCTTCCCCGATTTTTCCAGCACCGCAAGATCGCGGCGCACGGTTTCCATGGTCACGGAGAATCGCTTGGCCAACTCGGCGCCGTTCACACGGCGGGACTGTGCCACGAGTCGGGCGATCTCTTCTTGACGTTCCTCAGCGAACATTTTCACCTCACGGTTGGGGCTGCGACGATGATTCCCCTAACTAAGATGTGAGTTTATGTGTGCTTGTGTGGTTTTACTAGCCCCTAAGCCACACCAATTGCCATGAGTCCCAATAAGACAATATTGAGGACCACCACGAGTCCCGCGCTCACCCAACCAACCCCCGAGAGCAACGGTCCGTTCGTGAATTGCCCCAGCAGGCGGCGTCGCCCGGTGAAGTACACGAGCGGGATCAAAGCGAACGCAATTCCGAAACTCAGCACCACCTGGCTACCGACGAGCGCGGCTGTGGGCTCGGCGCCGATCGCAAGCAGGATGACCGCGGGAACCATGGTGAAGATCCGGCGCGCACATAAAGGAATCTGGCGGTGCAGCAACCCGGCGGTCACCACATCACCGGCGTAGGAACCAACCGCGGTGGACGCCAACCCCGAGGCGAGCAGGCCGATCGCGAAGACGACCCCCACCGCCGGGCCGAGGGCCTCCGCTATGGCCGCGTGCGCACCCTCGATAGTGTCTGTACCGTCCACCCCGTAGAGATTGCGGGCGGCCAACAACAACATGCCCATGTTGACCGACCCCGCGACGATCAGCGCTATCACCACGTCCACCCGCGTGGCCCGGAGAAGGTACCGAGTGTGCTGAACGCCGTGCGCGCCCCCGTGACGATCCCGGGACAGTGCGGAGTGCAGATAAATGGCGTGGGGCATCACCGTGGCGCCCAGCATGCTCGCGGCCAACACCAGTGACTGGGAACCCTCCAATCGCGGCACCACACCGCCCAGCACCCCCGCCGCATCGGGCGGCGCCACGACCAGGCCCGCCAAGAAACCCGCGGTAATAATGCCCAGCATGGCCAGAATGACGGTTTCGAAGATCCGCTGGCCACGGCGGTTCTGAACGGACAACACGGCCATGGAGATCACGGCCACGATCACGCCGCCCAACGGCAGGGGAACCCCGAAAAGCAACCACAGCGCCAAGGCCCCGCCAATCACCTCCGCAACATCCGTGGCCACCGCCATCAGTTCTGCCTGCGCCCAGTACGCGATGCGGGCCTTACGGGGCAGGGATTCCCCCACAATCTCCGGAAGGGATTTGCCCGTGACGATGCCCAATTTGGCCGAGAGGTACTGAATCACCATGGCCATCACGTTGGCAATCACCAGAACCCACACCAGCAGATAGCCAAAACTCGCACCCGCGCTGACATTGGCGGCAACATTCCCCGGGTCGACATAGGCGATGGCGGCCACGAACGCAGGACCCAGCGCAGTGATGACGCGGCGGGTGGCCGGCCGGTTTTCGACCGTGGTCCTGCGGTTGAACAAGGCGTCTCCTCGGGCAGAATGGCAAAGTTTCGGTGTACCGAAACTTTAGCCCGTTTGACTGTCTGAGCCCAGGCGTATCCTGTGGTCATAGTCGAGCGTCGCTCACTATGGACACAGTCAGGACCCCGCATGCTCTTGCGTTTGCTGCGCACCTACTCCCGCGCCTATCGGCCCTGGATCATCGCCGTACTCATCTTTCAGTTGGCCGCCACCATTGCCACGCTCTACCTACCCAGCCTCAACGCTCGGATCATTGACCAGGGTGTAGCTCGCGGCGACACCGATTACATCTGGCGCACCGGCGCGGTGATGCTCGGCGTTGCCTTCGTGCAGGTGATCGCCGCCGTGTTTGCCGTCTACTGCGGTTCCCGCACTGCCATGGGGTTGGGCCGGGATGTCCGCCGCTCGGTGTACCGCCAGGTCGGAGCCTTCAGCGCTCGCGAAGTGGGCAAGTTCGGGGCTCCCACCCTGATTACTCGCAACACCAATGACGTCCAGCAGATCCAGATGCTGACCCTCATGGGGCTGAACTTCATGGTCATGGCGCCCATCATGTGCGTGGGTGGGATCGTCATGGCGCTCCGGGAAGACCCGGGACTGTCCTGGCTCGTGTGGGTGTCCATTCCCGTCATGGGTGTTCTGTTGGGAATCATCGTGGCCAAGCTGATGCCGTGGTTCCGCATCATGCAAGACCGCATTGACGGCATCAACGGTGTGCTCCGGGAACAGATCACTGGTATCCGGGTCGTTCGGGCCTTCGTCAAGGAGCGGCACGAGACCGAGCGTTTCGCTCACGCCAATCAGCAGCTCACGGACATCTCCCTGAAGATCGGCGCCTTGTTCGTCCTGATGTTCCCCATCATCAACATGATCATGCACATCGCCACGGCCGCAGTGCTGTGGTTCGGTGGCCACCGGGTGGATCAAGGGCTCATCGAGGTCGGCTCCCTGACAGCCTTCTTGCAGTACCTGCTGCAGATCCTCATGGCCGTCATGATGGGCACGTTCATGATGATGATGGTTCCCCGAGCGGTGGTCTGTGCCGAGCGCATCACCGAAGTACTGGACACCAAGCCCACCATGAACGCCCCGGCCCACCCCGTGGAACCCGTATCCCACCACGGCACGCTCGAGTTCCATGACGTCACGTTCCAGTACCCCGGCGCTGAGGCCCCCGTGCTGGACCGCATCAGTTTCACGGCGGTGCCCGGCAAAACTCTGGCCATCATCGGCGCGACCGGTTCGGGGAAATCATCACTGGTGAACTTGATCCCGCGACTCTTCGATCCGGTCTCGGGAAAAGTCACCCTGGACGAGGTCCCCCTGACGCAGTACCCACCACAGAAGTTGGCCTCAAGCGTGGGGCTCGTTCCGCAGAAACCCTTCCTCTTCTCCGGCACCATTGCGTCCAACCTGCGGTTCGGCCGCCAAGAAGCTACGGACGACGAACTCTGGAAGGCCCTCGAGGTGGCTCAGGCAGATGGCTTCGTCCGGGAGAAGCCCGAGGGTCTGAACTCTCCGATCTCCCAGGGCGGCACGAATGTGTCCGGAGGCCAGCGGCAGCGGCTGTGCATTGCACGCGCCATTGTGACCGACCCCCGCGTGTACGTTTTCGATGACTCTTTCTCCGCGTTGGACGTCACCACGGACGCCAACCTGCGTAACGCTCTGCGCCCTGTCACTCGCAACTCGACCGTGGTGACCGTGGCGCAACGCGTTTCCACGATCACTGGTGCGGACCAGATCCTGGTGCTCGAGCACGGACGGATCACTGCCAGGGGGACGCACCAGGAACTGCTGGACTCCAGCGATACCTATCGCGAAATCGTCGAGTCTCAGCTCAGCGCTGAGCAGAGCACCGAGGGGCTTCAATGAGCGACATGGAAGCACCGGCCAAGAAGCCGCGGCATTTCTGGCCTTCCGCGATCCGGCTGGTCAAATTGTTGTTCCCGCACAAACTGGCGCTCACGGTGGTGTTCGCCGCGGTGATCGTGTCAGTCGTGCTGAGCGTCTACGCGCCTCGTGTGCTGGGTCGAGCCATGGACGTAATTTTCGCCGGCGTGATCGGTAGGCAACTGCCCGAGGGTGCGGACAAGGCCCAGGTGATCGACGGATTGCGAGCGCAGGGCCAGGACACCCTTGCGGACATGATGTCGGCCATGACCCTGGTTCCGGGACAGGGCGTGGACTTCACGCTCCTGAGCACGCTGATCCTCACGGTACTGGGCATGTACGCGGTGGCGTCGCTGCTCATGTGGTTGCAGGGCTATGTTCTGAACATCGTGGTGATGCGCGTGGTGTACAACCTGCGCGCGGAGGTGGAGCGGAAGATCAACGCTCTCCCCCTGAGCTACTTCGACTCACGACAGCGCGGTGACATGATGTCCCGTGTAACCAACGACGTGGACAACATCCAGACCGCTCTGCAGCAAGCGTTCTCCCAGCTGGTGCAGAGTGTGCTCACGGTCATCGGCATCACCGTGATGATGTTCATCGTCTCCTGGCAACTCGCGTTGGTCGCACTGATCGCCCTCCCGCTCTCCGCAGTAGCCGCAGGATTTATCGGTACACGGTCCCAGAAGCTGTTCACCCAACAGTGGGAGGCCACGGGTCACCTCAACGGCCACATCGAAGAGTCTTTTTCGGGCCACGAACTGGTGCACGCCTATGGCCGTCAGCACGACATGGACGCCACATTCGACGAGCGTAACGAGAAGCTTTTCAACGCATCCTTCGGCGCCCAGTTCATGTCGGGCACCATCATGCCGGTCATGCAGTTCATCTCATACCTGTCGTACGTGGGAATTGCAGTGTTCGGCGGTCTGCGCGTGGCCACGGGTCAGATGACTCTCGGTGATGCCACCGCCTTCATCCAGTACTCGCGCGAATTCACGCAGCCGCTGTCCCAAGTGGCCGGCATGGCAACACAGCTTCAGTCCGGCGTGGCCTCCGCGGAACGCACCTTCGAGTTGTTGGACGCCCAGGAGCAGGATCCTGAAACGGCCACCGAGCACCTGCCCGCTCGGTCCAGTGGACACGTTCGTTTCGACAACGTGAGCTTCTCGTACGACAAGGAGGCACTGGCCAACGGCGCTCGTCCACTCATCGAAGGCCTCTCGTTCGAGGCGCACCCCGGTCATACGGTGGCCATCGTGGGTCACACCGGCGCCGGCAAAACCACACTGGTGAATCTGATCCTGCGGTTCTACGAGATCGACCAAGGCTGCATCACCCTGGACGGCATCGATATCCGCGATCTGTCGCGCAAGGAACTGCGCTCCCAGGTGGGCATGGTGCTCCAGGATGCGTGGCTGTTCTCCGGAACCATCATGGAGAACATTCGCTACGGCCGTCAGGACGCCACCGATGATGAAGTCATCGATGCCGCCAAGGCCACCTACGTGGACCGCTTTGTCCGAGCCCTTCCTGACGGCTACGAGACTCACATCGATGAAGAGGGCGGGAGCATTTCCGTGGGTGAGAAGCAGCTCATCACGATTGCCCGCGCGTTCTTGGCACAGCCTTCATTGCTGATCCTGGACGAAGCGACGTCCTCGGTGGACACCCGCACGGAACTGTTGGTGCAGCACGCCATGGCCGCATTGCGAGCCCAGCGCACCTCGTTCGTGATCGCTCACCGGCTCTCCACGATCCGCGACGCGCACACCATCTTGGTCATGGACTCCGGGAAAATCGTGGAGCAGGGATCCCACGATGAGCTCATTGCCTTGGGCGGCTACTACGCGGATCTCTACGATTCCCAGTTCAACGCCCCGGAAGCACACGCCGAGACCAGCGAGGTGCCCTCGGATCAGGATCCTGCCCAGGAAGCCCCCGCGGAGGGTCGCTAGTAATCAGCACCCTGCCCGTCTACCGTGGAAACTGACCGTACGCACTGCTAGAACGGATTCTCAATGACTAATTTCGCCAATGTTGAACGTCGCCACTTGGCCGCTCTGTTGCGCCGCGTAGGTCCGGATGCCCCCACCCTGTGCGAGGGCTGGAACGCGCGCGATCTGGCCGTCCACCTGGTGATTCGCGATGGCCGGCCCGACGCCGCCGTGGGCATCTTCGCACCCAAGGTCCCCGTTGTGGGTTCCCACTTCAAAACCGTGGAGAACAAGTACAACGACATGCCCTGGGAAGAGCTCGTCGACCTCGTGGAGCGCCCGCCGTTGCACTCCCCCGGACGCTGGTCCCCCGTGGACAAGCGCATGAACACCGGTGAGTTCTTCGTTCACCACGAGGACGTCCGCCGCGCCCAGCCCCAGTGGCACGCGCGGCAGCTGCTCCACGATGAGCAGAAGGATCTCTGGAACATTCTCAAGCTCATGGGCCCGGCTCTGCTGCGCAAGGAATCCAACTCGGTGGTGCTGTTGGCCAATGGCTTCGGTGCCGTTCGTGGAGGTAAGCGTTCCGCACGCCGCGTGGACCTGGTGCGCGGCGAACCGTCCGAACTGTTGCTGTGGGCCTTCGGCCGCCAGGAACAGGCTGATGTGGAGATCACTCAGGAGTAGGCAAGACCACCGTTGACAATCCTTCGATAGTGGCCGCTGGCAGGATGGCTGTATCGAATAAGTCCTAATAAGGGACAGCAAAAGGCCGGCACTGCGAATCCGCAGTGCCGGCCTTTGTCGCTCACCCCAAGTGCGGGCAAGCTATGCGACGGTGGGTGCCTTACGTGCGCCGAGCTCTCCGTCCAATCGGAGGACACCGGGACCGTCGTTATGGACCAGGCGCACTTGATCGCAGATCTCTTCCACGGTGGCCTCTTCTTCGATCTGCTCGTTGATGAACCAGTGCAGCAACGGCATGGAGTCGATGTCGCCCTCTTCCTGCGCCAGGCGGTACAGGTTGCGGATGGACTCGGAGACCTTGCGCTCGTGGTTCAGAGCGGCCTCGAAGCAGCCGAGAACGGACTTGTCCTGGATATCGGGTCCGGCCATGTCACCGATCTGGGGATCCCCGCCGCGGTCCACCATGTGATCGATGAACTTCTCAGCGTGCGTGATTTCCTCGGCGGCCTGGGCGCGGAACCACTTGGCGAATCCGGGCAGGCTCGCGACGTCCATCTCGATGGCGAGCTGACGGTACACAACCGTGGCCTGCAGCTCCATGGTGATCTGATCGTTGATAGCTTGGGCAAGTTTTCCCTTGATTTCCATGATTGATATGAAAGCACGTTTGAGTGCCGCTCGATAGTGAGTAATTCCTAACTAAGTACGGGCACCCTAAGTGATGCCGCTCTCAGCAACGGAGGGTCGCGGTTCGTCCATCCACGCGTTGTCCAGTAATATGGAGCGGTCCCACCGCCGTGCCACTCAGTTCGGCAACGGGCACGCCCCCTTAGCTCAGATGGCCAGAGCATCTGTCTTGTAAACAGAGGGTCGCCGGTTCGAATCCGGCAGGGGGCTCGGCAGGGCAACGGCCCGGATGCTGTCTTCAGCGTCCGGGCCGTTGTCATAGTCTGAGGCAGCCCAGCCGCTCGCTACTGGTACTTGATGACCACGCGGCCATCGATCTTGGCGTGGTGCATCTCGTCGAAGATCTGGTTGATCTCGCCGAGTTCACGGGTGTGGTACGTGGGATGAATCATGCCGCGGGCGTAGAAGTCCAGGGCTTCTTCCATGTCCTTACGCGTACCCACGATGGACCCGCGGATGGTCAGTCGTTTGAGCACGATGTCGAAGATCGGCGCGGGAAATTCTCCCGGGGGCAGACCGTTGAACACGATCGTTCCCTTGCGGCGGGTCATGTTGATCGCCTGGCCGAACGCATCAGGGTGCACGGCCGTGACCAGCACGCCGTGGGCGCCGCCGATTTCCTTCTGAATGGTTTCCGCCGGATCCGCTGCAAACGCGTTGACCGTGACCTCCGCGCCGTGCTTCTTGGCGAGCGCAAGCTTGTCATCGGCCACGTCCACGGCGGCCACGCGCATACCCATGGCTACCGCGTACTGAACGGCCAAGTGGCCCAGACCGCCGATGCCTGAAATCACGACCCACTCACCGGGGCGCACCTCGGTTTCCTTGAGGCCTTTGTACACGGTGACACCGGCACACAACACGGGGGCTACCTCATATGGGTCGGAACCTTCCGGTATGCGCGCGGCGTACTTGGCGTTGACCAGCATGTACTCGCCAAAGGACCCGTCCGTGGCGTACCCGGAGTTGCCCTGCTCCTCGCACAGGGTCTCCCAGCCGGATCGACAGTACTGGCAGTTACCACAGGCGCTTCCCAACCAGGCATTGCCCACCAGGTCACCCTCTCTGAGGTCGTCCACTCCCTCACCCACGGAGACCACGGTGCCCACGCCCTCGTGACCCGGAATCAACGGAAGCTTGGGCTTGACGGGCCAGTCCCCCTCCGCAGCGTGCAGATCGGTGTGGCACACGCCTGAGGAGATCAGCTTGACCAGGGCCTCGCCCGGCCCCGGCTGGGGGATTTCCACTTCATCAATCGTGAGTTCATCGCCAAAGTTGTGGACTACTGCTGCCTGGAAAGTCGAGCTCATCGTCATGCTCCTTTGCACGCTGTTGTCTAGATGCCCGCCGCAACGGAATTTCAGTATAGGAGACGGACATCACAGTCTCAATGAAAAACGGGCCCGGCACCGTGAGGTACCGGGCCCGCTTCAGCGAGATCCGTCGGGACTCGTACGCCCGACAGGCAGCCTTAGTTCTTGGCCTTGATGGCGTCGTTGAGGGCCTTCTCGAAGTCACCCTGTGCGTAGCGCTCGCCGTCCACGAAGATGGTGGGCGTCCCGGCGATTCCGTTGGCCACGGATTCCTGGGCCATGATGTTGACCATGGGGCGGTAGGTGTTTTCACTCAGCTGGTCGGCGGTCACGTTGGCACCGTGCTTGGACGCGATCTCGGCGATTTCCTCGTTGCTCAGGCCGCCGGAGCCCTGGTGGGAGAAGATCTCCTTGGTGAAGTCCATGTACTGCTCCGGGTCGACCTGCTCGGCCACCAGGTAAGCAGCGTTGGAGGCACGCGAGGAGTAGGCGTCCGGGCTACCGCTGTCCAAGAAGTTGAGGTTACGGTTCTCCAAGGTCACGTCCCCGGAAAGCACCTTTTCCTTGATCAGATCGCCGTTCTCGGCCTCAAAATCAGCGCAGTGGACGCACTCGAAGTCCTGGAAGACCACGAGCTGTACCGGTTCTCCGTTGTCCGCAGCGTCATCGGGGTTCACAATGCCGGGAGGGGTCTGGGACTCGTCCACGGTTTCCGGACGCTCGGGCACGTCGTTGATGTCACGTTCGTCCACATCCGAGGTGTTCTGGGGAATTTGGGACTCATTGACCTGAATGCCGCCCCACTGGTTGGCGCTGGCGGGCACCGGACCGGCCTCGGGAATCGTGTTCTTGTTGTTCTGCCAGACCACCAGCGCGATGATCAGGCCGATGACCAGCAGGAGAGCAATAATGCCCGCGATCAGGCCCTTGGACTTGCCATTGGATTTGCGTGCCTCGCGGTCCGCAATCTGACGGGCACGCTCGCGCGCCTGATCCGCGGTCGACGATCCGGCCGTGTTTTTCTGGGAAGCCATGGAGTCCGTGATTCCTTCCGGTCAAATGATGTGTCACGTTCAGATTACCCGGCCCCCGCGGTCACCACGATTCAGGGGTTGTCCAGAAAATGGGAGCTTCACAAGCGATCACCTTGTCCCCGCCCCACCCAATAGTTAGTACGCAACCTTAGAATGGGTGTAAACCCAATGTCGTGGGCGGAAGGAGTTCGTTGTGCTTGCAGACCAATCCGATCACCAAGTGGAGGTACCCACTGACGGGTACGACTTCGTGGTGGTCTCCAATCGACTTCCCGTCGATCGCGATATTGACGAGCACGGTGAGAGCACGTGGCGCCGCTCCCCCGGCGGCCTGGTGAGTGCGTTGGCACCGGTCATGGCAACGCGCGACGGCGCCTGGGTGGGGTGGCACGGTGCCCCTGACGAGACGCTCGAGCCCTTCGACCACGATGTATTCCACCTGGTCCCCGTGGGCCTCTCCGCACTGGAGGTCGAACGGTATTACGAGGGCTTCTCCAATGCCACGCTCTGGCCGCTCTACCACGATGTGATTGCCCCGCCCGAGTTCCACCGAACCTGGTGGTACGCCTACCGCAGGGTCAACGAGCGGTTCGCGCGCATGGCCGCTGAGACAGCCGCCCCGGGAGCCACGGTCTGGGTCCAGGATTACCAGCTCCAGTTGGTGCCGCGCATGCTGCGCAAGCTCCGCCCTGACATCACCATCGGCTTCTTCAACCACATCCCCTTCCCTCCCACGGAGATCTACTCCCAGTTGCCGTGGCGCAAGGCGGTCCTGGAAGGTCTTACCGGCGCGGACCTGATCGGCTTCCAGCGCCCCGGGGACGCGCAGAACTTCCAGCGCTGCGTACGCAAGTTCCTCGGGGTGCGCTTCACGAACGGCGCCGCTGAATTTTCCGAGACGGCCTTCGCGGACGACGACGCCGCGACGTCGTCGTCCGCGTCAGCTCAGGAATCGAGCGGGGCCGGGGACCAGAAGACGTCGTGGACTGTCCACGCGGCGGCCTACCCCATCTCCATTGATGTTGAGGCCATCCGCGAGTTGGCCTCGGACCCCAAAACCAAGAAGCGCGCCCAGGAAATCCGGCAGGAACTCGGCAACCCGGAGACCATTTACCTGGGCGTGGACCGTTTGGACTACACCAAGGGGATCCTGCATCGCATCAAGGCCTACGGAGAACTCCTGGAGGACGAGAAACTCTCGGTCGAGAATTCCGCCTTGATCCAGGTGGCCAGCCCGTCCCGCGAGCGCGTGGACTCCTATATCCAGTTGCGCGAACAGGTCGAGGGCATGGTGGGTCGGATCAACGGCCAGTTCGACACCATGGCCAACACGGCGGTGCGGTATCTGCACCACGGTTATCCGTTCGAGGAAATGGTGGCCCTGTACATGGCGGCGGACGTGATGCTCGTGACCGCGCTGCGTGACGGTATGAACCTGGTGGCCAAGGAATACGTGGCCGCTAAACAAGACCGCTCGGGTGCTCTGGTGCTGTCCGAATTCACGGGTGCGGCCGAGCAGCTCAAGCAGGCGATCCTGGTCAATCCGCACGACATCGACGGTTTGAAGGAAGCCATGCTGTACGCCCGGGACATGTCCGGGGCAGAGGCCAAGAAGCGGATGAGTTCCATGCGGCGACAGGTACTCACCCACGACGTGGTGGATTGGTCTCAGCGCTTCCTGGAGGACCTCGCCCAGTACGGCGAACAATCGGCAGAAAGTGAATCCCATGACTGAAACGGTCAGTGACGCTCTGGCCCGTGCTGCAGGCGCGGAGCACCTGTTGATCGCCTTCGATTTCGACGGCACTTTGGCGCCCTTCACCGAGGACCCCGCTGATTCGCGACCATTGCCCGAAGCCCGAGCCGCGCTGGATGCTCTCGCTGTCCTGCCCCGAACCACGGTGGCCATCATTTCCGGGCGGCCGTTGGAGTTCTTGCGTGACGTAGTGGATCCGGATCGCCACATGGTGTTGTCCGGATCCCACGGTGCGGAAATGGATCTGTCGGCCCTGCCGGATCTGCCGGAAGATGCCGAACATGACATCAATCTGACGGCGGAGCAACTGGCCCTTTTGGACCGCGCTGTGGACGCGACCGAAGACATGGTGTCCCGTTACCCGGGATCCCGCGCGGAGCTGAAACCCGCCGGGGTGTGCTTCCATACCCGGCCCATCAAGGACGCCGGGGTGTCTGAACGCGCTTTGCACGAGATGACCCGCGCCTACTCGGCTCTGGACGGTTTGCGCATCACCCCCGGGCAGCAAGTGGTCGAGTGTTCCGTACTGAGCGCGACCAAGGGTGACGGTTTGCGGATCATCAAAACCGCGGCGTCGCCGGACGTGACGGTTTTCGCCGGCGACGATGTCACGGACGAGGACGCCATGGAGCTTCTGACCGGGCAGGATCTCGGTATCAAGGTGGGGGACAAAGAAACTGTTGCCGCCCAGCGAGTGAGCGGACCGCAAGAACTCGCGGACCTCTTGGGCGTTTTCGCCGACCAACGGGCACGCGCGGTGACTAGTATCAAGTGACATGAACGCCTCCCCGGCACCAGCACCGCTCGGTTCACCCACACCCCCCGGTTCCCGACGGGTCTCGATCAACACCGCGTTCCCGGACCCGGCGCTCTTGGACCTGCCCTGGCATATTCCCCTCGAGGAATGGCCGCCCGAGGTTCTGGCGGCCTACCCGCGCGGGATTTCGCGCCACGTGGTGCGGTTTGCCCACGTGGGTTCCACGGTCGTGGCGGTCAAAGAAACCACACCCCATTACTCCCAACGGGAGTACGGGTTGTTACGGCGGCTGTTGCGCATGGGCACCCCGTCGGTCACCCCGGACGCGGTCGTCACCAACCGCTTCACCGAAGAGGGCGAACCGTTACCCGCCGCTCTCGTGACGGATCACCTGAGTTTCTCTCTCCCATATCGGGCTATTTTCGAGCAAGTTCCCTCCCCTCAAACGGTCGAGCTGCTCGTGGACGCGCTGGCCTCATTGATCGTCCAGTTGCACCTTTCGGGGTTCTACTGGGGCGATGTCTCGCTCTCCAACACGCTGTTCCGCCGCGACGCCGGTCATTTCGCCGCCTACCTGGTGGACGCCGAAACGGGTGAGATCCACAATGAACTTTCCCGCGGCCAACGCGAGTACGACATCGAATTGGCCCGTACCAATGTCGCTGGAGAGGTCATGGACCTGCTGGCCGGCGAACACATGCAGCGTCGCCTGGAGGAAGTGGGCTTGACCCCGGAGAACGTCGACCCGTTCGACATCTCGGACCGCTTGGTCTCCACGTACACCAGCCTGTGGGAAGAACTCACAGCGGAGGAGAGTTTCGCCCTGGATGAGCGCTGGCGTGTGCAGGCACGAGTGGAGCGGTTGAACGAACTGGGCTTCGACGTCGAGGAAGCTTCCCTGGAATCCGACGATTCCGGTCAGGTTCATTTGCGTCCTCGGGTGGTCGAACCAGGACACCACTCTCGACGCCTGCTGCACCTCACCGGGTTGGACACCCACGAGAATCAGGCGCGCCGCATCCTCACGGACATCAGCCAGTTCGGGCAGGCGTTGTACCCGGGCCTACCCGAAGATCTCACGGCACAGCTGTGGATGCGTGAGATCTTCGTGCCCATCATGGAGGCGGTTCCTGCGGAAATGCGGCGCAAGCTCGAATCCGCGGAGATCGTCCATGAGGTTCTGGAACATCGCTGGTTCATGTCCGAGAAAGCCGGAAAAGATATCCCGACAGGTAAGGCTGTGACGGACTATGTGCAGTCACAGTTGGCAAAGCGTCCGGACGAGAAGGACATCTTCTAGCCCTTCACTCGCCCTACGAGGGCATCCCCGTCTCCTCCGTGACGATCAGCGACTCGGGCAGGAACTCTTCTTCCAGCCCCCAGCGTGTGAGGGCTTCCCGGTACTCACCGGAGGAAATGGCAGATTGTAGCGCTGCCTGAAAAGGCCTGACCAGGCCAGAGTCCTTGAGCGTGGTTGCGGCCACGAGGGTCGAACTGGGCCACCCGGCGCTGATCTTGCCTCGAACCTCGAGATCATCGCGGGTGGCCGCGTAATAGGAGCCCGTGGGAAACGGCGACAAGTAGTACTCGATGCGCCCGGCCGCAAGCGCCAGGACCGCGTTGGTGTTGTCCAAGTAGAGATCCAGCGTTGCGGGTTTCTTACCTTCCGCGACCAATTGGTCGTTCCAGGCCATGATGATCTTTTCCTGGTTGGTACCCGGAGAAACCGAGAGTTTCCGCCCCGAGATGTCGTCCGGCGAACTCACCACCGGCCCCTGGCCCTTGCGCGCCAGGAAGCCCATATAGGCCGCGCGGTAGGTAGCGAAGTCGTAGAGTTTGAGCCGCGGTTCGGTGACACCCACGTTGGCGAAAGCCACGTGATACTCGTTGGCGCCGAGTTTGAGCGGCCAGTTTTCCCATGAGGTGACCTGCGGGTTCAGTTCGAGCCCCAGCTTGTCCGCGATGAGGTAGGCGGTGTCCACCTCAGAACCAATGGGGGTGACATCATCAGTCGCGCTGAATGCCAAGGGCGGGGAGGTGTTGAGCACACCCGCGGTGAGCACCCCACCCGCTGCGATTTTCTCGGGTAGCAACGCCCGCGCCGCGGGGTCCACCTCGGAGCGGACCCGGCTGTTCTGTTCGGGACTCAGGTCGAAGGGCACCCCGTCCTCGCGAGTTGGTTGCGGCTGCTCGGGCTGGGTGCACGCACTCAACCCCAATAAGCCCAGGCCACCCAGGCCGGCTGCGCGCAGCACCGTACGGCGGTCCATTGCGCGGCTCACAGGTTGTACGCCGGTTCCAGGACCGACCCCAGGAACGCCCGGGTCCGTCCGTGTTTGGGAGCGGAGAACACTTCGCGCGGCGGGCCTTGTTCCACCACGAGTCCGTCGGACATGAAGATCACGGTGTCGGCGACGTCGCGCGCGAACCCCATCTCGTGGGTCACCACCAGCATGGTGACGCCCTGCGATGCAAGGTCTCGGATGACGTCCAGTACCTCCCCCACCAGCTCGGGGTCCAAGGCCGAGGTAGGTTCGTCGAAGAGCACCACGGCGGGATCCAGTGCGAGTGTGCGTGCGATCGCTACGCGTTGCTGCTGGCCACCGGACAGCTGCCGGGGGAAAGCGAGTTCCTTGTCCTCCAGGCCCACGCGCTTCAACAGTTCCCGGGCCTTGGCCTTGGCTTCCGCTGTGGACCGTTTGAGCGCGGAGACTTGGGCTTCCATCACGTTGTCCAACACGCGAAGGTGCGGGAACAAGTTGAACTGCTGGAACACCATGCCCACGTTGGTGCGTCGGCGCAGGATCTCCTTCTCATGCAGTTCGTAGAGTTTGTCGCCTCGCTGTTCGTAACCCACCATTTTGCCGTCGATGGTGATGCGGCCGGCGTCGATGTTCTCCAGATGGTTGACCGTACGCAACAGCGTGGATTTGCCGGATCCTGAGGGCCCCAGAATGGCGGCGACCTCCCCTGGTTTGATGTCCAGGCTCACGCCTTCGAGCACCCGCACGTCTCCGAAGGACTTGTAGACGTTTTCGATCACCACGTGCCCATTGGCGGGCCGAACCTTCGGTTCCTGGCTCTTATCCTTCATCTGCTCCGGCGGAGTGTGCTGGCTGTTGTGGGCGTTGGAACTCATCGCGTGCCTCCCAAGCGTGAACGCAACCGCTGCAGCGGGGTGGGCGGGAGCGTCCGCACCGCACCGCGGGCAAAGTGACGCTCCACGTAGTACTGAATGATGTTGAGGACGGTCGTGATGATCACGTACCACAGCGTGGCCACCAGCAGCATGGGAATGACCTCATTGGTGCGGGCGTAGATCACCTGGATCGTGTAGAAGAGCTCGTTGTACGCGAGCACGTAGACCACCGAGGTGCCCTTGACCAGGCTGATGATCTCGTTGAATGCCGGCGGCAGGATGGAACGCAGCGCCTGGGGCAGCACGATGTGCGTGGAGCGGCGCCAGCGCGGAATACCCAACGACGCCGCTGCCTCCTGTTGGCCTTGGTCCACGGCCAGGATGCCACCGCGAATGATCTCCGCGGAGTAGGCGGCCTGGTGCAGCGTCAGCCCCAGCACCGCGGCGCCGAACTTGTTCACGATGTCCGTGGTGGGCACCTGGAAGAACGTCACGTCCGTGCCCGGAATACCCACGCTGATCACCTCGTAGAGATAGCCCACGTTGTACCAGAGCAACAGTTGAACCAGCAGGGGCACGGAGCGGAAGATCCAAATGTAGAACCACGCCACCGAGGACAGCAGACCCGAATTGGACATCCTCATGAGTGCCAGGATGAAGCCCAGGAGGAACCCGCCCACGGCCGCGATGACGGTGAGCAGCAGGGTGTTGCCCAGGGCGTTGATCACCGACTCCGCGGTGAGCCATTGGGCCACCACGTCCCATTGCCATCGGGGATTGGTCAGGAGTGACCACACGATGCCGAACAGCACCAGTGCCACCAGCGCGGTCCCAACCCAGCGCCAGGGATTTCGTGCGGGTACCACGGTCAAGGTCTCGGGCCGCTGTTGCGGTGTGCCGGGTGGCCCCGAGCGCTCTGTGTCCGCGGGCGCGGCGGTGGATGACGGTGTCACGCGATACTCCTGGACTGTCACGGGTAGGACTCACCGCCGGAGGCGGCAACGTCATTCACCGTAGGAGGTTCGGCGTCCGTGAACCCAAACGTCAGACGCAAAACTTCATAGTCGGGTTTTCAGCACGCGATCCGTCGTGAGTTGGAGACGGTATGAGTGTCACTCCCCACTCTCAACCGCCACGAGGTTCGTCAGCGTGGCGTGCACTCGGGCCGGCCAGTCGTCGCCCAAACTGCCAAACCTGGCCACGTGGGCGTAGGAAGCACCCAGCATGAAATCGATCACCACGTCCAGGTCAACGTTCTCGCGGATCAGCCCGAGTTCCACATCGCGCTGCAGAAGGTTGCGAAGAATTTCCATGCGCGGCCTGATGATCTTGCGACGCAGTACTTCCGAAATCGTTGAACCCGGGTCCTGAAGCAGTGTCAGAGCCACGCCCTTGCCCATGTCCTCGAACAGCACCTCGATGGCCTCGCGCATGCTGTCTTCCCAATCCCCCGAGGTGGGCGGGACCGGTGGAAGTGTGGAGTACACCTGCTCCAGAACGGCCTCGAGCAACTCGTCGCTGTTGTTGTAGCGACGATAGATCGAGGTCTTGGCAACGCCGGAGACTACCGCCACCGCTTCGATCGTGACCTTTTGGGGACCTGACTCGCGCAGCAGTTTCAACGCACCCGCCAGAATCTTCCGGTCGGTGCGAGCGGTGCGCGGGTCCGTTGCCCCTCCCTGTTCCGGCGTGGTCGTATCGGCCACCATACTCAGGCCGTTACGGTTTCCGACCGGTGAGACTCGCGCGCGTGCGCGGTCGCGTTATGGAAGATCCGCAGCCCGTCCATTCCCGGCAATCTGGCAATGTTGTGGTCCAGTCGATCAATCTCGCGGGCACCGTCCGCACCGCCGAAAAGCTCGCGCATCACATGGTCCACCTCGTCCGGGTCCATGACCCCGGAGCCCACGGGCGCCCAGAATTTTCGCAGGGCGAAGCGCGTGAGCCGCTGGGCCTTGCGGGAGGACTCCAAGCGACGTCGAGCCTGGGTCGCGTAGAAGGCAACGTGCCGAGACTCCTGAGCGGCAATCCGATTGAGTAGAACGGCGAGCACCGGATGCTTCTCGAGATCCGCCAACCGTCGGTACGCCGCGACCGCGGACCACTCGTTGGCTGCACCCCAGGCCATGTGGGTGGCGATGAAGTCCGCGCCCACCATGTTGGACAACAGCGACTGTTTGAGCGGCTTGAGCGCCTCGGACCACCCGAGCTTCATGCGTTTGGCCTTGAGCTCGTCGTAGTCGACCACGATGCCGTGCAAGCCCAGCACCTCGGCGAGCGCCTCACCGTGCCAGTACTCCTCGCGGTTCCACATGGTCATGAACGTGGAAACGTCCTTGTCCTGGTGCGAAGGAGTCACCAACATGTCTCGCATGTAGCACACGGTGTGGTACTCCACATCGCACATGTACCGCAGGCAGCGCAGGGTGCTCTCGGGCAGTGGGTGGGTGATGAATTCACCCATGTCCAGATCAGCCCATTTCACACGCTGCGATGTCTCTGCGAACTTGTCGATGTTGAAGGCCATGGCTCAGGCTTCCTCCAGTCCTCGATGGGCCAGTGCGACTTCTTGGCGCGGCGGTACAGCGGCAAATCTGGGTTCACGGCGTATGCGTGTCCGACCTGGGACAACCAGCTCGCGTCGGCCACGGAGTCGCCGTATCCGTAGGACCTGCTCAGGTCGAATCCGTTCTCTTCCGCGTAGCGCTTGAGCCACTGTGCGCGGGCCTCGTCCACGAGGGGCGGGGTGGCCAGGTAGCCGGTGAGCTTGCCGTCGGTGACCTCCATGCGTCCGGCCACCACGTGGTCGAACAGGTCCGCGATGGGGCTCACCAATAGGTCCAGAGAACCCGTGACCAGCACGGTGTGGTGTCCAGCTGCACGGTGTTCCTCGATCCGCTGCAGAGCACCCGGTCGCAGGCTTTTCTCCATGGCCCGGCCCAACGAACCGTTCATGAGCTCTTCCACTCGTTCCACGGACACGCCCTCGTAGCGGCGCAGGAACGCGCGGATGAATTCACCGCGGTCGCGGCGTTCTGCCTTGACGTAAGTGGGTGCGTTGCCGAGCAGTTCGGTGATCTCGCCGGGCCACTGCACCGGGCTCAGTTCCCTGCGGCGCAGCTTGGCGTACTGCGTGATGATGTTGCCGGACACCACCGTGCCTTCGAGGTCGAAGATCGCCACCACGTCGGTTCCGGACTTGAGTCCGCGCGGTCGGGATTCACGCTTGCGCGAGGCGGCTTTCAAACGACCGTAGGCGCGGGTCATCTCGGTGAGCGCGGGGAGATGTACGTTCTGCCAGTAGTCCCGCCAGTCGATGGCGCGCGGGTCGAAGTGCTGATCCTCGGGTGCGGACTCAGGAAGTGCCCGGTCCAAACGACGCGTGTGCGTATCGTCGAAAATCATTTCGGTGCGCGTGTAGTTCTGGTAGAGGTCCACGTAGGTGCGCAGCGACCCCAGACCTGTCTGCATCCGGTGCAGCGAGTTGGTCCACTCCCGGGTACGAGCCGTGGCGGGCAGGACGGCGCTCAGTTTGCCACCCGCGGCGGCGAGCTTCTCCTTGAGCGCGAGGCCGCGCTCCACGGCATTGTTGGCGGGGAACTTCCACTCGGGAACAGCAATGGGGTTTCCGTTGGAGTCCTCGAGCGGCTGTGCGAGGAAGAACTCCCGCACGTTCTCGTACATCTGGTGGAAGGGCAGGGGGTTCGAGGCCCCCGAGCACACCTGGTAGTAGGCTGCTTGCGGGTCGATATCCGTTTCTTCGGTCAGCTCGCCGGACGGCGCTCGGTGCCCCTGGGTGACCAGGGCCACGATGGCATTGACCACGAAGTCCACCGGGATCACGTCGAGAACGGAGTCGGGTAGACCCGGGAACTCGGGCAGCGCGCCCTTGGCATAGGCCATGATGAGCGGGTCCGCCACCTTGTAACCGTCGATCCAGCCCGGGAACGGGTAGCGCAGTGCGGATTCGATGATTGCCGGACGCACGATGGACAGCTGGTGTCCCGCGCCGGCCCACTTCTCCTCCGCTACACGCTCACCCAGGGCCTTGGTGAAGGTGTAGATGTCGGTCCAGCCCAGCGACTGTGCACGGGTGCGTCCGTGGTCGACCAGTCGTTCCTGGACCCATGCCTGCCGAGCCTCTTCCGCGGCGCGGGCCACAGACTTGGGACCTTCCTTGCCGAACTGGGAGGTGGCTTTCTCAATGAAGGACTGCAGCCGCTCCGGAGAGCGGGATTCCACCTGGGCGGTGTCCGCGGCACGGACCGCGGCCTGGAACTCCACGTCCCAGTCCACGCTGTGATCCACGGGTGCTTCTGGACGCAGGCCCTTGGCGATACCACCCACGTAGCACGTGGAAACGTGCACCACGTGGGGGTTCTGGCCCGTTGCCCGCAGCAACTCGTAGAGGCCCACGGCGCCGCCCACGTTGGTCTTGAAGGCCTCATCGATGGGCGGATCGAAGGACACGGTCGAAGCGGAGTGCACGACCACGTCGAAAGGTTCCGTAATGCTCGCCAGACCGGTGAGATCGCCCTCGAGGACGCTCGTGCGCTCCGTGAAGATCCCCTCCGCACGTTCCTTCCCCACCGATTCACGCCACGTCTTGAACACGGGTTTGCGCAGCAGCTGCTTCAGTCGAGCCTGCCCGGACAGAGATCCCTTGGGCCGGATCACCGCGGTGACATGGATGTCGTCGTGGCTGGACAGCAAGCGTTCCAGGACCGCCTGACCCAGGAACCCGGTGGCTCCCGTGAGCAGTACGCGCTTGGTGGTGGTCTGGGTCAACGGGATCCTCCGGAGGTAGGGGTGTTCTGGCACGCCCGTGGCGTGAAGACGGGGACGGTTGGCCACCGTCTCCTTGGGTTCAACAACTTAGAAAAGAGCGTAGCGGTTCACCACTTGATCGCGTTCGAGCGCCCTGCGCAGCGGTTCCGTA
The DNA here is from genome assembly GCF_039531425.1 of Kocuria atrinae. Taxonomy (NCBI): domain Bacteria; kingdom Bacillati; phylum Actinomycetota; class Actinomycetes; order Micrococcales; family Micrococcaceae; genus Kocuria; species Kocuria atrinae. The sequence goes on from NZ_BAAAQA010000026.1 coordinate 81,860, forward strand.
CCGGCGGTCTCGTGCGTTCGTTGCAACGGTTCATCGGCTCGTTGCAGCAGTCGGCTGGTGTCGCGCACCGTGGGGCACAAGCTGACGACGAACTCTCGGAAGGCCGCTCGTGAGACACCCACCGGTCGCAGCGGATTGAAGCCGAAGGACACGTATCGGCGCGCGAAGGACGCCGCTCGGGGAGAGCGACGCACTCGCTCGCTTGTTTCCACCGCGAAGAATCGTTGGTGAACGGACTTGAGCTCAACCACGCGCCGGAGGAGGGCTGAAAGATCGGGATGGGCTGCGGCGTCGTCGAACGTCTCCAGGGCCGCTCGCACTGCGGCCTCGCGGGCCCAGCCGCGTGCCATCTGCCCGGCCACGACATCCTCGCCGAAAAGGTTGGTCCACACGGAATCCGTCATGGGGGCCAGGTTGTCGAGCGCGCGTTCCACACGATCGAGGAGCAAGTGGTCGTGTTCCACAGGGCCGGAAACATCCTGGCCGTGTGCCTCGAGAACGGCCTGATAGGCATCGGCGATCCAGTGACGTTCATAGGCCCACGTGGTGAGGAAAGCCGCGACGCGCGATTCCTTGTTCGTATAGCTGACCACCACGTGGCGGACCTGCCCCATGGTGGAGCGTTCCACGTCCCACAGGTAGCGCAGCTCTCGGAGCCGTTCCTCGCTCAACGGATTTTGGTGGAAGGCGGTCATATCGATGTCCCCGCGCAGGCTTCCCTGGGCGTCGCGGGTGAATTGTCGGACCTCGAAGGGAGTTCGTAGGACAAGTTCGTGGTCCGTGGGCCCGTACAACCTGCCCTGCCGGTGCAATGCCAGGTAGGACTCCTCTGTCACTGTCCCTCCTCGATGACTCCGAGCAAAATCTGTGCCCGCACGGGCCATGAACCCGATTCGCTACGCCTACCGTAGTGTATCTTAGTGGCATGCTTACCGCTCTTGTGACCGGTGGAACGTCAGGCCTAGGAGCCGCGTTCGCACGCTCGTTAGCCCGTGAGGGCTTCAACCTGATCCTGGTGGCCCGCAACGAGGATCGGCTCCGGGAAGTAGCCGAAGATCTGGCCGGCGAGTACAGCATTCATGTGGAGGTCATAGCGGCAGATCTGTCCGACCGTGAACACGTGGAGCGCGTTGCACAGCGCCTGGCAGACACTTCAGCCCCCGTTGATTTGCTGGTCAACAACGCCGGTTTCTCGGTGGGTACGCCCTTCTTGAGCGAAGACTTCTCCCCGCACGATGTGGGCACGGATGTCATGTGCCGCGCAGTAGCCTTGCTCTCCGGTGCCGCTGGCCGATCCATGATGCACCGTGGCACCGGTTGGATCGTCAATATCGCCTCTATCGCCGGCTGTGTGACCATGGGCCAGTATTCGTCCATCAAGGCCTATGTCACGTCCATGACCGAATCGCTGGCGGTCGAACTGCACGGAACGGGCGTGCAGGCAACCGCCGTTCTGCCCGGCTGGGTGCGCACCGAGTTCCACAGTCGCGCGGGCATCGCGGGGTCCTCGATCCCCAACTTCATGTGGCTCAACGCAGACAGCGTCGCGGATGAAGCCCTCGCCGACGTCGCTCGGGGCAAGGTCATCTCGATTCCCACCATCCGATACAAAACAGTTTTCACAGCGCTGCATCACCTGCCCCGCCCCACGGTGCGTTGGATTTCTCGGCAGGTTTCCGGGGCACGCAAGCGCGAGAAGAAGGCCTGATCCATGGCACCGCAGGACGATCAGCCGAAACCCCCTCAGGACCAGACCGACCGGTTTCGAGGGAAACACGCGCGCCGGCTCAACGAACAGCCGGGCCAGCCCAAGGAGCCGAGCGGTCGGGCACGCGGTAAGCACACCCGCCAGCCGGTCGAGCGGCCCCACATCATGGAGTCGCTGGAAGGGCCAGTTGCACAGGCCGATCCCGCTCCCCCGGCCCCGCCGGCTGAATCGGCCAAGGTAGGTACGGCCTACTACACACATACCGGCCGGAGGATCGCCCGGAAGATCGCACAAACCATCTTCTTCAAGGGTTTGGTCAATCGCCTGATCACCCGAACCAATGTGGTGGATCCCGCCGCGTTCGGTGTGAAGGGCGGCTGCGTAGTGGTGGCCAATCACTCGAGTCACCTGGATGCCCCGCTGGTCATGAGCGGGGTACCCCACTACATCTCCCGTTATCTGGCCACTGGTGTTGCCGCAGACTATTTCTTTACGGCCTGGTACAAAAAGCTGTTCACGCAGTTGATCTTCAATGCCTTCCCCATTGACCGCACCGGAACCGGGGCGAACCGCGGCCTGTCCAAGAAGTTGTTGGCCGCGGGAATCCCCATTTTGATCTTCCCCGAAGGCACACGCTCCAAGACGGGCAAGATGGCCCCCTTCAAGGTGGGCGCGGCCAGTTTGGCTCACTCGCTGGAGATACCCGTAGTGCCCGTGGCCTTGATCGGTGCCCACGAAGCCATGCCCAAGGATTCGAGCTGGCCGCGCCCCGGTAGGCCACCGGTTGTCGTTGCCGTGGGGGCGCCCCTGCGAACACGCGGAAACGAAACCGTTGCCGGGTTCAACGAACGCATCGAAGCAGCGGTTCGTGCACTGTACGCTTCGAACCGAAGCAAAATTCAAGACTGAATACCCCCGAAGAAAGAGGTCGCACAGCAGTGGCACACGTAAAACACCAGAAATGGTGGGGCTGGGGCGAAGAAGGCGTTTTCTTCAATTACGAGAACAAGCCCGCTTTTGCACCCTTCGTCAAGGAGGCCATCGGGGTGACGCTGCGTCCGCGCGAGCGGGACACCGTGGATTTCTCGACCGCGAACGTTCCCGCTTCACAAGCGCCGGACAAGATTCTCGAGCTACTGGGCAACATCAGCGGCGCGGACAACGTGAGCACCGACGACGAGCTGCGTGTGGTCCACTGGGCCGGCAAATCCGTTCTGGAACTACTCCAGACATTGCGCAACGATTTTCACCGCATCCCGGATGTCGTGATCTACCCGGGCACCGAGGACGAAGTTGCTGCGCTCATGCGCGCAGCGGTCGAGCACGATCTGGTTCTCATCCCCTTCGGTGGCGGCAGCAGCATCTCACGCAGCCTGCAGCCGGATCCTTCGGAAGATCGCTGCATTGTCTCCGTGGACCTCGGCCGTCTCAACAAGGTCCTCGAGATTGACGAAACCTCAGGGCTCGCCACCATTCAGGCCGGTGTGCTCGGCCCCGACATGGAAGAGCAGCTCAATGCTCGCGGCTGGACCCTGGGCCACTTCCCGGACTCCTTCACGTACTCCACACTGGGGGGTTGGGCCGCGACTCGCTCCTCGGGCATGCAATCGGACAAGTACGGGGACATCGCAGACATTATTCGCGGGCTTCGCATGGTGCGTGCCACCGGAACCGTGGTGCTGCGGCCCTTGCCGTCCACTTCCACGGGCCCGAGCTTGCGCGAAATGATCATCGGTTCCGAGGGGCGGTTGGGCATCATTACGGAACTGACCGTTCACGTCCATCGTTTGCCCGAGAAGCACCAGGTCATTGCTTACATGTATCCCACATGGCAGCAGGCGCTCACTGCAGTTCGACAGTTCACCGAAGCGGAGATTCCGCTCGCGTTCGCCCGTGTTTCCGATGCGCACGAGACGGCTTTCTCGCTCGCAACGCAGAAAGAGCCGACGTCGACCAAGGGCAAGCTCGCGGCCAAGGGCCAAGAGGCACTCTGGGCCGTGATGCGTAAACGCGGCTGGGACACGGACGACATGTGCATCTCTTACGTGTGTTTCGAAGGATCCCCCAAGAATGTGGAAGCGCGTAAGAAGGCGGTGTCCAGCATCGCCAAGAAGAACGGGGCCATCGTGCTCGGTTCAGGCCCCGGGGCCCTCTACGACCAGAAGAAGTTCGACACCCCCTACCTGCGCGACTTCCTGCTCGAGCAGAACACCGTGGGTGACGTGTCCGAGACGGCAGCGCCCTGGTCCAAGCTCACCACGGTCCACAAGGCCGTCTACGACGCCGCCGAACGCGCCTATGCGGCCCTGGGCAAGAAGGGGTGGATCATGTCGCACATGTCCCACTCCTACCATTCGGGAGCTTGCCTGTACTTCACGTTCGGTTACGTTTACAACGACGAGAACCCCTACGAGGAGTACCACACCGTCAAGAGTGCTATTCAGCAGGCATTCATCGACAACGGTGGCACACTGTCCCACCACCACGGTGTTGGCCTGGAGCACCAGCCGTGGATGGAGCAGGACATTTCCCCCGAGGGCGCAGACATCATGCGAGCCTTGTTCACCAGCACGGACCCCGGGAACAACCTGAACCCCGGAAAGGTCATCTCCTAACGCCGTCTCTCGACAGTCACTTGCGCTGCTCCCCTGCTGCGATCCGAAACCTTTGGTTCGTACCAGGGGAGCAGTTCGTTTCCTGAGCCACCACGGAGGCGATGACACTTGGTTGCGTTACCGCCTCAATGTGGTTTCACAGCGCCCGATTCATGCAGACGGGCGCGTTTTCCGAGCCGTGTATTCATTTGCGGTTCGGGCATACCAATCGAGGACCTCGGCATCCTCGGCGGTTGCACGATTGAGACTGCTTGGATCCGCACCCTGGAACAACTTTTTGACCGGAATCTCCAGTAGCTTGCCCGTTCGAGTCTTGGGAACGGCCGGGGCCTCAATGATTTCGTCCGGCACGTAACGCGGCGATATCTCGTCCCGAATGGCTGTCACGATCCTTGCCCGCAGCTCATCCGTGAGGTTTGTTGCGGGGTCCGGGACTACGAAGAGTGGCATGTAGTAATCACCGCCGGCCAGCTCGGCACCAATCACCATGGACGCCGACACCCCAGCCACCTGGTCCACCACGTGGGTGATGTCCGCAGAGCCCATCCGGATGCCGCCCCGATTGATCGTTGAGTCGGAGCGGCCATGCACGATGAACGGGCCATCACTCAGTTGCGTAACCCAGTCCCCGTGTCGCCACACGCCCGGGAACATGTCAAAGTACGCCGACCGATATCTCGAGCCATCGGCATCGTTCCAGAAGTACACCGGCATGCTGGGTAGCGGTTGAGCGATGACCAGCTCCCCCACCTCATCCCACACACGTTCCCCGCGAGCGTTCCAGGACTGGGCATCCACGCCCAGGTAAGGGCCCTGGATCTCACCTCGGTACACCGGCTGGTAGGGGTTCGAGCCGATGAAGGCACTGGTGATGTCAGTACCACCGGAATCAGATCCGAGCCGGACATTGTCGGACACCGACTCATATACCCAATCCCATGTGGAGTCAGGCAACGGCGACCCCGTGACCAGGATGGACTTCAACGCGGAGAAATCCTGGTGCACATTAGGAACCACGCCCGATCGTTCGATCATGGTCAGCACACCTGCTCCCGTGCCGAAGAACGTGGCTTTATTCTTGGCCACCAAGTCCAGAGACTTCTGAGGACCGCCGAATGTGGGAGCGCCGTCGTAGGTGATGATCGTGGCGCCAGTGAGAAGAATGCCAACCAACATGTTCCACACCATCCACGTGGTGGCCACCGCGAAATAGGCGACATCGGTTGGGCCCAGACCAGCATGGAGGCCCAGTGCCTTGAGAAACTCCACCACCACGCCTCCGTGCGAATGCACGATCCCCTTCGGTTTACCCGTGGTCCCGGACGAATACAGGATCCAGAGTGGATGTTCGAAGGAAACCTGCTCGTATGCGGGTTCCGCGGGTGAATTTATGATCTCCGAATAGCGCAGCGCATCAACCGGCAACTGCCCCACCCGACCGACGGGTTGTTGATCCACCACAATCAGGTGCTCCACGGTCGGCAATACGCCGCGCAGAGCCTGGTAGCTGTCGGTCATATCCCGCAGCTTGCCACCGAATTCATACCCGTCGACTGTGAAGAGGACTTTCGGTTCGATCTGGGCAAAACGATCCGCGACGCCGCCCGGGCCGAAGTCGGTGTTCACCACGGACCAGATTGCGCCCACGGACGCGGCGGCCAAGAGAGCCACGGTCGTTTCCGGAATATTCGGCAAGACGCCGGCTACGCGATCCCCGGGCACCACCCCGATCTCACGCAGTCTGCGGGCCACGGACGCAACCTGTGATTCCAGCTGACCCCACGTCAGGCGAGTGGGTTCTCCACTCTCGTGCTCGCCTCTGATGGCAACGGCTTCAGGACGCGACCGCGCAGCGCGCAGCGTGTTCTCCGCGTAGTTCAGTTTGGCACCGGGAAACCAGCGGGCGCCGGGCATCGACGCCCCATCCAAGACGACATCCGCAGACTCCGACGCAACGATGTCGAAGTAATCCCACACTCCCCGCCAGAATTCCTCGGGGTACTCCACAGACCAACTGTGCAGGGAACGAAAATCGGCTATCTGGCGTCCGTTCCTGTTCGAGACCCACCGGGCAAAGTCAAACATTCGCGACGTCTGGACGTCGTCCTGAGAGGGAGTCCACAGCGGCGTCCGTTGGCTCTGACTGTTGATGGGGTTCATGACGCATATCTCCTCAGCGCGGCGTGTCCTGGAACACACCTATTCTGCTGTACTGCGCAAGGGTCCCCGACGGCGAAACGCACATCGGAGATGAATGTTCACAAATACCACCGTGTCCTTGAGGCGACCTCCCAAACCGGCGCGGCTGTTAAACAACGAAAGCCATGGGCAGCTGCCCCGCTGATGCAGAGCAACCACTCATGGCTTCGACATGCCTGTTAAATGCGAAGAGGAGGGGTACCAGCGTGAGCCGGTACCCCTCCTCTTGGCCACCGCGCTACATAGGCGATGTTAAAAGCGTTGAGGGGACACACACCAACAGGCGTGTATCCCCTCAACTAACGTTAATTCCGGCGGTGACTTACTCTCCCACACCCTCCCGAGTGCAGTACCATCAGCGCTGTGGGCCTTAGCTTCCGGGTTCGAGATGGGACCGGGCGTTTCCCCCACGCTATAACCACCGAAAACCCAACCCCACCAACACGAGAACGTCGCGTAGTGGGAAACCTATACATCCCAACACCTAACAAGAGACCAGCCCCTGCAGTGTTGGTGGGTTCCAGTACCCCGCAACCCGAACCCCCACTCAAAAAAAAGGGGGGAACAAGACCACGGGTGTTGTGGACCATTATTCAATTACCAAACCAACCCCAGACCAGAAACACCCAACACAGGGTCTCTCCGTGGTGTTGTTGGTTGTCAACCACATAGTGAACGCGAACAACAATATTGATGATTTGTTGTGTGTGATA
>NZ_BAAAQA010000027.1:0-14953 GCF_039531425.1 Kocuria atrinae
CCGCCTGTGGCGATCATCCCCCGGCCTCACGCGTCCCGGCCCCTGCCAATAACGTCATGCCCTCTTACAGCTAGCCATTTGATGCTCCAGCGACTCGGACATGTTGACACTCGGATGTCCGTACCGCACCCATACATCTGATAGATCATCGGAGAACGAGTTCACTACCAGGAGAGGCTGAAGCTGGTGAGCGCCTGAACAGGACAGCGTTGCGTGATTCCGGCCCGTTTCCTGACAACGATGCGTGTTTAGGAAAATCTAGAAGCTGAACCTAAGCCAAGACGATGCGCCGTTTCTGTCGCTTCTGAAGGATACCTTGACCTTCATTGGCTTTGAGGCGTGCGGGCCAAGCGAAAAAATGGTTCTAGCCGCTTGACGAAAGCCTATGAAGCTGGCAGTGGATGGCCCGGGGCTGGCTGGCCATAGAATCCTCCCCGGTGCGGGAGGCCCCGTGCCCACGAGGTGGCTCAAGGTGATTGATGGGGGCGCTTCCGATCGCAAGCGATAGGCGCGACACTATCGAAGATGGTAGCGACGAAATCCAGGGCCGGTGGTTTCGGAGTGATGCAAATAGTTCTTTATCCCCGATGTCCCGTGTCCCTGTAAGTCAACACAAGGCTACGGACGGCGGAGCCACCTTGGGCGGGGACTCATGGCCCGAGTTCCGGTCCCGGCGCGATCCGCAGCGGCCCGCGCGCGGAGGTGGGGTCCACTCTTTTGCCGCGTTGCTGCACCTCCACCACGCCCTCGCGGTGCAGGCCCGCGGCGACATTGCGTGTCCGGTCCATGAGCATCCGCCAGTCTGCGCCGCCCACGACCTTCGCCGCGTCGCTCGGACAGATCGTGGTGCCGTCACGATGGCGCAGCAGCGCCTTGATAGTCGCCACGATGCGCTGCGACCGACCCTGGTCCGTATGCTCCCACCAGGCCTCGCCCCGTTCCCCGAGCGCTACCTTCGCGTCCTGCACACGTGGCCGCGCGTGCTCAGGGTCGGTGCGCACGAGCCGGCGCGCGGCCATCAGCTCGGCGACGAGTTCGGCGCGCAACTTTTCCGGAATGGACGGGTCCGAAGCCCGCCACTTCCGCCCGTTGACAATGATGTGGTGGCCATCGGGGGTGCGCTCGGGTCCCGATGTCGATGGGCTCTGGCCGGGTGTGGGATCAATGTTCGGTGAGGGTGTTGACTCGTGGGTCATGGTTCACTTCATCACACGAGAGCGAGGAAGGGCAGCTCCTGTGCGTCTTCGTTCGCACCGCCCGCCATCCCCACCTACACCGAACGTGTGTACATTGAGCGACAGTCGAGAGATGGGTGACGAACCGAGATGACAACCGTAGTGTGGTTCCGCGATGACCTGCGGGTCACCGACCATCCGGCCCTGCACCACGCCGTGGAACGCGGCGAACCCGTGGTGTGTCTCTACGTCTTGGACGAGGAGTCCGAGGGTATCCGCCCGCTGGGCGGTGCCGCCAAGTGGTGGCTGCACCACTCCCTGACCTCGCTGGCCGCGGACCTCGCGGATCTGGGGGCGCCCCTGACACTGCGGCGGGGCCCGGCGCAGGAGGTGGTGAGCGACGTCGTTCGCGAGACGGGCGCGGATACCCTGCTGTGGAACCGCCGCTACGGCGGGGCCGAGCGCGCCGTGGACGCCGCGCTGAAGGAATGGGCGGGGGAGAACGGTGTGGAGGCGCACTCGTACGCGGGCTCCCTGCTGTTCGAGCCGTGGGCCATCACCAACCAGAGCGGGAACCCGTTCAAGGTGTTCACCCCGTTCTGGCGCGCGTGCACGAGCGGCCCGCCGCCGAGGGCACCGTATCCGGCGCCGTCGGCACTCACCCCCGCCCAGCCGGCCCCGGACTCGGAGAACCTGGCCGACTGGCACCTACTGCCTACGCACCCGGATTGGTCCGGCGGACTCGCCCAGACCTGGGCGGTAGGGGAGCAGGCTGCGCACGAGCGGCTGGACGACTTTCTCGAGGAGCGCTTGCCCACCTACACCAAGGATCGCGATTACCCCGCCAAACCGGCCACGTCCGGGCTGTCCCCGCACCTGCGGTGGGGCGAGATCAGTCCCTACACCGTGTGGCACACGGCGCTGCACCGGGGCGGGAACCCCGGCACGTTCCTCACCGAGCTCGGCTGGCGCGAGTTCTCCTGGTACAACCTCTACATCCACCCGGACATGGCCGAGCGCCCCATCAACCCCAAGTACGAGCACTTCCCGTGGCCGGAGCTGGACGAGGACGCGCTCGCCGCGTGGCAGCGCGGACGCACCGGCATCCCGCTCGTGGATGCCGGGATGCACGAGCTGTGGGAGACCGGGATCATGCAGAACCGGGTGCGGATGGTTGTGGCGTCGCTGCTGGCCAAGAACTTGCTGATCGACTGGCGCCTGGGCGAGCAGTGGTTCTGGGACACCCTCGTGGACGCGGACGCCGCGAACAACCCCCACAATTGGCAGTGGGTGGCCGGCTGCGGCACGGACGCCGCCCCCTACTTCCGGATCTTCAATCCCGAGACGCAGCAGAAGCGCTTCGACCCGGACTTCGCCTATGTGGACCGTTGGAACGGCCGCCAGGAGGGCGTGGAGCCCATTGTGGATCTCAAAGAATCCCGCGCCCACGCATTGGATCTGAACAGTCAGCTGTAATGCTCGGACGCGCCCCGATACTCCCGCGGCGTCTGCCCCAAGAACCGCTGGAACTCCCGGGCGAAATGGGCTTGATCAGAGAACCCATGGGCTGCAGCAACAGTGGAAAGACTCACGCCTGGTTCGGACCGGATGTGTTCCGCGGCCTCTTGCAAGCGCCGTCTCCGGATCAACGCATGCGGTGTCAGCCCGATGTACTGCTCGGCCAATCGGTGCACTGTCCGCTGCGATACGTTCAACGCTGTTGCCAAGTCACCCACGGAGACAACGGAAGAGTCGGACCCGGCTACCTCGGCCAACGCATTCGCGAGTCGTGCTTCATCCGTCACCGGACCCACCCGTGCGGTGACCCACGCGGACAGTCTCGCCACGGCGTCGTTGAAATCCCCGGCGGCGACTGCCTCTGCAACCCGGGAGTGCAGCTCTGGCACCAATAACGAAACGTAGCTGTCCCGCACGCTCGCCGGGCCACTCGCGAAGGCAGGCACCGCGGCCGGGCGCAGCAGCGCGGCCACGGCCCACCCGCTGCCGACGAGGTCGCGATGCGACGCGCGCGTCGTCGGGCCGGCGAAACCCACCATGTCCCGCTCGACCACCAAATTGCAGCCGGGGAAGGGCAGTAGGTCTTGGCGCGAGACCGAACCCAGGGGCTCATTCCACTGGGCGATCCACCACCAGACGACGAGCTCGCCGACCGGCCCGGTGGCGGGAATTCGCTGGAATCGAGGGGGTAGGCGGCGCGGGTAGAGCACCCCTCGCTCGGAGATCTCCGGTAGCTCGCCCATGGCAGGAATATACAAGCCGCCGGCCCGCGCGCGGGTCTACCGTTCCAGACATGACGACACAGCAGAACTCCCCCGCCACCGGATCACACACCACCAACGGCACCCCGCACGGTTACTCGTCCATCACGCCGTTTCTGGCCGTCGCCGATCCGACCGCGGCCCTCGCCTTCTACCAGGAGGTGTTCGGCGCCCAGCTCATCAGTGCTTTCCGTTTTGGTGATGTCGTGGTCCACGCCGAGCTGCAGTTCGCGGACGGCCGCCTGCAGTTGGGTGCCGCCCAGCCGGACTACCACCTTGTCGCCCCGGATACCGACGGCGACGACGTCACCTATTCGCTCGCGCTGTACTGCCCGAACGTCGACGACGTCGTGGCCTCCGCGGTTGCCGCCGGTGCCACTTTGCGGGAGGAGACCACCAATTTCGTGTCGGGGGATCGGTACGCGAGTGTCCGCGATCCCTTCGGCGTGCGGTGGTCCGTCATGACCCGGGTGGAGGATCTCAGCGATGAGGAGTCGCAGAAGCGGGTGGAGGAGTGGTCGGCGGGGATGGGGTAGACAAACAGATGCCCCCGAGAAGATCTCGAGGGCATCCACTATTGGTCTTTTGAATATTACTTGACTCCGACAAAAGCCTTGTCACCGAGTATTCCCGGAGTAATTGCGAGAACACCTTGGTCAGCGGTATCTGTCGGGACTTCAAAGGCAGCATTGCCTGTGGCCGTGCCATCCGTGTACAGAGTGCTGAGGGTATCGATGGCATCGGGTACCACGACAACATTGTCGAAGCTGTTGACCGTTGTCCCATCTGCTGTCACGTACTCCACCGTGACAAACGCAGGTATTTCGCCGTCTGCATTGTCGCCTAAATACGTCGTCGAGTAATTCACAAGCATGTATTGTGAGCCATCAGCCGCCGGGTCGTTGAGCTCGTTCTCGGAGAGGACGGCGTCGGTGGCATCAGGGGTCACCGAGTTCACGACAACGCGCCATTCGTCGTTCTCGATGGTCGAGCCGATCGGGTATGGGTTTCCACGAGTGCCCTTTTCAGAGGATCCTTCGTCCGCTGCTACTTCTTTGTCAGCATTCTGCTCAATCCCAGCGTCCGAATCTTCAGAGGGTCCCGCCACGGTGGTGTCCCCACTGCCGAAGGATTCGTCAAATGCAGTGGATACAACCACCAGGAACACTACAGCTCCTACGACCGTGCCCACGATCGAGAGAATCAATGCAGTGATGCCCATCCACTTTGACTTGCCCTGCAGGAACAGCGAGACGAGACCGAGAATGAAAGCGACTGGCAGAAGAATCCAGCCGATAATGAGGGCACCTGGGATGCAGGCAAAGATAAAACCGATCGCAGCTGTGATGAGCGCGATGAGGCCGAGAATGTTCGACTGATTTTTCTTGGGCTGCTGCGGGGGCAGTGTTTGTGTTGACCAATTGTGGCCATTCTGCCCGGGATAAGGTTGCGGCTGTTGGAAGGGGACCTGATTCGGTCCCTCACTGGGGGGTGATGAGAGAGTCATGCCCTAATAGTTGCAGACGCAAAGAACCCGTGTCCTTAAGACATGAATGTTGCTCGGCGTCAGCAAACTCCGCCAGCCCCCTTAACCACCTGCCTACAACCGCCTCCCCGCGTCCAGCGAAGCCGCCATGTACTCCGCCACAACCTTCTGGGAGATGGCCACGTCCAGAACGAACACGCCCTCGTCATGGCAGGCCAGCCAGTCGGTGAGTGTGGACAGCTCCGCCAGGGTGCGGACCTTGGCACCCTCGGCACCCATGGCCTTGCCCATCGCGGCGAAATCCACCTCGTCGATGAGCATGGCCGTGGGGTCCAGGCCCTTGGACGCGTACTGGTGGAGTTCGGCGCCGTAGGCGGAGTCGTTGAGCACCACCACCACGCCGCGGCGGGTGGCGCGCACGAAGGTCTCGAGGTCGGCCAGGCCCATCAGCCCGCCGCCGTCGCCGGTGACGAATACCGTGGTGCGTTCCGGTCGCGCCACCGAGACCCCGGCCGCTGAACCGAAGCCCAACCCGATGGACTGGAATGCCGTGCCCACCAGCACCATGGCCTGCGGGTCCGGGACGGAGAGATACATGGGTGCCCAGCCGATGAAGTGCCCACCGTCCATGACCACCGACCGCTCGGCGGGCAGGATCTCCTCGAGGGCTGAGACCAATGCACGGGGATTGAGGCGACCGTCCGGGCCGAACTCGGCGGGGTCCTCCACGGGTTCGGCGGAGCGGAACGCGTCACCGGCCACCTCGGGCACGGCCGCGCGCCAGGTGGATGCGACGTCGGCGGCGGAAATGCGGGCGAGCAACCCGGCGGTGGCGGGACCCAGGTCCGCGCGCACGTAATCCGTGACCTGCGGGTGGGCCATGGCGGCCTCGGGTTCGTTGTCGATGCGAATCACGCGCGCGTCCGGGGAGAAGAGCGTTCCGTAGCGCGACTGGAAGGTGTTGAGGCTCGCGCCGGCCACCAGAACCACGTCCGCCCGTCGCGCCAGATCCAGGCGATGCTCGCGCGTGAAGCCCCCGGCGATCCCCAGATTCCACGGGGAATCCACGGCATTGGTGGCCATGACCGAGGTCATGAACAGGGCACCCAGGCGATCGCCGAGCTCCTGGAGGGCCGCGGCGGCGTCGCCGAGCAGGACACCCCGCCCGGCCAGGATCAACGGACGTTCCGCGCCGCGCAGCACGGCGGCGATGCGGTCGAGCTCCTCACCCGGCGCTGTCCAGGAGGGTTTCTCCGCCAGCGGTTCCAATGGGGTCTGCTCGGTGAGCGGGGCGGTCGCGTGGTTGTAGGGGATCGCCACGATCACCGGCTGCACGGTCTGCTCGGCCAGCTCGAAGGCGCGGTGGGTGACGGCCGCGGCATTGTCCGGGCCGGCCACCAGGGTGGTCACTCCCACCGCCGACGCCGCCGCGGCCTGGTCGATGTCGAACGGTCGCCTACCCGTGGTGGGCGCGTCACCCACCACGAGCACCAGCGGAACCCGCGCCAGGCGAGCCTCGGCCAGGCCGGTGAAGGTGTTGGTGAACCCGGCGCCGTAGGTGACCGTGGCCGCACCGATCCGGCCGGTGGCCCGGTGGTAGGCATCGGCCATGGTCACCGTGGCCACCTCGTGCCGCGCGGACGTGAACGGGAACCCCTGGTAGGTGAGGTGACTGATCACGTGCGCGTTGCCGTTGCCCATCAGCCCGAACAAGTGGTCGGATCGTTCGGCGATAACCTCCGCAATGGCCGTGGAGACGGTCAGGGTTCTTGCGGGGGCATGGTGAGTGGGCGCGGTGGCTTCAGCGCTGGTCATGGGAGATCTCCGTTGTTGTCGGTGTGGCGGATCACGCTCAGCCCCCAGGGTACGAGGGCCGCGGGTGGGGAGCTACCTATCCTGCGATGCTCAGCAGCGGGACGAGCAGGGAGGTGACGAACAGGACCAGGGCGCCACCCAAGCGGTTGGTCAGCGCGGCGAATGGCATCAGGTGCATTCGGTTTGCGGCGCTGAGGACCGAAACATCGCCGGATCCTCCGGTGTCCGCCATGACCAGACCCGGGGTGATGGCAGCCTCCACAAAGTGGAAGTTCACCAGCCACCCCAGAAAACCGGAGCTGAGGGTGGCCACGATCACCGTGCAGATGGTGAGGACAATGAACATCGGATTGCTCAGGGAGGCCAGGACTTCCTGGATATCAATGTACGTCATGCTGACACCCACGAGCAGGGCGGGAACCAGGATCGCACCGATCATGTCACCCCACTCGGAACTGCCGTCCTCCAGATCCTTCGGAAGCAGACCGAAGATCTTGACCATGGCCGCAAAGAGAATGGTCCAGGCGTAGGGGTGCAGCACCGGGAGGTAGGCGGCGACCAGGTTACCGGCCACGAACAGGACCGCGGCGATGAGCAGGCCCTTCCCCAGGGAGATGAACGAAGAGAGATCCTTCTTGGCGGGCAATGCCATCTCGTCCGCTTTGCCCTGAACACGCATCAACTGGCCGTATCCGTTGAAACCGACGAACAGTTGCTTCTTGCGTTTGCCCACACCGTTGTACACCCCGGCAATAAGAATGCACACGATGTTGGCCATCACCACGGCCGACATCAAATCACCCATGAAGGAGGCGGCGTCACCACCGGTGCGGGCCGCATACATCTCGGACATCGGGACTGCGCCCAGGCCCAGGCCACCCGCCATGATGGGGGCGGCCACGAACAGGATTCCCTCCAGGAAACCGAAACCGGTGACCGCGCCCAGTCCGCCGATCAGGACGAACGTCGCCATCAGACATCCCACCAGGGGAACGGCGAATCGGGGTCCGGCCTTCAGGAGCAGTGCTCGGGGCATGCCCAGGATGGAGCCGGCGATGAGCGCCATGACGAAGAAGTCGAGGAACCCGTAACCGTCCACGAAATTCTGAACGACAGCCACGGCGTTCTCAGGCATGAGGCCGGCGAAAATCAGCACGGCCGGGACAAAGGTGCACAGGATCGTGGGCAATCCGAAATCACGCACGACAGGGACCAGGTTGCCCAACCAGATCAGGAAACCGCCCAGGAGGATGGTCACGGCAAAGCCGGACAGCATGGAATCGGGCAGATTCCCGGTCAACGCCGCGACCAGGACGACCGCAGCGAACACGATGAAGATCGGGGCCGGTGTGCTGGTGATGCGAAGGCCTTGGCGGCCGGGATAATGAGTCGCCCGCCGGGGGCCTGTAGTCGGGGAGACTCGCCGGTGCATCCCCGTGTCAGGGTTGCGAGGATCCCGATCGGATGTCTCGGTGATGAATTCGGTGGACGTGGAATCGGAACGTGTTGTGGACATCGGTGTCCCCTAGGTCATGTGGTCGTTGGTGCCCGTGGGCATGTGTGGGGTTAGCGAAGAGAGGTGTTATCGGGAGGCCGGCAGTGCCGCGGAAATCGCAGGTGAGTGAGCCACCACATCGCGGGCCAGGGCGACCGCCTCGTCAAGCCGGATTTCATCGATACCGGTGTCGTGGCCGGACGCATGAAGGTGGCGCACCAGCTCTTCGGTGGCAATGTTGCCGTGGGCCCCGGGAGCGTAGGGGCAACCACCGAACCCACCGAGCGCGCTGTCGAAACGCGTGATTCCCAGACGGTCGATCGCGGTGCTGACGGTTTTCAGCGCCTGACCATGCGCGTTGTGCAGATGCAACGAATATGTGAGGTCCGGCTCCGCCTGAATCACGTGGTCCAGAGAACCAATGACCTGCTCGGTCGGCGAGGTGCCCAGGGTGTCGGCCAGGCCGAGGTCGGTGATACCCATGTCCTTGAATGCTCGGACCACCCGCAGCAAATGTGCGGGGTCGATCTCACCTTCGAACGGGCACGTGAAAGCCGTAGAAATCCCGGCGAAGAAATGGATCTGTGGATACTGGGCAATTTCTGCCGCGAGATCGGCCAGCGCCTCCTCGATACCCTGCCCGGCGTTCGCGCTGCTGTGGGCCTGACTGGCCGAGGTGACCACCTGAATGTCGGTGGCGCCGGCGGCCACGGCCCGGGCGATTCCGCGACCGTTGAGGGCCAGCGAGGTGTATGTGACGCCGGAGGCGGTCGGCATTGCGGCCAGAACCGCTGCGGCGTCGGCCATCTGCGGGACCTTCGTGGGATTCACGAACGAGGCGACTTCCAATCGGGTCAGCCCCGCGTTCACCAGGGCCTTTCCCACGGCCACCTTGTCCGCGGTGGGGACGATCACGTTCTCGTCCTGAAGCCCGTCCCGCAGAAAGACATCGGTGATCTTCACCCGCATCTCAGCGCACCCCCTGCAGCGTGATGTCCGCGATCTGATCCGAGGTCAGGCCCGCGAGATCACGGAGCACCTGCTCCGTGTGCTCGCCCAACTCCGGACCCACCCATTGGACTCGGCCTTCGTGACCGGGGATTTTGGGCACTACGCCGGGGAATCGGATCATCTCGGGTTCGTCCTCGATCACCACCTCGTGGGTCTGGATCATGTCACGGGCCAGATAGTGCTCATCCTCGGCAATGGCCGGCGCGTCGTAGACCGGGCCCGCCGGAACACCGGCGGCGTCAAGGAGTTCCAGGACTTCGGAGAGTGGGTGGCTCGAGGTCCATGCTGCAATGGCGCCGTTGAGTTCTTCTTCCCTGGCGCCGCGTGCCTGCGTGGTGCGCAGTGTTTCATCGGCGGCGAGATCCTCCCGGCCCATGGCCCGCATCAGGCGGACGAACACGGAATTGGAGTTGCCTCCTATGACCACTTCCAGGCCGTCCGAGCACGGATAGGACCCGGTCGGGACAACCCCGGGCAGTCGGCCCCCGGTGCGCTTGCGGACCATGCCGTACGCGTCGTAGTCGGGCACCAGGGACTCCAGCAGGCTGAACACGCCTTCGTAGAGCGCGACGTCCACGACCTGCGGACCGGCGGAGCACGCGCCGCGGGCTTTTTGGAGCATGAGCATTAAGGCCCCGATCACCCCGTACAGGCCGGCGACCGTGTCACCCATTGAGGCGGCGGCGCGACCGGCGGGGCGGTCGGGCTCGCCGGTGATGTACCGCAGGCCGGCAAAGGATTCGGCCGAGCTGCCGAAGCCGGCACGGTTCCGGTACGGACCGGTCTGGCCGTAGCCGGAGATTCGTACCATCACCATGTCCGGGTTGAGGTCGGTGAGCACCTCTGGACCCAATCCCCACTTCTCGAGGGTGCCGGGGCGGAAATTCTCGATGACGACGTCGCACTGGGCCGCTATCTTCTTGGCGGCCTCACGACCCGTCTCCGAACGCAGGTCCAAAGTCACGGACTTCTTGTTGCGGCCCAGGGTTCGGAACAGCATGGATGTACTTCCGCGGGTCTTGCGCCAGTCGCGCAACTCATCGCCGCCGTCGGGGCGTTCGATCTTGATGACTTCCGCGCCGAAATCGCCGAAGAGCCGGGCGGCGAAGGGTGCCGCGATGAAACTCCCGAGTTCGAGGACGCGGATGCCTTCCAGGGGGAGGGAGTTGCCCTCCAAGTGCAGATTCTCGGTCATGGTGTCTGTGTCCTTGGTCTAGCCGTAGGATATCCGCGGTTTCTCACTGAATGGGATATCGCTTCTGTTTGGCGGGAAGACCATACCAAGTGATGCGGAACACAACAACCCCCTCGACAACACATCGAGGGGGTTGAGTAAGAGACGTACCGGAGCAGCTAAGGCGCTGCTTGTTCGAGGTCCTGGCTGATGCGTAACGCCGCATCGGCCACCGCCTTTCCAAAATCCTGCCCGGGCGATGTGGTGACGCGAGCGAGGGGCATGGCCAGGCAGACAGCAGCGATCACTTGGCCACGCAGGTTCACGGGCGCACTCACAGACCCCAGCCCGGGGGTTCGGCGTCCGGAGGATTCCACCCATCCGTGTGCTTCCATCTGCTCCAAGGCCTCGGGTGCATGGGCCAGCAGGTGGCCGCTCGAACCGGCGGGAAGGGCCAGACGAGACCCGGGCGGCAGAGACGCACGCAGCTCCTGGTGACTGTCCGAACTGAGCACACAAATCCGATCATCACCGCGGCGGATCCACAACTGGGCACTCTCGGCCGTGGCGTCACGCAATGCCGTCAGCACAGGCAGGGCTACTTTCTCCAGTGCTGACTGGACAAAGCGAGAACCCAGGCGGAAGTCTCCGTTCTCAGCGCGACGCAAAAACCCGTACTCGGTCATGGACAAGGCCAGACGGTGAGTTGTGGACACCGACAGGCCCGTGCGGCGCGCAATTTCGCTAGCGGAAGCCGATGAATGATTGACCGCATCGAGAATCGCGGCCACGCGTTCCAGGCTCCGATTGCTGTTCGGCGATTCGAGGGAAGACATGGCACCACTCTAGGGGCGCGGTGACCCCTGCTGGTGAGAGAGCAGATCGTGAACGTGGCGTGCGGCTGTCAGGCCACTCTCAATGGCGCCGTCGATGAACCCGCCCCAACCCGTGGCGTAATCCGCGCCGGCCAGGTATACCCGACCATCGGGCTGTTGGAGTCCCTCGAAGCACTCCGTGAGGTGCCCGGCATAGTGCATGGGCCAGGTCTCACCCGCGTATTGGTCCTCAACCCAGTTGTGGCCGGTGGCGTCCAAGACCTCCAGCCCCGGAACGAGGTTGTCGAGCATGACTTGTGCCGCAGCGACGTCGTCGTCGAAGTACTCAGTAACGTTATTGCCGAGGTGCGACACTTCCCCGAACGGTAGGCATTCCAGTTCGAAATGGTGTTGGCCTCACGAGGGATGCCAGCCCTGAGGCCGGCAGCAGAGCGTCTGTATTCCGCCTATATCAATCGCATGCAGGGGGCCTTGTCCGCCGCTGGCTATGAGGCGGACGAAGCTGTTGCGAGGCTGGTATTCGCCTCCCTGGACGGGCTCGTATTCCAGCGGCTGACGGTTGCTACAGAAGAACAAATGCGGTTGGCGCTCCATCAGATGGAACGCTTGCTGCCCCTGGCCCCGCGCCCATAGCCCCACCTTGAGGGATCCCGGAATTATGCCCGGTTTGCTGGGCGACCACCCCATCTTCCTTTTCGAGCGCGCTCTCCCCGGCATCTCCGGCCACGCCGACGCCGCCCACCCGCCCATTACCGACCGCCCCACCGGAGTTATCCACAGATCCGCCGAGGCCGATGATTTGAGTTCTCCCAGCGGCTTAGATCGAGGCAGGCGCATGAGGCGCCCAGCAGAATCTACGGGGGTAATCGTGAATCGTGAACTTGAAAACACTGCACAAGCTCGCTCGGCCGGACTGGCCCGGGCGGCGGCAGCGGGGGCGGCGGCGCTGATCATGGGTGGGCTCTTGGTGGGCTGCGAGACCTCCTCTGCCGACCAGGAGCCGGGTCCCAGTCAGAGCGCCTCTTCGACCTCGAGCGAGGCGGCCAGCAGCACACCCAGCCCGACGACGTCGCCCGCTCGCGTTTCGAACCCAGACCACGACACCTTGGACCCTCGCGGCCCATTGCCCGGATCGACCAAGTGGGAGCAGATGACGGAAAACGATCAGTGATTGTGCGCAGGCCCAATGCGTACGGCGTGTGAGACAGTGAACCCGACATTCACCATCGAGCAGGCAGGGATGTGCAATGGGTAGGGCCGCTGATTCCGCGAGGGACTCCACGGGCGCAGCCCTCATCGAGCACCGAACCCACCGCCTGGCCGACGGGCGGGAGGCCGTGTTCTTCAGCGACAGTGGCGTCGCACCCGTGGAGCATGTGGTTGACGACCGCCCGCTGGGCGAGCGCTCCGGTCACGGTCAGGTGCGCTTCGACCGACTGACGGGGGAGTGGGTCGCGGTGGCCGCACACCGGCAGAGTCGCACGTACCTGCCGCCGGCCGATGAGTGTCCGCTGTGCCCGTCAGTGGACGGGCGGGAGTCGGAGATCCCGGTCGAGGACTTCCACGTGGTCGCCTTCGAGAACCGCTTCCCGTCACTCGGTCCGGAGCTGGGGGAGCTGCCGTCCCCGGAAGGTGCGACGAGTCGGGAACTGTGGGGAGCGGCGTCGCCCGCGTATGGCCGCTGCGAAGTGGTGGTTTACACGCCCGAGCACGAAGGTTCCTTCGCGTCCCTGCCCTTGGAGCGCGCCCGCACGGTCGTCGAGGCCTGGGCTCAGCGAACCGAGGCGTTGTCCGCCATGCAGGGCATTCGCCACGTGTTCCCGTTCGAGAACCGCGGCGAACAAATCGGCGTGACCCTGCATCATCCGCACGGGCAGATCTACGCCTACCCCTATGCCGCACCGACCGCCGCACGACTGGCCGAGCGCTCGCGGGCCCACCTGGACGCGACCGGCCGGCCCCTCATGGGCGAACTGCTCCGCGATGAAACCGACGCCGGCGACCGCATGGTGCTGACCGGCGACCACTTCTCCGCCTACGTCCCCTACGCCGCACGCTGGCCGTTGGAGGTGCATCTGGTCCCGCACCGACAGGTCCCCGATCTCGCCGCACTGACCGGTGACGAACGTGACGAACTGGCCGTGCTCTACCGCGACCTCGTGCGGCGCGTGGACCGGCTGTACTCGACCCCCACGCCGTACATCGCCGCGTGGCATCAGACGCCGGTGTCGAGCGCGGACCGCGAAGCCGGCTGGCTCCACCTGCAGCTAACCAGCCCCCGCCGCGCCGAGGACAAACTGAAATTCCTCGCCGGCTCCGAGGCCGCCATGGGTGCCTTTATCAACGACATCCCCGCGGAACAGACCGCCGAGCGACTGAGGCAGACCGCGTCATGACCTACCGGCAGCCCGCGCAGATTGACGATCGCACCCGCGCCGAACGGCTTACCCGCCGATTCACCGAGCTCTACGGCCATCCACCGCACGGCGTCTGGCGTGCCCCGGGTCGGGTGAATCTCATCGGGGAGCATACGGACTACAACGACGGTTTTGTGCTTCCCTTCGCCATCGACCGCGCCGCCATGGTCGCCGTGCGGCTCAAACAGTCAAGCGATTCAGCCGCGCACTCCGCGGACCTGGCCTCCAGCTACGCCCCCGACGGCGGCCTCGCAAAGGTCAGCTTCACCATCGCCGAGCTCGCCCCCGGCTCGGTCGACGGCTGGGGCGCCTATCCCGCCGGCGTCGTCCACGTCCTCGCTGGCCTGGATGGCATTGATGTCCCCGGATTCGAAGTGCTCCTCGACTCCACCGTGCCCGTGGGGGCGGGCCTGTCCTCATCCCACGCGGTCGAAGTCGCCACAATCGTGGCCCTCAACGACCTCCTGGGCCTGGGCCTGAGCCACCCGGACCTCGCCCGCCTCACCCAGCGGGCGGAAAACGAATTCGTCGGCGCCCCCACTGGGATCATGGACCAGTCCGCGTCGCTCATGGGCCGGGCCGGCGGCGCGCTGTTCCTCGACTGCCGCACCCTCGAATCCGAGATCGTGCCGCTACCGCTGGCCGAGCATGGCCTCAGTGTGCTCGTGATCGACACCAAGGTCGCCCACTCCCACGCCGACGGCGGATACGCCGCCCGCCGCGCCTCGTGTGAACGCGCCGCCACCACCTTGGGCGTCACCTCCCTGCGCGACCTCTCCGCCACCGCCGACGACGCCGCTCCCGCCCCGTTTCTCGACGCCCTTGACGTGGAAACGGCTCGCCGTGTTCGGCACGTGCAGACCGAGAACCGCCGGGTGCTGGAAACGGTGGAGCGGCTGCGCCACGGTGACCTGAACGGCGTCGGCAAATTGCTGACCGAGTCGCATGTCTCCCTGCGCGAGGACTACCAAGTCTCCTGCTTCGAACTCGACCTGGCCGTGGCCTCCGCTCTGAACGCCGGGGCCTTGGGCGCCCGAATGACCGGCGGCGGTTTCGGCGGCTCCGCGATCGCCCTCGTCCACGCGGTCCAGCTGGGCCAGATCCGGGACGCCGTCCTCAGCGCCTTCACCGCCCACGAACTGCAAACCCCCGACATCTTCACCGTCCTCCCGGCGGACGGTGCGGAGCGGATTACAGGCTCTTCAGAGTTGAGTGTGGGGTGAGGCGTCGAGTCCACCGGTGATGAGGAGCATGCGGAGGCGGTA
>NZ_BAAAQA010000028.1:0-3184 GCF_039531425.1 Kocuria atrinae
CCACCACCGAACTTCAAGAACTCCTGGACCAATTCCGCACCTGGTACAACACCGCCAGACCCCACCGGGGGGCCTTGACCCTGGTTTCTGGACACGCTGATTCCAGCATCTGCTGGGGAAGCGAGATGATTGTTCATCATGGCCAGAAAGAACTACTCAGAGGAGTTTCGACGGCAGGCCGTTGACCTCTACGAGTCGACACCAGCGGCAACCGTACGCGGCATCGCCGCCGACCTCGGAGTCGAGCGTGGCACGTTGCGCCATTGGCTCGCCCGGTACGGGACCGGTAAGAAGACCAGCGCCGATGGCAGTCCGACGCCCAGCCCGCTCAAACGTACGCCTGCGACACCGAGTGCAGCCGCTGCCGGCGAGGAGTCGCTCGAGGCCCGGGTGGCGCGGCTGGAGGCCGAGAACCAGGCGCTGCGAGGCGAGCAGGTCAAGCTGACCACGGAACGCGAGATTCTGCGGCAGGCGGCTAAGTATTTCGCCGGGGAGACGAACTGGTGACCCGCTTCCAGTTCGTTGAGGATCTCTGCCCCACCTATCCGGTGAAGCGGTTGTGCGAGCTCGTCGAGGTCACCCGGTCCTCGTTCTACGCCTGGCGTGCCGGTACTGCCGGCCGCCGGGCTCGACAGGAGGCCGATGCCGGGCTGGCCGAGCGGATCCGCAAGATCCACGATGGCGACAACACCGTCGGCGCCCCCAGGATCACCGCCGCGCTCAACGACGGAGCCGAGTCCGGGCGGCGGGTCAACCACAAGCGCGTCGCCCGGGTGATGCGCGCCCACGGCATCCGCGGCTACCAGAAGAAGCGGCGGGTGACCACGACGGTGCCCGAACCGGCCGACCAGCAGGTCCCGGATCTGCTGCAGCGTGATTTCACCGCCGAGGCACCGAACCGAAGATACGTGGGAGATATCACCTATCTTCCGATTGCGAACGGTTCGAACCTGTACCTGGCCACAGTCATCGACTGCTACTCGCGTCGGCTGGTCGGCTGGGCGGTCGCCGATCACATGCGCACCGAGCTCGTTGCAGACGCGCTGCGCAGCGCCGAGCAGACTCGGGGCAGCTTGGCAGGGGCGGTGTTCCACTCCGACCACGGATCCGTCTACACCTCGAAGGACTACGCCGGCCTGTGCCGCCGGCTCGGGGTGACCCAGTCGATGGGCGCCGTCGGGTCGAGCGCCGACAACAGCCTGGCCGAATCGTTCAACGCTGCGCTCAAACGCGAGGTCCTCCAAGACTCCCATTCCTGGACCGACGAGCTCAGCTGCCGCCGCGAAGTGTTCCGATGGCTGATCCGCTACAACACGAAACGCCGTCACTCCTACTGCGGCTACCAGTCACCGACGACCTATGAAACCGAACGCGCTGCTACGCTCCGATCAGCAGCCTAATCCCAACCCCGTGTCCACAAACCGGGGGCAAGGCCCGGGCCATCGCACGAACCACCCCAGCCACCGCCTACGCAGCAACCCCGAAAGCCACCCCGAACACCGAAACCACACCCGAATGGCGCACCCGCACCGACGTGATCGACGCCTGGGGAAAAGTCAGCCTGCGCTACGCCGGGACACTACGTCACCTAGGCATGGGCCGAGCCCACATCGGTGAACCCGTGCTCATGCTCATCCACGACAACCACGTCATCACCAGCAACGCCATCACCGGAGAAATCATCGCCGAACACACCATCAACCCCACCAGCAACTACCAACGACCCCACCACCGGCAGTGAACCCCCACCCCCAGACACGACAAAAGGGCCCCGGAACCATAAAGTTCCAAGACCCTTCTGTCATCCATCTACCGACTCATCTGTCAACGATGACCCGACTCAGGACAAGAGTGGACCTCCGTAGACAGTTTGAGAACCTTTCCCCGGCCTTGAAAACCGCAGCTTCTCGGCTGTCTCGGGGAGTCTATCGGCGGGATCGGCGGGGTTGTGAGCGGCGGATCACGGACACGAGGGGGCCGTTGGTGCGCTCACTTGGGATGACTCAAACCCTGCTCTCGCCCGCCCAGGTGGACGAGCTTGTCGTCGCGTACATCGCGGGCGCGACGCTAGTGGAACTGGCCGCACAGTTCCGAGTGCATCGCCGAACCGCCGCCGCGCACTTGTATCGGCGTGGCATCACACCGAGGACCCGGGGACTGGACCCGAGCGAGGCTGCGGAAGCGTGCCGCCTGTACGCGGACGGGCTCACTCTGATGGAGATCGGCTTGCGCATGGGCGTCTCACAGGGCGTCATCGGACGAGCGGTCACCAGAGCCGGCCACGAACTGCGTCCGCGGGGAAGACGCCCTTCTGAGGCTGCCTCAACCGGCGTGTAGGGTCTGACACGGCTCATTCGCCCAGTTCAAACAGTTGTGGTGCAGCGTGGGCGTCGATGTCCCACTCCAATGCCATGAGACGCACCGCACCCAGCGCGATCGAGAGCTCCGTCTGCTCGCCCGCTGTAACCGTCCGCAGCATCTGGGTGGCGATGTCGCCGCCAGTGGAGTTGCCGGACTCTTCATTCGTCAGCTCCTCTTCGAGGGCGTCCAGAAACAAGGCAATCTGCTCAGTCACTGCATCCGTTGGCGCTTGCCTAATTACTCCCTTCGATCGAGCGAGTCCCTGCTTAGCATCTTCCAGAACCTGGACGACAGTGTCATGCGCTCGCTGTTGCTCAGCGAGCGCCAAGACCCCTGACGCAACTTGAACCGACGCGACCGCCGCGTCGAGCGCCTCGGTCAGTGGGACGTCGTGCGGTTGAGGAAGATCAGTTGCCCAATGTCCCAGTGCCCCAACTGGCAGTAGAGAAGCGACCAGTGACATTGTCAGCGGTTCGACGGGCCTCCCGTTACGGATCGGAACGAGCACGAACTTCTCTCCGGGTAGTACCGCCGCCTGGAGAGCAACGACGATTTCTTCGAGCGCGTTGCCCCAGGTGACCAGCGATGGCACGTCGAGGCCTATGAGTCGTTCGGGGACAAGCTGATATCGGTCGCTCGTGGGCATGTGCACACGAAATCGCCAACCGATGTCTACACCGACTCGTTCCAGTTCAGCTTTCCGAGCCTGCAGCCTCCGCCTTGTAAGACTTCGGGCCGCGTCGGCTGCTCTGCCGGGTCTGTCCGTTAAACGGTGTGTGGGGTCCGGCGGTTCTCATTAGTGAGTGGTTCTTTCGAACCGTCC
>NZ_BAAAQA010000029.1:0-43284 GCF_039531425.1 Kocuria atrinae
TCGTGTCAGCCACGGCCGTCTCCTCTCGGATCAGGCCGGACCCTCACACACCGTTCTTCTGACAGTCCCGCTCTGCCAAGTGCACCCTCCCGCCGTCCAGCGCGCGCCGCACGCACGAGAGCCAGGTTCGCAGATGAGTCTGCGGCAAGCGCGGCGACGACAGCGAGGAGACGATGTAGATCGGTTTCCAGTGATCTCAGGTTGTCCGGGAACGTGTCGTAGCCCAGCAGGTGCCACGGTTCTTCCATCGCCCGGTGAAGCGACTTTGCAATCACATGGTCGCTGAGGTGCGCCGCGAACGCCGCGGGGTTGTCCAGTTTTGTGAGCCGTGGGAACACATTGCCGGTGAGGTCCGTCACGAGGCCCGAGAGCGGATCTACGGTCAAGGGTGCAGACCCTTGATCCCCATTGACGTCAAGCACCCGTTGACGCCCGTTGAGGCGCGGGCCGATCTGGTTGGCGTCTTCGCCAAGAGTATTTATTTGCTCCGCAAGCTGGTTAGTGTCGAGGCCTCGTACATCCGCAGCGGTCAACGCGTTTCCGACCACGCGTGTAAGTCGAGAAGCAGCCTCAATGAGCGGAAGTGCGGCAGAGAGACGCTCGGTATCGGTGGCTCCGAGGACTGTGTTGGTGACTCGCATGCGTTCTTGGTTCCAAGCCACGGTCAGTTCAGAGTGGTCGTATTCTCGGCGGAGATTAGTGGAACCAAACTGATGCTCGCCAATTTGGTAGTCGTAACCCCCCGGGAGCACCAACTTGACGTCGACGTGCGTGGTTCTGGGGAAGCAACGCAGGAGGAGTCGTCCGAGCGCGATCACTCGGTCGTGTGGGTCGCCATGCGTTGCATCGGAGATATGAAGGACACGGGCGTAGGCGACCGCTTCGCCGCTAGATTCATTGATTCGGAGGTCGAGGATCCACGGGTCAGCGTTCCTGATCTTGGTTTCGATCGCGGGATCTCCACCGCATGAGCGAATAAGGGTCTGAGCGAGGTCGGGATCCAGTGCGTTGGCCGTCGTCAGGATACTTGCGACTTGTGTGATCGACGCGCCTTGCATGGCGTCTCCGAGAGGACTGGAGTTCAGAAGCGCGGATTGAGATTCCGCGGTGATGTCAAGCGAGCTTCCTTGGAGTTCGAACAGCAGCTCGTTCGCGAGGTCGATATCGTCTGCTTCGACAAGCATTTCGGCGAGTCGCCGAGCACCGATCGCTGCGGCCAGCGTCGATCCTCGCGAAGATTCGGGAGATGCTGCCATGTCCGCGATGGCACGGTTGAACTCCTCCGGAAAAAAGTCAGGAAGAACAGTTCCAGTAATGGCACAGAGCTGAGCAACAGGCTGATTCGCGGGTGGAACTCCATGCTGCTCGGCTATGTCAGTCCACTTAACCGCCCTTTCGTAGAAGTCATAGAGGCGCAAACCTCGTAGATAGGCCGCGAGCTTCACGGCGTCCCTGCCTTCGCGTAAGGCGGAGTCGTGAATCAGCTGGTCCAGTCTTGGCTCGTCCCTGAGCACATTCGGGATGAACCGTCTGACTTGTTCAGGAGCGAGAATAGGGAGGAGACGACTGATCGTATGGTCACGGGTTGGTGGCGGTTGGTTGTGGATTGCCTCGGAAATGGCGGTTGATCGCAGTTGATGTACGCCGGATATCGTTCCGTTGCGCTCGACCAACAGATGCTCTTCTGCTAAGCGTGCGAGGGGTTCCCGGAGTTCGATCTGAGTCACTCCGCAGGCTTCTGCGGCTTTATCGACAGGTAATGTTGCCGACCAGCGGTCTGCGGTCGCGGAGAGGCTCAACAGGTCGAGTTCGACGTTTCTTTGCTCAGAGATGCGGCGGCGCACCTGGTTGCCGATGACAGCGCTTAGGCGTTCTCCACGAGTGAGCAAGTGCGTGAACTCAAGGGTGAGCCCTCCGGATTGTTCGAATGCTTCTTTCCAATGGGGCGAGTCTGTTGAGTCTCGATCCCGTAGACCCTCGAAGATCGTCTCGGCGGCGTTTTCGTCCAACGCCACGGTGATCGTGGCGCACCCCGAAAGGTCGCCAAGTGAGATGAGGTCTTCGTGCCGGGCGGTCGTGATGATGAACAGGCCGGGTGTCGCTGCGGCTTCCTCACGTAGCTGAGACCACCCGCTGAACTGTCCTGCGCCGGCTGCGTCGATGAGGAGACCGATGGGGTTCGCGTCGGAAACCCGGTACGAACGACACAGCCTCAGCACCTCGGGGACGTCAGGGGGAGACAACCGGTTCACGCGAAACCACAGGACGCCCGGGAGAGCATGCGGGATCGACCAAAGCAGAGCGCTCTTGCCCACACCAGATGGTCCGGTCAAGATAACGGATGAGGTCTCCTGTATTCCCGTCACCGCTTCACCGATGAGGCCGGCACGGGGCACGACCAGACCTGCCGCAACATGTCCTGGCTGTGTCGCAACACCCTCATAGAAGTGATCATCGTGAAGCTCTTCGGTGAGAGAAACAGGTGAACAGAGACCGAAGGTGATTGCCGCTTCGAGCGCGTCGAAGTCAACTTGCTCTATGAAGCTCTGGCTCCGATCTATTAGCTCGTTTCGGTCGAGAGACTGCCTGTCGCTGTAATCGACTGGTGCATTCAATCTGGCTGTCTCGGCCGTGATGGTGCGGAGCTCACGTGCCAGGTAGTCAAGGACCGCTGGCCGTAACCTTTCGAAAGCTGTTCCCAGCAAAGTTCTGCTGCTCTCATCTAGATAGGACCAGGAGACTCCAAATACAACCGTGCGATCAAACAGCTCCTGAATATCCCTCTCGCCAAGGCCGCGCTTCTTCGCCGTGGCAGTGATTCTTTCCCGAAGTCTAGAATCTTGTCCGAGCGATTCACAGAGCGGTCGATCGAACTCTCCGAGTTCAGTTTCTCCTTCAACGCCACGCTCGAAAACGACGGTGAGACTGTCCAAATCACCACCACGTTTACGGTGTCGGAGCCAGGCGTTAACGACGTCGACACTTGCCTTCCCCACAGGGAACGCTCCTAAGTGCTCGCCTCTTGACTTGACCTGGACATGCCGAGAAGTGTCAGACTCAATCGTGATGTCTTCGAGCCCTTCGGGAACGAGCGTTTGAGCTTGAAGATCGCTAGCAATCAGCCGGGCAGCAAGCCAGGCCGCGACCGTGTGCTGGAAGTCAAAACCTCTGCTAGCCCAGGCGCCGCTTCTCGTTCCGCTCCACTCATCAATGACGCGCGCGGAATCATCCGCCTCAGCGTGGAGCGTGGTGGCCGCGGCAGCGCGTGAGGGACGCCGCTGTCCTGGCTTCCCGCGCTTCGGCTTCTTCTTGGCCACCACGTCATTGTCCCAGATACCGCCGACGTTCACGGTGAGCTCACACGTACGCCCGCTCCACAGCGTCTTCCGCCTCGTCGTCATAGCCGTATCGTTCGGCGTCGCGGCGCGCCTTCCACTCCTGCATGCGTGCGCCGATGAGCACGACGACGCTGACCGGGCCGATCCAGATCAGTTTCAACGAGTTCCATAAGGACCACAGCACCACCAGGTGCAGCCACCCGGCACCGTCGTTCTGCGCGAGTTCGGAGCAGGTGGCGGCGATGAGCAGGTACGGAATCGCGAGGAGCATCGCGGGAATGCCCCACTTCAGGTTGCGTCGGTGTCGGATCGCGTCGAGCAGCCGGTTGGTGGGCATGTAGCGGCGCAGGTAGTAGCGAGTGTGGGCGCTGAGCGTCCAGATCAGGCGGATCATGGCGGGCCTCTCGTCACACGTGTCTCTCCGTCGAGGAGGCAGTACGTGTATGAGCGCCCAAGCTGGGCCGTCCCGAAGGACCCGCAATCGAAGAGGACCTGCCTCGCCTCCCACTGTACGCCGGCGCACCGACAGGCATAACCCAGTGCTATCTCATGTGCGAGTGTTCGACGCTGCGGGAAGGAAGCGATGCCGTGGCCCGGCTGGTGCGTGTGGCAGGGCGATGAGGTGGGTTCCTGAAACGGGCGCCTCTGCCTGTTGGAGGTGCAGGCCGATCATGTTGACGAGTGTCGCGGCGACGGCAGCGAGGTCCGCGGCCGAGCCGTGGAACGTGGGTACGGAGCATCCTCTGGTGGGGATCAATTCGTCGCCTTCGGCTGCGTCCTCCCAGAGCGGGTGATACAGCTCCAACCCGCCATCGGCCACCACTGAGCGGCCTACCTGGTCGTCAAGCTCAGACGGCGTACAGACGGCACCAGGCGCGCAGATGTTGGCGATACCGAGTGATCCCGTCCTGGCGTCGGTGGCGACCTGTGCGATGAGGGCCTTGCGGTCTTCGCCTGCGAAGGTGTCCAGGTAGGTGGTGATGCTGTGGCTGACGGTGGCGTCGATGATGAGGTCCGCGGCAAGAGAGACAGCTGAATCGGGGACGCTTCCTTCTGCGACGGTGACGGTGAGGTCGTCGCTGATCGCGCGGAGACGGGTGGCGAGGGCATCGGCTTTCGTCTGGCCGATGTCGGCTTCGGTGTAGTTCTGTCGGACGAGGAGTCCGCCGGTGATGATGCCGGGGTCGCAGACAGTGATGGTGCCGGCTCCGGCGCGTGCGATGAACTCGGCGAGCCATGAGCCCAGTCCGCCGCAGCCCCAGATGTGAACGGTCTTTCCTTGGAAGCCGTTGACGGGACGGCTGTCGTCGCGCCGGGTCGTGACCTCTCGCCGTTCGTCAGACATGTTGCACCATTCGATGGGGATGTCGGCGTTGATGATTCCGGGGTCGAGGTTGACCGCGGTGCCGTGCTTCTTGGCGAGGTGTCGCAGGGCGTCGGCGGTAGTTGCGGGGAGGCGTCCACCGAGAAGATGGTGCGGTCCGCCTGCGGGGTGCGGCACGGCGAGCACGAAGTACTGCTCGGTGCCGTCAGGGTTTCGTAGAGCGCTGGCGAGGAGTGATGTGAGGAATGCGGGTGACTGCGGTGCAACCTGTGGTGGTCGTCCTTCGGCGCGGTCGAGACGGGGGTCGTCCAGGAGCGTCAGGAACAGCGCGAAGGTGGATGCCGCGCCGAAGGGGAGGTCGCTCGCGAGGGTGAAGACGGGTGTGCGGTGTCCGTCGTGGTCGGTCGAGTAGGTGAGGTCGTAGCGGTGCGGTGAGCGGGCGACGAGCCGGGCGATCTGCTGCCGCTTCGGCGGCCCAGGTTCGCGGACGACGATGGTGGGTGTGTCGTCGGCGTGGTGGAGCACTCCTCCGACAGCGTGGTACATCGCGGTCGAGGGATCGAATGCTCCGCCGGCGGCGTCGGTGAGCCAGTCCCACAGTCGGCTGAGAAATCCGGCCATTCCGGCGGTCGGCTGCCACTCGCGGGAGGGGTCGAAATAGATGCAGAGCCGCTGGCCTTGGAGGACGTGCGGGAAACCGAGGAAGCGGGTGTGGTCAACCTCGGCGCTCGGGGGCGCGAACAGCGAGGGGCGAATCTTGACGACGAACTCTTCGTCGTCTCCAAGTTCCAGCCCGCCGGGGCGGTGAGGAATGTCGGCAGTGTGGAGCCGGAGTCGGAGGGTGGCGTCGCCGTCGGTGCCTACCTGGGGCTGCTGTGCTATCCGCACGTCGCGGGGGTGGTCCCTCGCGAGTGACCTCAGCTCGTCAACGAGATGCTTCTGCCAGGCCGACAGTGGGGCCCGGTTGCGGCGGCTCATCCCGCGCGGCCAGACCGCCCCACGGTGGAAGTGGCCGCGGGAGCTGCTGCCGGGAACTTCGCGCTGCTGGACGAGGTAGCCGGAGCCTTGAAGCCGTCACCGAAGATGCCCTGCCACAGCTCGATGCTGCGCTCCTTGTCCTCCTCCTCGTAAGCCTCCTCGATTTCGGCGGCGTGGACATGGATGCGGTCTCGGAAGTAGCTGTAGGTGGACTGCTCCCAGCGATGGTCGAAGGTGACCCCGGACCCGGACGGGTCTGGAATGGAGGGCTTGGTCGGGCGTGCTTGGAGCCAGGCGTCGAGGTCCTTCACGAGGTGCAGGAGGGTGGTCGGGACGTCGCTGTAGTAGCCGGGGTCGAGCAGCGTGCGCAACTCGGTGACCTGCTCGCCGAGCAGTGTGGTCAGGAGGATCGACCGGGTCCCGGTGAAGGAGTTCTTGTGGTCGCGCAGGTACTTCATCAGCCGGATGACCTTGCGGAGGTTGCCCTTCGCGAGCGTGTCCTTGTCCCTCATCCAGTCTGTGAAGCCCTGGGGGTCGGTCTGCTCCCAGTCGTTGTCGTCGCGGTTGACGATGACTTCGCGGCCATCGGCGAGGTTGAGGTGCGGCACGATGTCGAGGTGCATGGAGTTCGCGTAGACGACTCGGACGCAACGGCACTTGCGTGAGTGCGGCATGTTGCCGTAGGTGCTGTGCCGGTGCAGAGCCGCGTAGACCTCCTCGATGTACTTCTTCGGATCGTCGGACCAGTCCGCGTTCTCGCTCATGTCGAGCATGAAGTCCGCGTCGAACTCGTTGCTGCCCACCGGGTTGATGATGGTCTTGTGCGCCCACGAGCCCTGGGGCGTCTTGCCGAGGACCAGGTGTCCGATCTGCTCGTCGGCCTTCAACGCCTTGTAGACCGCCTCGACGCGAGAGTCAAGCGAGTCGAGCTTCACCTGGCCGAGGTTGACGGTGTCCTTGAGCAGGACGTTGAAGTAGTCAGTGAGCTTCATCGGAGGCCTCCGTGGTCGATGTGCTGGTCGGGTTGCCGCGGTGTCGGTCTCCGATCAACGGTGTGTAGTCGGCCGCGCGATGATCTGCGAACCGCGCGGTGTAGATGGGGCTGAGCTCGCGGCTCACGGAGGCGGCGAGGCCGGCGACATCGCTCGGGTCTGCCGCGTCGAGTGCGTACAGTCCGCCCGGCACGAGAGCATCGAACCTGGTGTAAGCGGCCTTACCGATCAGATGCTCAGCGATGCCCTGTCCGCCACGGCTACCGGCGGTGAGGATCAGTGGCGCGATCGGCTTCGCCCAGTTGAACAGCCCGCCGTGGTCGAGGCGCTTGGGGTGGTTCGTGAGCTGGTCGATGGTGCCGACGTTGAGCACCCTGATCGAGGCGAGCGGTGCGTCGAGCATGCTCACGGCCTCGGCGATCGCGACGACGGAGGGGTTGTTCGCCCACACGCCGCCGTCGATGAGGCGGTGTCCATCGACACGCGCGGCAGGGAAGTAGAGCGGCGCCGCCGAGGTCGCCATTGCGATGTCGACCATCGGGATGCGCCAGTCTCGGGCGAGCCGTGTGTGGTGGGGCGTCTTGAAGATGTGCACGGAGCCTCGTTGCACGTCCCACGCCGGGATGACCAACCGCTTCGTGCTGTCTCCCAACCGCGCTTCGCCGAGCACCTTCGTCAAGGCGGTGCGCAGCGCGTCGGCGTCGTAGATGGGTGCAGTGAGTTGGCGAGGCCGCCGCCACAGTCGACGACGCGCGGCCGGGAAGACCGCCTCGACCAGTTCTTCGTAGTGCCCGACGATCTCGCTCGGGGTGAGACCGGCACCGAGCGCGAGTGCGACGATCCCGCCGGCCGATGTGCCTGCGATCATGTCGAAGGAGTCCTTGATGCTGACGTCGAGGTCTTGTTCAAGGCGCGCGAGCACGTGGGCGGTGAACAGTGCCTTGGCTCCGCCGCCATCGAGGGCGAGGATCTGGAAGCGATCGACGGATGGGGTGCTTGGCTCGATAGTCGTGGATGGATGGCCCTGCCGTCCGGACGCGGCGGCCTGACCGGCCGGCATCTCGCCTCCGGGATCGGTCGAACTTGCAGGAACTACACCCATGTAACTACTCTACGCTGCCACACCGACACCATCGAGGCGTGAGACGGAGCCGTACTGGTCGTACTCATGCCGTTGCTCGCCGAGCAGTCGGCTCCGCAGGAGCGGCTTGTTGGCTTCCCCGCCTATACATGCTTACGGAGCCAATCCCAAGACTTCTGCGGGAGCCAGCCCGAGTAGCTGTCGCCCGAGATGTCAACGACGAGCACTCTGTCGGAGTCGTCCAGCGCGGGCTTGAGTTGGTCGAAGGCTTGGCTCGGGCTGAGTGACGAGACGACGATCCAAGTTGAGTCGAGATAGTGCCACCAAGTACCAAGCGCCTTGATTTTCTCGTAGAGGTCCTCGTACTTCTGTCCAGGTTTGTTGAGGTCATAGCTGATGAGCAGTGCGCTCATGTTCATCTCCTGATGTGTTATGGGTTAGGCCGGCGACACCGAGGCGCCGCCGGCCAAGCGGCTACTTCTCGTTGCGGACGCCCTTGTGCTGTTTGGGGCTGCCGTTGAGAATCCGGCCAGTGCCGGTGTCGCGCTTGAACCATGTGGTGCCGCGCTTGAACTCGCTGCGGCTCTTCACGGCACCGACGCGGTGTCCTCGTCCGGTGTTCTTGGCCATCTCCTTCACCTCCGTCCCGACAGCCCGGGTCCGCGTCCGCGGGGGCTCTCACTGAGTAGTCGAGATAGGGCTGTGTGGAGTTAGCGTCAGGAACGGCAGTCCACGCAGAGGCCGTCGACGACGAGGTGTGGCTGGAACTGAAGGAAGCACTCGGTGCAGGTCAGTGCGCGCTTGGCATCTCGCTGACAGCGGCAGTCGCCGCAACGAGGACAGAACGGCTGGCCACAGTCCGAGCAGGGGTACCCTCGGCGCTCGAAACTGGTCCCGCAGCATGACCCTGTGAGCAGGGGGCGTGTGTCGAAGTCGCGCTGGATGGGCGCATGAAACTGCTCGACCTCCCAGATGTCTCGGTCGCAGAACACGGCCATGACGCGCTTGTCGTCCCCGATTGCGTCGACGTAGAAGTCTGCTTGCGTGCCCCAGGGTGTGCGCCAGGAAAGGCGCCGAGCCGCGGATGCTCCTGGTGCCAGGCCGAGTAGGGGGTGGCCTTCGGTGAGCTTCTGGTCACGCCAAGGGAAAACGGTGGGCCAGCCTTGCTCGGGGTCGGGCTTGACGCTGCCGTGAGTGACGGTGCCGGTGTAGCGGTCGATGATCGCGATGGCCCCCAAGCCGGGCAGGTGCTTGGCGAGAGCGATCGCGCACACCGGCCGGCTGGCCTGGGAGGCGTTATAGAGGTCGATCAGGTGCTGCGCTCTGATCGGTCCGTTAGCGATGACCGCTGTTGCCGCAGACTCGGGCAAGAGCAATCGCTGGGCGATCCGGTCACAGACGGTTTCGAGAAGGCGGCCGGGCTCGTCCTGGTCGGCTATCCAGTCATAGATGTCCGGGGCGCTCTCGGCGAGCCAATGCCCGAGTTCGTGGGCGAGTGTGAAGTTCTCACGCCGACTCGCTGGCGTGGGCGCATACAGGATCACCCCATCTTGGAGGAACG
The DNA here is from genome assembly GCF_039531425.1 of Kocuria atrinae. NCBI lineage: Bacteria > Bacillati > Actinomycetota > Actinomycetes > Micrococcales > Micrococcaceae > Kocuria > Kocuria atrinae. The sequence continues at coordinate 9,275 of NZ_BAAAQA010000029.1, forward strand.
AGACGCCATCACACGCGCCACCGTCGTCACGGGAGCTAGCCAGGTGTTCGACGGCTCTGACAGTCAGCTCAAGGTCGTCGCGGAGGACGCTAACCGGGTCCCCGGCGAAACGGGCTCGAACATCATCCGTCAGCAGGGACAGTGCCTGGTCTACACAACCTTCCAGGTTCATGCGGGTCTCACCCTCGATCGGCTTGCTCGACAGAGGCGACAAGGGCGTCAAGCGAGCGCAACAGTTGCTCTGTGTCCGGGTGCTCCCCGCGATGCACGGTCGCAAGCATCCGGCTTTCGAGCGTCGCAGCAGCCACGGCACGTGACACTCGTCGGGCCTGCGACCAGCGCGCGACGAGCTGTTCAAACAGCGGATGCGCGCGTACAGCGCCTACATGATCGGGCAGAGAAGCCGATGACGGAGCTGAGATCAGGTCGTCTACCCGTGCTCCGAAGATGTCAGCGATTGCCTGTACCACGGCGGGAGGTACGTCTGCCGCTGTACGAGTCTCCCACCTGAAAACATCGCTCTTGTCGAACTGCCACCCTCGCTCATGCAAGCGTGCGGCAACGTCACTGACGCTCAGTCGCGCACGCTTTCTTACACGAGACAATGCGGCAGAGTCGAGACGACATTCGCTGTCAGGGAGTAGACCCAGCATTGCTGCCACGGGGTCATCTTCAAGTGCGGGCGCGCCTTGGGCGGCGAGCCAGAGTGCATCCGCCGTCTCAACGATGCCATCAAGTTCTACGCGCTCTCGGTCGTTCAGCTCGACGTCACGCAGGATCAGTTCGCGCTCTTGGGGTCGTTCGAGCAGCTCGGCGACAAGCTTGTCGCGTTCGTCGTCATTCATTTTTCCCTTCCTCCTTTCTCTGCATTTCCTCTCGAAGGAGCGCTAGCGATCGTGTCGACATCTGGCTCACACGCGCCGGACTCACGTTCATCTCGGCTGCTACCTCAGATCGCAGCCTCCCCAACGCCGCGGTCTCCCACACCGCCTTTCGATGGCGTTCGTCCAATATCGCGAGACTGTCCCACGCATGACCAGCCCGTTCTTGTTGGTCGATGGCTTCCGCAATGTCTTCCGCGAGGTCAGAGTCATCGGCACGGTCATGGACGGCTTCGACGAACTCGGGCCCGGCGTGCCGTACCTCTGCTGATCTGATTCGATCCAGAGCCTTTCGCTTCGCCGCGGTCACCAGAAATGCTTCCCAGTTCCGCACATTCTCCGGAGGCGAAGCCATGATGGAGACGATCGCGTCCTGCACCGCGTCTTCCGCCTCAGAGGCGCGACCAGCCTCGCGCAGCACTGAGGCCGCAACCTTGTGCATAGCGTCTCGATGGCGGAGGTAGAGAGCACCGAGGTCTGGCGGCATGTTGGTCATCGCTGCCGCCTCGGCCCCTCGCCCCAGCATCGGCACCAGCGAGGCTGTCTCATCATCGGCCTCGTCCTCCTCACCTCGTAGTCGAGATAGCACCTGACGCAGTTAGGCCATCCTGATGCAGACCTGGACCGCCCTCCTGACGATTGTCTCGCTTGCAGTCAGTTCTGCGACGCATCTAGACGTGTCGGATCTTGCGTGCGACCCGGGCAGGGTCGCGTCACAGGCGCCGGTCGGGGGCAGCGTGCTCGACAGGTCGTCGCTCGGCAGCGGTCGGGCGCTGCCGCGCAATCGCACGTGACCGTGCGAGCGCACTTCTTGCGCGGGCGAAGTCGATCTTCTGCCCCGTGTCCTCCGGTTCCTGTCCGAGGGGTGTGTCTTCGGTGATGCCGTAGCGGTCGCGGTAGGCGGCGACGGTGCGGGCGTGCCGTCGCCACGCCGCTGTCTTGCGCGGGTCGGGCGGCGGGTCACCGAGTGGCACCGTCCAGGGCTCCGCGGCGTCGCGGGCGGTGTCGAGCACGGCGTCGGTGCGGGTCTCGATCAGCTCGCGTCGCTCATCGAGCGCGTGGCGCATGTCGCGGGTCATCCGGCCGTCCGCGGACGGGATCAGTCCGGCGATCAGGCGCGGTGCCTTGCGGGTGCGGCCCGAGCCGGCTGGGCGTGCGGTGGCACGGGCCACCCGGTAGTGCAGCACGGAGGCGATGTCGTCGGCATCGGCGAACCCGCGCGCAGCGACCAGGCGCGGGAGCAAGGTGTCGAGGTTGTGGTGGTTGGCCTCGGCGCGGCGCAGTTCGGCGGTGAGTGCCCCGAACGCCTCGGACTCGATCGCGGCGTCGGCTTGTTCGGTAGTCAGCCCGGAGGCGCGGATGAGGGTGGCCCAGCGGTCGCGTTGGGCTGCGGCGGCGATGGTCTCGTACTCGGCGGCGAGCTGGGCGATCGACCCCCACTGCTCCTGTTCGGCAGTGATGGTCTCGTGCGCGGACAACTCCGCACCGACGTGCTGGAGCACGCCGAACAAGACGGACCGGCCGGTGGCGTCGGGGTTGTCGCCCGGATGCGGCTCGGCGTGCTCGTCTGGCCGGTCGAGGATCACGTAGGCGCGGTTGGAGTGCTTGCCGCGGGTCATCGCGACGTAGAGGTTCTCCCGCGTGGTGGTCGGCTCCACCAGCACGTGCGCGGTGTCGACGGTGACGCCTTGCGCCCTGTGGGCGGTGACCGCGTAGCCCAGATCGGCGTGATCGGCCACGTAGGCGGTGGGGAGGACGATGGAGCCGCCGAACCGGCGGCCGGTCTTGCGGATGGTGACTGAGCCGTCGTCGCGGACGCCGGTGATGGTCCAGGTGTCGCCGTTGCGCACCCACGTCTTCCCGTTGCGTAGGCGGCGGTCGTTTCGGCGGGTGATGATCGTGTCCCCGATCCCGGCGGTGGTGCCGTCGTTCAGCTCGACCTCCCGACCTGGCTTCAAGGTGCCGTCGAGGATCAGATCGGCACGAGCGCGCTGGTTGAGGGCGGCCACGTGGTCGCGGGTCTCGGCGACCAGCACCGACACCAAACCTTGGTTCCGGTCGGCGCGCCATGCGGTGTAGGCGGCGTCGGTCATCGCCTCGGCGTCACCGTCGCTGAGGCGGTTGTGGTCGAAGTAGGTGTCGATCACCTGCGTGCGACCGTGACGGAGTGCGAGAGAGGCGGTCTTCTCCCAGGCGTGGGTGAACCGGTGCACGTCGACCAGCTCGGGTGCATCGTCCCGGTCACCGACGAGAAGTCCGAAGGCGCCGCCGGCGTCCACGGACTGGAGCTGGGCGTAGTCGCCTACCAGGAGCACCTTCGCGTCGGCCCGTTCGGCCAGGTGCGTGATCCGATCCAAGGACAGGGTGCCGGCGAGGGAGGCTTCGTCGATGATGACGAGCTGACCCGCCTTGAAGTCCTCGCCGTGGAGGAGGTGGTTCTGCCACCACTTCGCGGTGTTCTCCGTGGCGATCCCGAGGTCGTCAGCGAGGACCTGCGCGGCCACCGCGGACGGTGCGAGCCCGACCACGGACCCGGCGCCTTGTTCCTTCTCCCACGTCCGGCGCAGCGCGGACATTGCCGTCGTCTTGTCGACGTGTCGGGTTTGACCGGCGTACCTACCAGGCAACGAGGGAGGTCGTCATGGACGGCACAGCAGCAAGCAGTGGCATGGAGCAGGTGGTGGTGTACCTGCGCATCTCCGAGGATCGTACCGGTGCGGAGGCCGGGGTCGAGCGGCAACGCCAGGACTGCCTGGAGCTGTGCGCGCGGCTCGGGATCAGCGACCCGGCGATCTTCATGGACAACGACATCTCGGCCTACTCGGGCAAGAAACGCCCCGGCTACCTCGACCTACTCGAACGCGTGAAGCTGGGGCCGTCGCGGATTGTGGCATGGCATGTGGACCGCCTCTACCGTCGCCCCCGCGAACTGGAAGACCTCATCGACCTCGTGGAGACGCATCCGATCCGGATCGAGACGGTCAAGGGCGGCGCGTTCGACCTGAACACCCACGAAGGCAGGCTCATGGCCCGTCAGCTCGTCGCGATCGCCTCCTACGAATCCGGCCACAAAGCCGACCGCATCCGCCGGGCGAACCAGCAGAAAGCCGAGCGCGGCGACTGGCACGGCGGGGCAAAGTACGGGTACGGCATCGGCGGCGTCCTCATCCCCGAAGAAGCCGCCGTCATCCGCGAGATGGCCGACCGGTTCCTCGCAGGGCAGTCGGTGCGGCAGATCACCAGGTGGCTCAACCGCGACGACGGACCAACACCGCCGTCGAAAGGCAAGAGCCGGTTGAACGTGTGGCACGAGAGCACCGTCGGCTCGATCCTGTGCTCCGCGCGCATCTCGGGGCAGCGCGCCTACGAACCAGCATCCAAGACGACGGCGACGTGGGAACGGCGCGATCGGGCGATCCTGGGGCCGGGGAACTGGGAGGCGATCATCACCCCGGAAGAGACGATGCGTATCCGGGCGGTGTTCAACCATCCCGACCGGCGCGTGGGCCGCTCCTCCAAAAGCCTGCTCGCCGGGCTGATTTCCTGCGCGAAGTGCGGGAACACGCTCGTGTCGTCGGGGTTGCACCGAGGCGAGACGTCTATCGGGAAGCGCCGCTTCTACCGTTGCCTGCCCCTGCCCGGCAGGCCCGAGCGGGGCGGGCTCGTCGTGTCCGCGCACGGCATCGAAACCCTGGTAAGCGAAGCGATGATCGCGCGCCTAGCCGCGACCACGCTGCCGACCGCCGCGCCGGGCGAGGACGCCGGGATCACCGCGGCGATGGAGCAGATCACCGCCGCCCGTCAGCGGATGGAGGACATGGCCCGCGACTACGGAGCCGGGCTGCTCTCCCGCACCGAGCTCCACGCCGCGAAGACCGCCGCCACCGCGGCAATCAACAACGCAGAACTCGTCCTGGGACGTAACGCGAAGTCGTCCGCGTTGAAGGGTATCCCCATCGGCGACGAGCAGGCACTACGAGAGGCGTGGGAAACCGAGTGGTCGATCCCGCAGAAACGAGCGATCATCGCCGCACTGATCGACACCCTCATCGTCAAACCCGCACAGCCCGGCAAGACCGGGGCGAGGTTCCGACCCGAACGCGTCGAACTCACCTTCAAAGCCTGAACCAACACGGCACGCGCGAGGTCATCGCTCGGGGCGAGTGAGGACGCGGAGCTTCGCCAGGGCGACCGGATCGGTCACACCGACCGGCACCCCGGAACGCTCGCACGCCTCGCGCGTCCACACCACCGGGTCAAACCCCGGCGGCAGACCGCTCGGAACCCGGCTCTGCCGCTCACGAGCCGAGGGTGCCGGGGAAGCCTTGGGGTGCTGTGTGCTGCTGTGGTTGCCATGCCAGACAGGTACGCAGCATCAACCACAATATCTAGTGCGAATGAAGCGATGCAAACGCTATATGTAGATGTTGTCGCGAGTAGCGCCACCCGGTCGATGCCACCCGGAGGCCGGGCCGCGCCACCGAGGAGGTTCACCGTTCAGGCGTCGGGTTGGGGTGGGCGGCGCGTATGGCGTCTGTCAGCGCGTTGTCGTCGCGGAGTGAGTCCGGCGGTTCACCGTTGAGCAGGCGCAGCAGTATGCCGTCGCCGGTCGGGGTGCCGGTGTGCTTCGCCGCGGGATGGCCCAGTACGATCCGCAGCAGCGCAGTCCAGGACCGTGGCGGCAGACCCAGCACGACCGGCACGGTGCGGTCGCGGCGCAGCACCTCCACCGCACGGGACCGCGAAGACAGGTCAGCCAGCCGATAGGCCACATGCTCCACGCAGTCGGCCACGAGCGCGGCATCCCAGCCCTCCAACACGAACAGTCCCACCACCTCCGACAGCACGGCAGCGACCGGCCCGTCATCCTCACCGGACTCTGGATCATCATCGTCGGGAGCGACCGCGAACGCAGGATGGTAGTCGGCCAGGCCCTCTCGGTCCGCGAACCGCACGGCATCATGGAATCCGGCGATCCTGGGCGTGCGGCGGGCCTTGCTCGTCGCCACCAACAGCCCAGCAGCCCGAGCCTCGACGCCGCAGGTGATCTGCACGGCGCGGGTGACCACGGCCCACGGGTTCCCTGCGTTCCGCGTCGAGGGGGCGAGCATGACCTCGAACGCCGCCGACGCGATATGCCACGGGTCGAGGTTGTGTTTCCTGGCCAGCCGTCGATACCGCTCGGCGGTGTAGCGCATCAGATCCGCCGCCTCCCGATCACCCTGCCACGCCCCAGGCCCAGACTCGTGCAGGCGGAGGAGCAGGGCGCGTAGCCCTTCGGGCGTCTCGAATCCTCGGCTGCCTGGCTCCGCAGCGTCGTCGGCGGCGGGCGGGGTGTGTTCGGCCACGGTGGTACCTCCCGTGAAGGAGGTGGCCCACCAGGAGCCAGACCAGGACGCTCACCAACGCGCCCCTATGCCCGCCGCTCGTCAGCATTACTGTTCGACTTATCCCAGTGCCATTTCGAAACTCTCGGCTGACCGTTGAGATGGCGACGGAGGAATTACCTGGGGTGGATACCTTGTGCTCCGGGGGCGCAGCCGTGGCTCAGTTCGCGGCGCTCGGGCGTTGTTCTGTTCATGCCGTTCGTGTGCTTTCTGGTGAGGGAAGTTGCTAGACGGCGGCGAGTCCGATGGTGACGAGGATGAACCCGAGGAGCTGAAGCGATCCTCGGGTGATCTGGAAGACATCCCAACGGCGGCGCATTGCGATGAAGCCTTCGGGTGCGGTGTCCTGTTTGATGCGTCCGGTGCGGAAGTTGATGGGCACGTTGCCGAAGATGGTGACGATGAGCGCGATCCCGAGGGCGACGGCGGCGGAGATCAGCCAGGCCGAGGGCGTCGGGATTGCGACGGTGATCGCGAGGACGGTGGCGGCGGTCATGCCGATGGGCATGATGCGTCCGTAGGTCTTGAGCAGCCCTTTCTCGAAGGTGAGCTGGTCGTCGGGAGCGAGTTTTCGGATCACGGGGTGCACGAGTGCGACAGAGGCGAACTCGGCTGACCCGACGAATCCGGTGACGAGGATGGTGGCAGTCTCCAGCCAGTTCATGATGTTGACCTTTCGGCGGCGTTGTCGCGCTGTAGCGCGATCCATCTGGCGAACGGGGTGGGAGGGGTGCCGAAGTCCTGGAACCACGCGGTGGTGTCGGTCACGTCGCCGTGGCGGTCAATGCTGTCGAGGATGCCCAGGGGTCTGGTCATCTCGCCCTTCAGGAATAGGCGATTGATGGCGCGCATGAATCCGAGCGGCATGACCCGCACCGCGTTCGATGCAACGGGCTTGCCGGATATTGCGCCCGCGTATGCGGCGGTCGCCTCCCGCAATGTCATCGTCTGCTCCCCGGCCACGTCGTAGACCTTGTTCGCGGTTTCGGGCATCTCGAACGCGCGGGAGGCAGCCGCCATGATGTCGTCAGCGGCGACGGGGTGGATCGGGTGCGGTTGGTTGCCGATGAGTACCGGGCGGCCGCCTCGGATGAACTTCGCGAGCGTTTCATTGATGAACCCGACACGGAACACGGTGGATGCCACCGGGCTGGCCATCAAGAGTTGCTCGCCACGGGCCTTGGAGTGTTCCCAGGGATAGTCGGCATAGGCGGGCTGTGCGAACATGCCGGAGATCAGCACCACGCGCCGCACCCCAGCCGCTTCAGCGGCGGCGGCAACGTTCGCAACGCCGTCTTCCTCGATGTGTCGCGCCCGCTCAGGGTCGCTCCCACCGTTGAGGGTCAGCAGCACGCCATCAACGTCGGTGAACGCGGCCACCAACGTGTCGGGGGCCGTGACGTCACCCCGCACGGTCTCGACACCCTTTGGTAGCGATGCCTTCTCTGGCGACCGCACGATCGCGCGCACTGTGTGGCCGTCTGCCAGCAGGCGGGTAAGGGCGTACCCACCGAGGTACCCGGTTGCTCCTATGACAGCGATGCGTGCCATCCCCGCCTCCTCATGGATAGTGTGATTATCTATTTATGGATACTAGTATTATCCATCTGAAAGCGCCAGCGCGATGGGAACGAGGTGCAACGTGGAGATGCGGATGGCGGAGCTGTCACGGCGGTCAGGGCTCAGCGTGCCCACGATCAAGTACTACTTGCGCGAAGGGCTGTTGCAGCCGGGGCGACGGACGAGCGTGAATCAGGCCAGATACGACGATGCCCATCTCGAACGCCTCCGACTGATCCGCGCGCTCGTGAAGGTTGCCGGGCTTCCGCTCGACAAGGTTCGGGAGGTCGTGCAGGCGGTCAGCATTGAGTCTTCCGTCCTCGATGCGATGGGCGTCACCCAAGACGCACTCGTTGGCGACGTTGGAGCCGTCCCAGGCGAGGATGCTGCGTTACAGCTACTCTCGGAGCTCGTCACCGCGCGCGGTTGGCGATGCCAGGAGGGGTCGCCCGCGCACGCCGCAGCGGTTCAGGCGATAGCTGAGCTGCAGGCCGAAGACCTCACCCTTCTTCTGGATCGTCTCGATGAGTACGCCGACGCCGCGGACGCGGTTGGACGCATCGACGTCCGGGCCGTCGCTGAGGCCGAGAACCTCGAAACGATGATCCGCGGTGTCGTCCTGGGCAGCGTGCTTCGCCGCCCACTCCTGGACTCCCTCGTGCTCCTTGCCCAACAGCACTACGCCAACCAGCTCAACCAGAAGATCGAAACCACCAGGCACGACACTCCCACACGTCAAGCTCGCGCATAGCGCTCATCGCTCGACACGGATCACCTGCCCTGCCATCGCTAGAGCCAGACCCCCTACTTCTCTGGATCCAGCCCCGCTACTTCTCTGGATGCACGCATTTTACGGCGGGGCCGTGGTGCACACCTCCCTCATGAGACCACTCATGAGGGAGGGCCAAGATGAAGGGCGGCGTGATCCTGTTCCGCGGCAGCGGTGCTGCCGCCCGCCGCTATGTCGAGGCCGACCGGTCCCGCGCCGACGAGTACTACCTCGGCGCAGAAGACGCCGTAGCGGAGTACGCCGTGATCGACTCCACCGGCGAGCTCACCTTTGCCCGGTCGCTGTCGGCGGACGAGTACGAGGGGTGGGTGGACTGGATCAACCCGGACACCGGGGAGTCGATGGGCACGCCGCGGAAGCCCGGCGACGTGCGGAAGGGGTCGCCGTTGTTCGCGGAGATGACGATCAATGCCCCCAAGTCCCTGTCGGTCGCCGCCGCCCTCCACCCGGCGGTATCGGAGGCGTTGGATATGGCGCAGCGTGACGCGGCGACAGAGATTCAACGGTTCCTTGGCCAGCACTCGGTCACCCTGGCGGGGCCGCGCGGCGCGCAGGAAGTCCTCCCGGTCGAGCACATGCAGACCGTCGCGATCACGCACAAGACCTCGCGGGCGGGTGATCCGCACCGGCATATCCACTTCCAGATCTGCACCCGGGTGTGGGCGGCCGGGAAGTGGCGGGCACTGACCACCGCGGCCCTGTTCAAGCAGCAAGGAGCGATCCGCGCCCTCGGCACCGCGGTCATCGCCGCGCACCCCGAACTCGCGCAGACGCTCGCGGAGCACGGTCTGACCCTCGACCCGGTATCCGGTGAGGTGACCGAGCTGGAACCGTTCAACGCGGTCATGTCGAAGCGGTCGGCGCAGATCAGACGCAACCTGGACCGCATGGTCGCCGAGTGGCAGGCGGAGCATCCCGGCGAGACTCCTGGCCCGGCACTCACAGCACGGTTGCAGGATGCCGCGTGGGCATATCAGCGTCCCGGTAAGAAGCCTGCCGACCTCAAAGATGAGCAGTGGTGGGTGAACGAACTCACCGAGGCCGGATACGACCCGGCCCGCTTGCATCGGCGGGAGACGCCCGCGCCGGTATCGCTGGATGACCTGTCGGTGCAGGAGGTCGCCAGTCGCGCGCTGGACCGGAGCGCCGCAGGAGCGTCAACGTGGACGCGGCACACCGTGGCCGAGCACGTCACGAGGGTCATCACCGAGGCGGGCGCGCGGGCGACGCCCGCTGAGTTGCGGGAGTTCATCGGTCTGGCGACCGGGCTTGCTGTCTCGGATTGCTTCTCTGTTCTGCCGCCGGGCGCACTCACGCCGGAGCATGTCGCGCATCTGACCAGCCTCAGCGTCGTCGCCGCCGAGACCGCGCTACGCGACCAGATCACCACCGCTGTGCCGGATCGGGAGCCGGAACACCCGGACGTGACCCGCGTGGCGCACGCCACCGGACTCGATGCCGGACAGACCGTTGCGGCAGCGGCGGTGGCTTCTACCGATCCGCTGGTGATCGTGGAGGGTGCGGCGGGCAGCGGGAAGACGACCATGCTGCGCACCGCGATCACCGTCGCCGCCGGACACGGCAGGGCGTCGCGGGTGGTTGCACCGACGTTGCGGGCGGCGCAGGTCGCGCACGACGAACTCGGCGTACCCGCGACATCGATTGCGGCGCTGGTGCACGCGCACGGGTGGCGGTGGAACCGTGACGGCGTGTGGACACGCCTGAACCCCGGCGACACCGATCCCGCAACCGGAGGCACCTATACCGGGCCACCCGAAGACGCGCGACTGGATCGCGGCACACGGGTGATTGTGGACGAGGCCGGGATGCTCGACCAAGACACTGCCCACGCCCTCCTCACCATCACCCAAGAAGAAGGCGCCACCGTCGCGCTCATCGGTGACCGCGCCCAACTCCCCGCGGTCGGCCGGGGCGGTGTGCTCGACATGGCCGAACAGATCAGGGGCCGCACCTACGACATGACCGAACTCCATCGGTTCACCGACCCCGACTACGCAGCCCTCACCCTCGCCATGCGCGACCGGGAGAACCCCGGTGACGTGTTCGACCGACTCGCCACCCTGGGCCTCGTCATCCTGCACGCCGTCGAGGACGCGGCCCGCGAGCATATCACCGCCCACGCCCGTGACGGGGAGGCAATCACCGTCGCCACCAACGAAGAAGCCGCTGCGGTGAACGAGCGCATCCGCGCCGGGAGGGTCGAGCGTGGCGAGGTAGACGACACCACGACGGCGACCGGCAGCGACGGCTTGAGCATCGGTGCCGGTGACCTCATCCAGACCCGCCGCAACGACAGCACCCTGGGTGTGGCGAACCGGCAACAGTGGACCGTGCAGCACGTCACCGACGAGGGCACGGTGTATGCCCACGAGGTCGGCAGCGACCGCAAGCACCTGCGCACCGTCGCGCTTCCACCCGAGTACGTGGCCGAGCACGCGCACCTGTCCTACGCCGCGACCGCGTACGGCGTCCAAGGCGCAACCGTTGACGGCTCCCACACGCTGCTCAGTAACGCGACGAGCGCGGCGGGCGTGTACGTCGGCATGACCCGAGGCCGCGACACCAACCGGCTCCACATCGTCGCCGAGAACATGGACGACGCCAAGATTCGGTTCATTGAGGCGATGGAACGCGACCGGGCAGACCGGGGCCTCGACCACGCCACCACCCAAGCCGTCGAAGCAGTGCGCGGTCTCGTCAGTGACGGCCCGGCCAAGCTTGTCACCGCTGAACTCGTCCGCCTTGACCAGGAAACCGAGCGCGCCCGGAGACAGGCGGAGCGGTGGGAGCAGATCGCCGCACGCCTCGACGCCCAACGCACCGCTCATCGAGCGGGGGACGATAAGAGCACTGCCGTGCTCCGCAAGGCCGAAGACGAGGCCGCACGAGTGCGCGCCGAGGTCGCTGGACCGCTCACCGCTCAAGCCGCACACGACGGTGCGACCTATCTCAGTGCTGTCGAGGGTGAAGCCACCGCACGCGCCCGACTCGCCACCGTGGGCAGGTTTGGCCGACGCAAAGCCCGCGCCGAGCACCGCACCGCAACCGAACACACTCAGACGTTGCGCGGACAGGTCACCACCGAATGGGGCACCACGCCGAGCGGCTCTGACCGTCTCCCGGAATGGGCAGCCCGAGTCGCCGCTAAGCGCGCCGAGACCGATCCGCGCGTGACCGACGCCGCCCAAACCCTCGAGGCCGCCACCGCCGACCGGAAAGCGACACTCGGGCGGCACGAGCAGGAGCGGCTGGCGTTGCTGGTCAGCGAGTACGGGGCGGAGCGAGCACGTCGTGACCATCTCGGCATGCGGATAGCGACCCCCCACCGCGACGCCCGCGACGCCCGAGCGCGAGCCGCCACGACCCGTGCTGAAGCCGACGAACTGCGCGGTCTCCCCATCACCGACGCCGCCCGACGCATCGAAGCCAAGCGTGCCGATCAGGAGCACGCTCGACAACGAGCAGCGGAACGGGCGCGGCAGGTCCATGACCCGTTTGCGCTTGATCCTTACCGCCACGACCCCCGTCGCGAGGGGCCGGCACGCGGGCTGTAGCCGTGTTCGTGCACCTATCCTGATTATGTGGAGACAGCAGTGCGGGGATGCGGACCGGTACTGGCGGCAGGCCGACGGCACTCAGTTGCGCTGCGACAGGATGGCACCGTGGTCGCCGTTGGTGATGGCAGAGCTGGTGAATGCGATGTCGACCGCTGGGAAGACGTGATCGCGGTAGCAGCGGGCAACGTCCATACCGCCACGAACACGGGCAAATCGCACACCATCGGTCTTCGCTCAGACGGCACAGTGCTGGCGACTGGATGGAACGACGACCAGCAGTGCGAAGTCGGAGGATGGCGAGACATCGCAGCGGTAGCGGCGGGTTGGCGACGCACCCTCGGTGTCGCCTCGGATGGCACGGTGCTGGCTACCGGACGCATCAGCGAGGGCGCGTGCGATGTGCGATCCTGGCGAGACATCGTGGCAGTCTCGTGCGGCGACTGGCATTCGGTCGGCCTATGTGAGGACGGTTCAGCCGTAGCGGTCGGTAACAACCGACGAGGGCAATGCGCTGTTGGGCACTGGCGGAACCTCACGGCGATTGCGGCAGGTTACCTCCACACGGTCGGGTTGAGACACGACGGGCGAGTACTCACTACTGCGGCACCGGCCACAGGAGCGGGCAACGTCAGCCGGTGGGAGGAGGTCGTCGCGGTGGCCGCCGGGAGTCGCCACACAGTGGGCGTGACCGCTTCCGGCCGGGTTCTGGCCGTTGGGGATAACAGCCACGGGCAGTGCGATGTCGAGGGCTGGGACAACATCATCGCAGTCGCAGCAGGCTCCGCCCATACCCTCGGCCTGTGCGCTGATGGTGCCCTCGTCAGCGCAGGAAACAGCGCCGACGGCAGGCGAGACGTCACGTCGTGGATAGGCCTGCACTGCCCTGAAAGAGACTAGAAACCACAGGAACACGACGACCAAGACCGGACCCCTGCGCCTATGCCGCTACACCGGTGGTGGGACAATAGTGTGCACGAGCGGGAGGAATGTCATGGCAGCTTCCATCGATCTGGAATACCCGTTCACTGGCCGCTGGATCGTCCAGAACAGCCCCGCCAACCGAGTACCCAGCCATGGCACGGCGCTGCTGGCCACGTCCTACGCCATCGACTTCGTTCCCGCCGATGGCGCCGGGCGCTCCGCACCCATCACGTTCAGTTCGTTCATACGACCCGAACCGGCAGAGAAGTTCTCGGGCTTTGGCCGCATGCTCCTGACGCCTGTCGAAGGGATCGTCGTCTCCGCGCACGACACCGAACCCGACCACCCTGCATATCGCGGACTACCGTCTATCGGCTATGCCCTCACCCAGCAACGCCGAGCCCGAGCAGGGTGGATCGCACTTGCCGGTAACCACGTACTCATCGAGTCCGATGGTGTCGTGGTCGCCCTCTGCCATCTCCAGCAAGGCAGCCTGAAAGTCCGGACGGGACAGCGCGTGCAGATAGGCACCGGGCTCGCGCGCTGCGGGAACTCCGGCAACAGCACCGAGCCGCACGTCCACATCCAAGCGATCACCACCCCCGATATCGAGCGCGCCGCAGCCGTGCCCCTCACGTTCAGGGGCACCCTCCCGCGCAACGGAGCGGTCATCGACATCAGCGATTAGTGGTGTCAAACACAACATGTGGTATTCCCGGCCCCGGCCGGGCCGACCAGCACATCAAGGACACGGCCGGAGACAGCGATCTTCATCAGCGCGTCGGCCTGATCCTCGCCGAGCATCCGACCCTCCGCATCAGGACGGCCGGTGATCTTCTCAACCGTCGCCAGCGGCACGGTCGGCCCGGTCGTGGCGCGGGAGCGGTCGAGCAGTCGGTCTTCGGCGGCCAGGAGCAGCTCGGAGGAGAACACGGTGGAGTGCTTGGGCCGGAACACGCTGGTGCCGTCCACCCGCCGGAACGCGGCCGGCGAAGTGGCGAGGTCGGGCGGCGTCAACCGGAGCGAGGCTTGTTCGGCGGCGTCGGCGACCATCTCGACGACCGCTTCGCGGTCGTGCGTGGTGGCAAAGCGCCAACCCATCGTCTGCCGGGACGCCTCGGCCATGAGGTTCCACCGCCGCCACGTGGACCGCTTCTCACCCACCACCTCGACCACGCTCTGCCCGAGATCGGCGATCGCATCCAGCGGCACGTCATCGGCGCGCAGCAGCAGCGGCTTGTCGTTCTCGGTCACCTCACGTGCCCATGTAGTGGCGTCGTGGCCGAGCACCCCGGTGGCGCGGGTGCGCCACTCGGCGGTCAGGTCGGCCAGCGACCGCACTTCCTTCTCCGGGCGTGTGGTCAGGGTGGCTTGGGCGCGGAGTTTGATGATCGTGGCGGTGGAGGGTTGGCGGCCGTGCTTGGCGACGTACTCCGCGATGAGTTTGTTCTTCTCGGCGTCGATGTGGCGGGCGCGAGTGGAGAACTCCTGGACCAGCTCCTCCGGCATGGTGCTGATCGCCCATGCCGGGTTGCGGTCTCGGCCCATGTCGCGGGCCTGCCACTCGACGCCGAAGGTTCGGGTCATGTGGTCGGCGAACACCGCCTCATGCAACTCCGACAGGGCGACTACGGCGGCGTGCATCGGCCGCCCATCCAGGGATCGCCATTTGCCGTCGAACGCGGTCTGGACCTTGTTGCTGATGACGACGTGGGTGTGCAGGTGGGGGTCGCCGGCGCGGGAGTCGAAGTGATCGAACGCCGTCGCCACCAGCCCGGTGACATCGACCTGCGCAACGGCCCCGTCCCCGGCGGTTGCGCCCGTGCGGGTGGCTGCAACCTCGCGCTCCATGAACGCAACCACCTCCGCAACCGCCGCATGATGCGCCTCCCCGATCAGGGCTTGGGTGCCGGCGTCGGCGACCGCCCACAACGCGGAGGCGGACTTCGGGATCGAGAAGGTGAAGTCGAACCCGGCCACCGCCCGCCGTCTGCCGCGTTCGCTCTCCTCGGCCTCGATCCGCGCGACCGCCTCACCCTTGGCACCCGGACTCAGGTCCGGGTCGAGGTCGGCGATCCGGGCCTCGATCCGCTCCGGCACCGACTTGTAAGCGGGGAACGCGTGCCCCAGCGGGTCGCCGGTGATCGGGTCACGGCCCATGCCCATCAAGAGCTGGAGCTGGGCCTCCGACACCCGATCCCCCACCGCGAGCTGCCCCCTGTCGAGTGAGGCGACGCCGGAGCCGAGCCATTGGCCCGGTGGTGTGCCCGCCTCCGCGTAATACCTCGTGAGCGGTGTTGACAGTTCGCGATCGCCGTCCGCGGCCGCGACCGTGCGCAGCAGGTACTTGTAGCCATCGCCCGCCGACATCACGCGCATCGAGACCGTCACCACGCCACCGCCTTTCGACGGTCAGGTGAGCGGGCGACGACCGCGCGAACGCGCCGTCAACTTTGGTTGACATACCTCGACCTGCAAGACGCGTGGTAGCTCAGAAGCGAGGAGGAATGAGATGGGTAGGAACGACTCCGGAAGGGTGACCAGCGGGCGCGAAGGTCGGTGCCGATGGACTCGAATGCGCTGGGGATGGACGGGTCGACGCTGGTTGCTGAGCGTCGAGCACCTGACAGGTGAACAGCCTGACGAAGAACCCGGAACGAGGTTCGAGAGCAGGGTCACCGACCTGCCGGAGCTCCCATGCCCCACACTCCTCGCTCCGCCAATGCTGCAGGTGCAGGAGACGACGGGGCTGCTGCGCGAGACCTCCATCACCGTGACCGCCGCAGGCCGACGGGGTCGGGTGGCGGTGCCGATCGCGGGTGATGGAGGCTCTCACCGAGCACACCGGGATGACGCCGAGCCGCTACCGCGACATGCGGCCCCTCATCACCGACCTGCCTTGACCTAGCACCACTGCTCTGGCCTGAGGGAGCCTTGCTTCATCCATTACCGCAAATCTATGATTCTGGTTCTTCGATCCTGACGGCTACGTCAGTTCCGGGTGAGAACCATCGAGCGAGCTCGCTAGCTTCGTTCTCCACGGATTCAAGAACGGCACTCGACAGGTGTTCGCAAAAACGCGCTTCCAGCAGCGACGACTGGTCATGGGTTTGGTGCGTCCACATGCCAACGGTCTTGCCGTTGACCAGAATGGCTTGGAGGGTGGTTCCGTCGAACCGCCGCTGCATCTCGCTATAAGCGGGGGTGATAAATCGGCTGCGATCCTTGTAGGCCAGTAAAAGATTGTCATAGTCGTAGAGGAATCGGACGGGGAGAGTCTCTTCAGCATGAGGAGTAGGTCGCTCAATCTCGCTGAGGTCGTAGAGCACTTGCCCCCCTTCCGTTCGTGCCTGGATGAGACGTTTGTTGAGGTTGTCGAAGTGCGGTTTGCACTTGGTGAGGCCCGACCAGGCCTGGAAGTCCATGATCGTTGCCGGGCCGAATGCGGCAAGGTACCTCAAAATGATCTGCTCGATGGAGTGCTGCGGTTCAACCCGCTGGCCGACCCACGTGTCGAGCGTCGTGTAGGCGATCGCCCCGCTCTGCCCCCATTGTCCGCGTGGAGGGATCTGCACCAGTGGAAGCATGAACCGTGGGATCATCGCCAGCGAGCTTGGTTTGGTGTCGGGCCATTTGCGGTTGAGTGCTGCGCCGAGTTCTTTCAGTGTTTGGGGCCGTTCCCCGAGGAGTGCCTGCGCGTCGTTGGTGACGTCATCGAGGTTCACGTCTTTGAGGTCGCGGCCAAAGCTGGATTTCAGCGTGCGTTGGTGAACGGCCTGCGTATGGAAGCGGAGCGAAGCAGCGTCTGCGGGAGTCATGAGGTGGATCGTTGCTCGCATTGCGGACATTCTTACCAGGCTGCGATCCCCGAGGTGCCGGCTCACTACTTCGGGAACCACGTCCTCAGTTCGTCTGAAGAATCCGGCGTACCACGACCACGGGTTCTGCGCTTGAAGCCCTATGAGATGCTGGGTCAGTTCTCGGGGCGATAGGGGAGCGGGCGTGAGGAGGTGCTGCCTGTGCAGCGTCAGATAGGAAAGCTCCTCCGTACTAACAGGTTGAAGCCGCACGGGTTGACGATCAGTCATCTACGGTGATGCTCCTTTTGGTTTTCGAAGTCTCTAGAGGGTCAGATCCCTGAACGCTCGCGGCCTCGCTTGCCTTGCCTCCAGGGGGCGCTTTCCTCTTGGGTGCCATATGGCACGGAGGCGCGGCGGAGCCGATCTGCCCATTGGCGTAGATGTTGGACGGCCTCTTGTGGCCCGTGCACGAGGAAGGGAGCATCAATGGCGCACAAGCAGAACGCAGCCCAGTCCAGTGATTCGGCGGCAATGTAGAGGTCGCAGAAATCGTCGTCTCGCGGTTCAACCACGCCGTAGTGGGCGATCTCCTCGCGGACGCGTTCAGTGGGCGCGTGCACTGTCGCGTGCACTCGATACTTTGTCGGCATCGAGCCGAGCTGAGAGCGGACGTAGTCGACCGGATCGTCGACCGGCAAATTTCGCGGGGCGAAGCGCTTACCCGTCCGTCGTGGGTCGGTGATGCGGTCGACGCGGAACGTGCGCCAATCCCCGCGGCCGAGATCCCAGGCGACGAGATAAAGCCGGTTCTCGACGGCGACGATCTTATGGGGCTGAACCGTTCGGAGACTTCGTGAGGAGCGATTGCTTTCATACGTGAAAGTGACGGTATCCGAGTCTCGGCAGGCCAGCGCGACTGTGGTGAGCGCACTGACATCGGTAATAGTCGCACCTTCAGTGCCGGGCTCTGCGGCAACGGTCGCCAGGCTGGAGATCCTGCCTCTGATGCGTGCGGGGAGGACTTGGATGATCTTAGCCATCGCGCTGATTGCGGCGTCCGCCGGTACTGCGTGATTGCCCGTCGCCACGTACTTGAGACCCATGACGGTCGCAGCGGCTTCGTCCTCGTTGAGCACCAACGGCGGCAGAGCTGCCCCAGCGCCGAGTTGGTAGCCGCCGCCGGTGCCTCGGGTGGTGATGACCGGATAGCCGAGCTCCTGGAGCCCGTCGACGTCTCGACGCAGCGTGCGCTGACTCACGCCGAGCCGCGCGGACAGCTCTTCGCCGCTCCAGTGGCGGCGGGTCTGTAAGAGGCCGAGGAGCTCCAAGATGCGGGTGCTTGTCGTCACGCATCCAGTCTACCGATCTTGTGGACACATAGTGGCCACAAGGTGTTCCAGGATGGATTCAGTGCCGGAACACGATCCCGTGTCCCGCAGAACCAGCCCCTCGGAGAACAGGAGTACCGGTGACTGTAGCGATAGAAGCAGAACGCTTGGTGAAGCGTTTCGGTGAGCAGACCGTGCTCGACGATCTCAGTTTCACCGTAGACGAGGGCACCGTGCTCGGAGTACTCGGCCCCAACGGGTCAGGTAAGACCACTGCGGTGAAAGCGGTGACGGGGCTCTACCGCCTCGATAGCGGGCAGGCGAGGATCTTTGGCCGGTCGGTGATTCAAAACGCCGACGAGGTGAAGCAGTTCACTGGATTCTCCGGCCAGTACGCGGCCGTTGACGAAGATCTCTCCACGGCCGAGAACCTCGTGCTCGTCGGGCGTCTCTACGGGCATTCGAAATCAGATGCACGGCGTCGAGCTGACCAGCTCATCGACGCATTCGATATGGGCACCTATGCGCGTAAGCGCGTCGGTCAGCACTCGGGAGGCATGCGCCGGCGGGTCGACCTCGCGTGTGCCCTCGTCGGTGATCCCAGGGTGTTGGTATTGGACGAACCGACGACTGGCTTGGATCCGACAAGCAGGCAGGGCCTATGGCAGATGATCCAGGAGCTTGTCGCTGGTGGCATGACGCTGCTGCTGACCACGCAGTACCTCGAAGAGGCCGACGTCCTCGCCGATCAGGTGCTCGTCATCGCCGAAGGGAGACAGGTCGCTTTCGGCACACCCGACGAGCTGAAAGGCCGTCTCGGTGGTGATCGCGTCCAGGTGGAACTCGCCTCACCCGAGCAGGACGAGCGCACGGCGGTGCGCTCGGTACAGACGCTGCTGAACGACAGCAACGCCAACATCACTGCCAGTGACGGGCATCTGATCTTCCGAACGCACGATGCCGCACGGAAGCTCGTGCCGTGCGTCAACGCACTGACTGAAGCCGGTGTAGCGATCGACGGGATCTCGGTACAACAGCCGACTCTCGATGACGTGTTCTTCGCCCTCACACGGGATTCCAACAGTGCCGCCGACGATGTTCGGGTCACAGAGAGGAGTGAGTGAGATGACCACGGTAAACACGCTTGGAGCGTTGACCCATCGCAACATCCTCAAGAGCCTGCGCAATCCCGACATTGTGGTCTTCGCGACTGCCGCTCCCGTGGCGTTCGCCCTGCTGTTCGCGTTCGTCTTCGGCAGCGCGATGGAGATGAGCGGAAGCGCCTACCGGGAGTACCTGCTCGTCGGAATCCTTGCGCAGACCATGCTGATGACATCGACGAACACCGGCATCGGACTTGCGATGGACAACAAGCAGGGCATGATGGACCGCTTCCGCTCCCTCCCCGTCAGGCCTGTCGCCGTCGTCACCGCTCGTGCCAACAGCGACCTGGTGATGAACCTCATCGTCATCGTCCTGTTGACGCTCGTTGGCCTCGCGATGGGATGGCGCATCCGGTCCGGGCCGCTTGAGGCCGCTGCCGGATTCGGGCTGCTGCTGCTCTTCGCCTACGCACTCTCCTGGGTCTCCGCATGGATCGGCCTGAAGGCGCGCTCCCCGGAAGTGCTCTCGAACGTGTCGATGCTTATCCTGCTGCCGCTGGCGTTCATCTCCACGGCCTTCGTGCCCACCGAGGGCATGCCGACACCGATGCGAATCGCGGCTGAATGGAACCCCGTCTCTGCCGTCGTCACCGGCGTGCGCGAACTCTTCGGAAACGTGCCCGACGCGGCCCCCATCAGCGACGTCCTACCGCTGCAATACCCCGTGATCGCAGGCGTCATCTGGAGCCTGCTGCTGATACTGATCTTCGTGCCGCTGGCCACCCGCTCGTATGTGAATTCGCACAACCGCTAACCATCTCACCGAACCCATTTGGAGGATCTCATGATCATTCTCATCACCGGCGCCACCGGAACGGTCGGACGTCATATCGTCCGCCACTTGCTTGACCTGGGCGCGACCGTCCGTTGCCTCACCCGCAACCCGGCCAACGCCTCGTTTCCCGACGGCGTCGAAGTCGTGCAGGGCGACCTGCGAGACCCCGCGACTCTTGACGCAGCGTTTGAGGGCGTGACTGCCGCGCACCTCATCACCTTCGCGGGCGATGACTTCGCCCCAATCACCGAGGGCGAGGTAATCGTCGCTCGTCTCCAGGAGGCGGGTGCCACCAGAGTCACCCTGCTCACCGGCGACACCGAAGCATCGCCGATCGAGCAGGCCGTCGCTGCCAGCTCGCTCGAGTGGGCTGCGCTCGCTCCGGTCGAGTTCATGGCCAACATGCTCGAATGGGTCGAGGGGTTCCGCGCCGGACGCATCGAGGAAGGCTTCGTCGACGTACCCAGCACCGTCGTCCACGAGTCCGACATCGCCCGCGTCGCCGCCCACGTCCTCGTGAACGGCGGCTACCACGAGGAGACTCTGTGGATCACCGGCCCGGAGGCACTCACTGTCCGTGAACGCATCGTGACTGTCGAGAGTGTCACCGGCCAGAGCGTTGAGCTCGTTCCGCTTAGCACCGAGGACGTGCAGGAACAGTGGCGGTCGTACGGCTTTTCGGACGACGACATCGCCTTCATGACGCAGATGAAGACAGATCCGCCCAAAGCCGCGAAGACACCGCAAGACACCGTACGCCGTGTGACCGGGCATCAGGCCCTTACATTCCGAACGTGGGTCGAAGAGCACGCAGGGAGCTTTGGGGCAGAACACGCTGATGTCTGAGCGATGAGCTTGGTCGGTGCGCCGCTCGCGCTTGAGCGCGCACCGACCACGGAGCACCACTAGGCACCGGCGCAAGGCAAGGACGCGAGTTCGTGTACACGATCACCGACTGCGGGCGTGAAGACACCGCACTGCCCACGGCGACATCGCGGCGAGTGTCTGCTGAGGCTCGACGCGAAGAACTGGAAGGCGAAGGCGCTCGACTCTCAACGGCGCAGAGTGCTGCGCCCGAGTTCGTCCGGCACGTGAACAACGGAGTCGCCGTGTGTGCGAAGCGTGGCGATCTGTCACCGGACACCGTCCGGCGACTCGAAGCCGAACTGAACCGAACACACGAGGCGATCGCGTGCCGCTTCGGCCGGCCTTAGCGACCTCATCGCGTCACAGAGATGCCCATGCCGTCGAGGTCGAACGATCATCAGCCGATCCTCGCGCGAACGCGGACCGTTCATTCGCCGGTCGGTCCGGTGGCCTACGACTGTGTGAAGGTGATCGTCGTCAGGTCGGGCTCGGCGATTCTGTTCAGCGAGTTCGGGCAGAAGCCCGTCAACGTCGGCGACGCGGTGATTCTCGGTGCGAATGTGCTGTGCGGCTCGAAGCCCGAGGGGCATATCACCGTCACAACGATCTACCTGGACACCGACTACGTGATCGATCAGGTTTTCTGGCAGCACGCCGGGCTGTTGCAGGATCGGCTCGAAGCCCAGGGGCTCGCCGAGACGGTCTACTCCGAGCCGGCGCAGATTCTCCGCCTTGGTGAGGAGCGTTCGGGGATGCTGATGCCGTGGCTGGATGAGCTGGTCGAGCGCAGCATCGAGGGTGGCTTCGCCCGGAACTTCTACCGGATGCAGGCCGTGTGGTTCAGTATCGCCCACGTGATCGCCCCGTTCGTGAAGGTCTCGCCGGTGCGGACACGGTCGTCGCAGCGTGCGCATATCCGGCCCACGCTGCCACGGCATCGCCAGTTCGCGCCGTTGCGTGCCGAAGCTCGCCGGGCCGCCGAGCTGCTGCATCAGGCGCCCGCGGAGCAGTGGACCCTCGACGCCCTGGCCGCGAGGGTGCATCTGTCACCCTCGCAACTCAGCCGGGTGTTCACCGATGCCTACGGCAAGACACCCTTGGCGTATCTGACCATGCTTCGCGCCGAGCACCTTGCCAGGTCTCTGCGGGAGACCGATCTGCCGATCGAGACCGCGATGCGGGAGGTCGGTTGGCGCAGCCGTGGACACGCCGCCCAGCAGTTCCGCAAGTACGTCGGACTCACCCCCACCCGGTACCGGCAACTAACCCTTCGCGCGAGCTGAACGCCGCTCCCGATCTGATCATCACGATCGGGATATCGGGAGCATCCCGGCACCGAGCACCACCGGGTTGGAGATTCCCGGTAGGCCGGTATGTCCTACGTCAGGCGCACCACGAGCTCTCCTGACGGCCAACCTACCGATCTCGTAATTCGCTGGCCGTCTCGACGGACCCGCTGGTTCTCCTGGCGCACCTCGTTCGTGCACCGCCCCCTCTGCTGGGCGCGGTCTATGCCGGGAGGAGGCCAGAGCAATGGCGACGAGGCAGGAAGCACGCGAAGCGAAGCTCGACGAGTTGCACGAGCGCCTGACCGGCGCCGTGCAACAGCTCGTGTCAGGGCCGGATTGGGCGCGGGCACTGGCGTTCGCGGCGCGGTTCCGGTCGAGGAGCTTCAACAACACGCTGCTGATCTGGGTGGCCCACGCGGAAGCGTTCGAGCAAGGGCGGGTGCCGGAGCCGTTTCCGTCGTACGTGGCCGGCTACAAGCAGTGGCAACAGCTCGGCCGGCAGGTGGAGAAGGGCCAGCCCGGCTATCAGATTCTCGCTCCCGTGACCGGCCGGTTCGCCTCGGCCAACCCCGCGGACGCGCGCTCCTGGCGCCGTCTCGGGAAGGGCGAGAAGCCACGTGCCGGCGAGGTGGTGCGCTCCAAGATGGTCGGCGTCCGACCGGCTTATGTGTGGGACGCGAGCCAGACCACCGGCGACCCGATCCCCGAACCACCGGCACCGCGGCTGCTGGAAGGCGAAGCGCCCGCCGGGCTGTGGGACGGCCTCGCGGCACAGGTCGAGGAGCGCGGGTTCTCGGTGCTGCGGGTGCCGCACGAGGGGATGATCCGCGGCGCGAACGGGATGACCGACTACACCGCGAACACGGTGGCGGTGCGGGAGAACATGGACTCCGCCGCGCAGGTCAAGACCCTCGCCCACGAACTCGGCCACGTCCTCCTGCACGGTCCCGACGCCGAGGAGGCACGTCAGCATCGCGGCATCGGCGAGGTCGAAGCCGAGTCCGTCGCGCTGATGGTCGGCGCGGCCCACGGGATGGACACATCCGGGTACACGATCCCGTACGTCTCCACCTGGGCGGCCCGCGTCGACGGCAAAGAGCCGGTCGAGGTGGTCAAGGCCACCGGGGAGCGGGTCCGCAAGACCACCCTGACGATCCTGGACCAGCTCGAAACCGCGCAGGTCGGTGACGGCACCCCGCCAGGTCTGGACCGCGACGCCGCCCAGCGCGAGGCACCCGCACAAGCGCAAGCGTCGCCGACAGCGGAGCCGGCATCGCCGCGGCGGACGACTCCATCGCTGGAACCGACCGCCAGACCCGTACCGGTGCCGGCGGCCGAGGGGCGGGGGCTGTGATGGCCGAGCACTGCGCCGTCTCCTCGGTATTGCTTCGGATGAACGCGGCGTGGCCACTCTCGGCCGCCGCACGAGAGTTCGCGTCCGCGGGGGTTCCGGTCTTCCCCTGCTCCCCGTGGGGGAAGCGGCCGGCCACCGGACACGGGTTCCACGACGCCACCACGGACCTGGAGCAGGTCGAGGCGTGGTGGCGGCAGTCCCCGGGCGCGAACATCGGCGTCCCGACCGGCCCCGCCTCGGGCGCGGTCGTGGTGGATGTCGATGTGCACTGCCCGGTCGACGGCCGGACCAGCTTCGACCGCGCCCACCGCGCCGGGCTGGTGGAGCGGTGGGAGCTGCTGGTCCGCACTCCCACCGGCGGCATGCATGCCTATTATCCGGCGAGACTCGGGACGGAGCAGCGGTCGTGGCAGGCGGCCCGTGCGGGGATCGACTTCCGTGGTGACGGCGGCTACATCATCGTCCCGCCCTCGACCCGCTCCGTCCAAGGAGCTACGACCTGGTACCGGGTCGAGGCGGTGAACACCGGCCCCGCCAGCACCCTGGATGCGCAGCGGCTGCGGGACTTCCTCGACCCCCGCCCGACCCCCAGCCGCGCCACGTCTCCCGGTCTGGATCGCGATGTCGATGTGTCCCGGCTGGCGGCGTGGGTTGCGGCCCGTGGCGAAGGTGAGCGGAACCGCGGCCTGTTCTGGGCGGCGTGCCGGCTCGCGGAGAACGGGCTCCCGGCCTCGGATGCGCTGGACGTGCTGACCGCGGCCGCCGGGCACGCCGGGCTCGCCGAGCGCGAGGTCGCCACCACGGTCCGCTCCGCCTACCGCACCGTCCACCCCACCCCCGCCCGACGCGGCGCACGCGATGGGTCATCGCCGGTGCAGGGTGCCTCGCCGCTGGCCGCAGACGGCTGGTTCAACCGCGACCCCACCCGCCGGTCAACCGGGCCATCGAGGGCGAGGGGGCTGTGATGACCACGGGGACGGGTCGCCGGTGGGCGGTGGTGACGGCGGTGTCGGGGACGGTGTTTATCGCCGCCGGCGCGTTCTGGCTGTCCTTCACCGCGTTGGCGGACCTGGCCGCGAGGTCCGGTGTGGGTGCGGGGCAGGCGTGGGCGTGGCCGCTGATCGTGGACGGCATCATCGTCGTCGCCACCGTCGCCGTCGTCGCCCTCGCCGGGCAGAGGACGGCGTGGTATCCGTGGGTGCTGCTGATCGGCGGCGCCGCGGTGTCGGTGACCGCCAACGCGATCCACGCCGTGGTCGCCGCCGACGCCGACGTACCTGGTGTGTTGGCCGCATCGGTGGCAGCGGTGCCGCCAGTGGTGCTGCTGGCGATCACCCACCTGACCGTCATCCTCACCCGACCACTCCCGACGGCCACCGACCCCCACACCGCCACGGGCATGGTCGCCCGTGACCGGGTCGCGCCAGTGGAGCATCCGAGGCAGCCGGCCGTGCCCGTCGAAGCGCCGGAAGCGAGTCTGCTCCCGGCTCCGTCAGCGCCGGTGGAGAGCGCCGCAGATGGGGTCAGCGCGCCAGTTGCCCCGCCGCCGGTGGTCGAAAGTACCCGGCACACGCGGGCCGGCGCCACAAGCTCGGATCGGCGTGAGCGTGCCGCGAGGCTGCGTGAGCAGGGGTGGTCGAACAAGCGCATCGCCCGCGACCTCGGCGTGCACCCGTCCACGGTCGGGCGCTGGTTCACGCCCGCGCACCTTCCCGACAAGCAGACCGTCGAGGAGGCGAAGACACCATGAGCACCACAGACCCAACCCGCGATCAGCACGAGCGCCGGCAGAACGCACCCGAGCCGACCAAGGACCACTCGGTCCCGGAGGACCCGGAGAGGGCGAGGACGCCGGAGGCGATGCAGGCCGCCAAGGTCGCCCACCGCAACCGTCCCGACAAGGCCACGATCGCGGATGGTGCGCGGCAGGCGCGGGGTGTGGAGTGGGTGCGACCCACCGATCTGCTCGCCCGCCAGTCCGCGACAGTCGCGGGGCGGGGTATCGACTTCGAGGTCGAACTCGCGCGCCGCACCCGCAACCTCACCAGCCACGTCACGCGGGCAAGCGGCCGCGGTCTCGGCAAGGCCGGCAAAGCGATCAGCGAGCGGGCGCGGCGACTGCCCGATGCCTCGGAGTTCGGCCGTGGCAGCCGGCACCAGTCGTGGGTGAGCCGTTCGGGGATCGGGCTGGGGTGATCTGACATGCACACCCCCGCCAGATCGTCGCCGTCGCCGTCGCTGCCGGTGGTGTGGGGACGCGCGTGCACCTACCTGCCAGGAGGTGCCAGACCATGACCACAACAACACCCACCCGCTCGCACATCGCTGACGGCGAGGGCGGGGAGGACTTCACCACCAGCGACGGGCTACGCGCCCTGCTGCACCGGTTTCACAAAGCCGAGCCGGGGGCATGGAGCCATGATCCGGTGGCCGCGGAGCTGATGGCCTACACCGCGACCAAGTGCGAACCCCTCGCCCGCAAGCATGGCCTGGACCCGTGGGAGGCCGCATCGGCCGCGTTCAAGGTGATGATCACCCGCGCCGCCCGAGAAGCACGTGACCCGTGGGCGGTCATCACGCACGCGGTGCGGATCACCTGCATCTTCGAAGAACGCGCACAAGGGCTGCTCTGCTCGGTCCACCAAGCCCGCCGCCCGCACGTCTCGGCGTTCCACGACCCGGAGCGGTTCTCCGACCGGGAAAACCCGCTGACCGAATATCACCCGGCCTTCCACATCACCGACCCCCACAGCCACGATGACGCCGACGCGGAGACGGACGCCGCCGGGGCGGGCTCCGATGGTGGCGGGCGCGGGTCGGACCAGGCGTGCGTGTCCGCCGGGTCCGCGGCCAAGGACGCCATCGCGCTGTTCACGCTGCTGGGCTGGGACCCTGCCACCGCTCGGGCTGGGGTAGAGCATGTCTGCGGGGCGCTGACCAAGACCGGCACCCGCCAGGCCGCCTACGAGGCACTGCGGCGGGACAAGCACGCCCGCGCCCTGCTGGACATCCCACGTTCCTCGTGGACCGCGCTGCTGCGGGCACTGCTGGGCAAGCCGCACCCGGCCTATGCCGCCACGACCGCAGGGCGGGGTGTGCTGCTGCGGCTGCTGATCGGCGAGACCCTGTCGGTGCTGCTGCGGGACGACGACCTCATCCTGACCATCTCCCTCGCCGCACCCAGCCACCACGACGACGCCGGTGGTGATCGGTCGTGACCGCACCGGCGGGATACATCGAGCTGGAGCGCACCGTCGACTCGATCCGAGTCGGGCGCCGGCACCGAACCGCGTTCGGCAACATCGACGAACTCGCCGGCTCGATCGAGCGGGACGGGCTGTTGCAGCCCATCACGATCACCCCCGACGGAGTGCTGGTGTGCGGGGCGCGCCGGTTGGCGGCGATCAAGAAGCTCGGCTGGCGCAAGGTCAACGTCTGGGTCCGCTCGGGCATCTCCGACCGCCTCGGACACCTGCTGGCCGAGCAGGACGACAACGTGCTCCACAAGCCGCTGACCCAGACCGAGGCCGCCGCTCTGTATCGCGAGCTGAAGACACTGATGGCCGAGGAGGCCGCGCGGCGCGCGCAGGCGACCCAGTTCAGCTCGGAGAATCAGCCCGGTACTGACGGGCGTGCAAAATTTGCACCCCCGTCGCTCGGACCTGCTGGTAGGACACGCGAGCAGGCGGCAGAGATGATCCCCGGTGGCGCCTCGCACACGACGCTGGAGAAGATCGGCTACCTCCAGAAGATCGCCGAAGACCCCGCCCAGCCCGCCGCGCTCCGGGCGCAGGTAAGCGCTGAGTTGGAGGGCATCGATGCCGGGGCCCCCGTGCATCCGATCTTTGAGGCGATCCGCGCCGCCGCCCAGAGCGCGCAGGCGGAACGTGAGACCGACCTGCATCGGCTCGCCGCCGACGCCCTCGCCCGCGCCAAGCAGACGAAAACTGGTAAGCGCCCGCCTCGGCCCCGACCGGTCACCGACAACGAGGGTGAGCCCGCCCAGTACCCGGTGCGGGCGTTCGTGCTCACCTGGGGTGAGCTGGAGCAGTGGTGGACCCATTACGACGCCGAGCACCTTGCCGCCGAGCTGAGCGATGAGCAGATCGAGTCCTTCCTGACCACCGTTGAGGGAACCAGCCGCTTCGCCGACGAACTGCGCGCCCTGCGCCACCGCGACACCGCTGACGATGAGCCGGTGCCGGCCCGCGCCCATCTACGCGCCCTCTGACGGCCACCCTCCCTCTATTTCGCTGGGTGGCGGGGGTGCACCTGGCGGGTATGAAGACTCCCGACCTCTCCGAACCCCGGACCCGCCGCCGGCTCATCGCCGCCCTCACCGCGGCGATCATCGTCCTCGTACTGGCCGGTGTGGGCGTCTACGGCCTCCTGGTCGGTCCGCCCAGTCAGGGCAGGGACGGTGATGGTGGCCGCCCTGAGCCGAGTGTCACCGCACCGTCCGATCCGGTGCCCACGGCCACGCCGCGGCTGCCGGTCGTGCGGGCCTCGGATGATCCGGAGACCTTCGCCCGCAACGTCGCCACCGTGCTGTTCGAGTGGGACACCGCCTCGGGTTTCACGCCCTTGGACTACACCAGCGTGGTCCTCGACGTCGGCGACCCCACCGGCGCGGAGCAGGCCGGGCTCACCTCCGACATCGCCGCCTACCTCCCGAGCCGGGACGCCTGGCTGGAGCTGCGCCAGTACGCCACCGCCCAGCACCTCACCATCGACAACACGTTCGTCCCCGACGCCTGGGACACGGCGGTGGAGCAGGCCCAGCCCGGCCAACTTGCGGACGGCACGGTCGCGGTCACGATCAACGGCACCCGCCACCGCGAGGGCCTGTGGAACGACGAGCAGGTGACCTCCGAACACTCGGTGGAGTTCACGGTGTTCGTGGTCTGCGGCCCGACCTACGACACCTGTCACCTGCTGCGGCTGTCCCAGCTCGACAACCCCCTCCGATAGGTCGGTGACATGTCGTGTTGAAGAAGCTCGCCACCGCTGCCCTCGCTCTGGTCCTCCTCGCCCCCTCGCTGGTGTTGATCGGAATCGGGGTGGTGATGAACCCGGCTCTGAGCGCCACCGGCTCCTGCACCATCCCTGGCGGCTCGAACGTCACCGTGGGCGACGTCCCCGACGAACTGGAGGTCACCACCGCGAATGGTGAGACGTTCACGCTGAACCGGACCCAGCTCACCCACGCGGCCACGATCATCGAGACCGGCAACAGCATCGACGGGATCACCCGTGACGGGCTGGTGATCGCGCTCATGACGGCGCTGACCGAGTCCACGCTGCGGATGCTGTCCAACACCAGCGCCTACCCCGAGTCCGCGGACTACCCCAACGACGGCGACGGCTCCGACCACGACTCCCTGGGCCTGTTTCAGATGCGCCCCCAGTCCGGGTGGGGCACGGTCGCGGAGCTGATGGACCCCGCCTATCAAGTTGAGGCGTTCTTCGGCGGAACGACCGGACCCAACCACCCCTCACCCCGGGGGCTGCTGGACATTCCCGGATGGGAGGAGATGGACAAGGGCGAGGCCGCCCAAGCCGTCGAAGTCTCCGCCTACCCGGACCGGTACCGCAACTACGAGCCCGTCGCCGAAATCATCCTGTCCAACCTCACCACAACGACTGCTGGCGCGGGCGCGTCCGCTGGCGATGCTGTTGTCCCGGCTGCGCAGCCGGTGGCGGCTGGCACGTCGCGGGTGGTGTTCCCGATGCCCGAGGGCACCTGGGTGCTCACCAGCGAGTACGGCCCACGGGTGCATCCGATCACCGGCGAGGACTCCTTCCACACCGGCACCGACTTCGCCGCACCCGACGGCACCCCGCTCCTGGCCGCTGCGGATGGGACCGTGACGGGGGCGGAGTTCTCCGGCGGCTACGGCGGTCTGATCGTCATCGAGCATCAGATCGGCGGCGCCACGGTGGCGACGGCGTATGCGCACATGTGGGAGCACGGCATCCACGTCCAAGCCGGAGATACCGTGACGGCGGGTCAGCACATCGGCGACACCGGGAGCTCCGGCAACTCGACCGGTCCGCATCTGCATTTCGAGGTCCGCCTCGGCGGCACGAACGGCGAGCACACCGACCCCGCCGCCTGGCTCAACACCCATAACGCCGCCGACCTGCCCGAACCAGAGACCGGCGCACCCAGCGGCGACTGCGATCCCAGCGGCGGTACGCCCGGCGGTGAACCGGACCCCCTCGACGGCGACCCCGACCGCATGGTTGACGACCCGACCTCGGATGGGCAGATCACCGCACGGATGCTGCACCTCTACGCCCAGACCACCGCCGCGTTCCCCGACACCTCCTGGGCCTGCTACTCACCCCGCCCCGGCACCGTCTCCGAACACCCGGTTGGGCGTGCCTGTGACGGAACGTTCGGCAACGCCATCGGCGAGCAGCCGACGGCCGAGCAGCGCGAACTGGGCTGGGAGGTCACGAACTGGATGAAGGACCACGCCGAAACCCTGGGCGTGGAGTATCTGATCTGGGACGGCCTGATCTGGTCCCTCGCCCGCGACGCCGAAGGGTGGCGGCCATACGACGGCGGCGGCATGCACGACCCCGACGATGTGACCGGCGGACACTTCGAGCACCTGCATGTCACCGTGCGGGCCGGGAGCTGATCGGACATGGACGTGTTCCCCGACTTCGACGGCCTGGAAGGCATCGGTGACCTACGCGAGGTCATCGGCGCGCTGCTGACCTTCGTGCTCATCATCGCCGTGCTCATGCTCATCGTCTGCGCCATCGTGTGGGCGCTGTCGACCGCCAACGGCCACCACGCCGCCGCCACCAAAGCAAGGATCGGCGCCTGGACCGCCCTGGGTGCCGCAGTCCTGGCCGGCGCCGGTGTGGCCTGGCTGAACTGGCTGATCGACCTCGGCCAGCAACTCTGAACCACGCCCCACCAGCGGACCCCTCATCGGCTCCGACTGTGTGGGGCGGGCAGTGCACCTGATCGACGAGAACCCTGTCTCGCCGACGCCCCGAAGGAGCACCCCGTCATGACCGTCCTGAGCCTGTTCACCGAAACCACCACCGCAGCCGCCACCACGTTGCCGGCCGTGCTGCCGATGGACATCAACATCGACCCCAACGACACCGGCCTGCCCGGCATCAGCCAGCTCCGCACCATCGTCGGCGCCGTCATGACGATCGGCCTCATCCTCTCCGTCCTCGCCCTGATCATCTCCGCGATCGTGTGGGGCTTCGGCGCCAACTCCTCCAACCCCCACCTGGCCGGCAGGGGGAAGATCGGCGTCCTCGTGAGCTGCGGCGCCGCCGTCATCTGCGGCGCCAGCGTCACGTTGATCAACTTCTTCTGGGACGTCGGCCAGCAGGTCTGACCCCACTCACCAACCTTCGACTCTGCGTTAGGGAGTGATCTGCGGTGGGTGTGTGCGATATCCCCCTCGTCTCGACCGTCTGCGACACCGCCGGCGAAGCCGCCGCCAGCCTGGTCTCCGCCCCGTTCGACTGGCTCGCCGGAGCGATGGGCGCCGCCGCCGGCTGGCTGTTCGAGGCCGTCTGGACGGTGTTCGACACCACCACCCTCGTCGACGTCACCAGCGACGAGTACGTGGCGGTCTACAACATCCTGTTCGGCATCGCCGTGTTCGTGATGCTGCTGTTCTTCTGCCTCCAACTCATCACCGGACTCATCCGCCGCGACCCCACCGCCCTTTCCAGAGCCGCGCTCGGGCTGGCGAAATCTGTGCTCGGCTCGTTCGTGGTCATCACCCTCACCGCGCTGCTGCTGGAGATCGTGGACCAGCTCTGCATCGGGGTCATCCAGGCCGCCGGGGAGACCACCGAGTCGATGGGCGACAAGATCACCCTCCTCGCTGCCGGGCTGGTGGGCATCAACATCGCCGCCCCCGGCGTCGGGGCGATCATCACGATCTTCCTCGCCGGTCTCGCGATCAGCGCAGCCGCGATCGTCTGGTTGTCCCTGCTGGTGCGCAAGGCCTTACTGCTGGTCGCGATTGTCCTCGCACCGCTCGCGTTCTCCGGCGCCTCGTGGGATGCGACGAAGGGGTGGATCAGCAAGTGGGCGATGTTCGTCATCGCCCTGATCGTCTCCAAGCTCGTCCTGGTCGTGATGTTCCTCGTCGCCATCACGCAGGTGTCGGCACCGATCGACGGCGACCTGTCCTCGGTGGCGGACCCGATCGCCGGGATCGTGCTGATGGCGATGGCCGCCTTCGCCCCCTACATGACCTACAAGTTCCTCAGCTTCGTCGGGTTCGACATGTACCACGCCATCGGCTCCGAGCAGGACGCGAAGAACGCCCTCAACCGGCCCGTCCCCACCCCCTCGAAGCCGCAAGGCGGTGCGGAGCCGAAGAAGGTCCTCGACGGCGGTGACGACAGCAAGTCCGGTGGAGGCGGCAACGGCGGTAGTGGGAAGAAGCCACCGGAGCCGAAGAACCCGAAGCCGCAGGCATCCAGCGGTGGTGGGTCGGCCGGGGCCGGTGGTGGGAAGGCAGCCGCGAGCGGCGGCGCCGGGGCAAGCGGTGGAGCCGGCGCGGGCGCAGGTGCTGCGGCTGCGGGTCCCGCCGCTGCGGCCGTGGTGGCGGCGAAGGTCGCCAAGGACGCCGCGACCGCCGGGCCCAAGGCCGGCACGGCGCGCGGCAACCAGGGCGAGGCCGCCGCCGACTCCGCCGGCCAGACCGGCAGCACCTCGCCGTCCGTGCAGGCGCCCCCGCCATCGACGCCGGCACCGAAGACACCCACCGGCGGACCGTCGCAGTCGGAGGCGCGTCCACCGAAGCAGCCCCCACCGCCGGCCCCCAAACCCACCGGGAAGGAGTGAACCCTCGTGCCTACCAAACAGAACGAGAGCGCTGTCGCCTCGGCGGAGCTGGTGCCGGTGAAGTTCTCCCGCCTCACCCGCCGCGGGGTGTTGTTGGGGCTGTCCCTGTCGCAGCTCATCACCCTCGCCACCGGCGTCCTGTCCATCGTCGGAGCCCTCTATGCCGGGGGCGGCGTCCTGCTCGCCTACACCGCTCCCATCTGGGTGATCGCCGCCGCGCTGACGTGGATACCCATCGCCGGCCGGCCCGCGGTCGAATGGCTGCCAGTCGCGTTCTGGTGGCTCTGGGGTTCGACCGGCGGGCAACTCCTGTATCGCCGGCGTGTCGTCACACCCCGCCCTGTGGGCACCCTCGCGCTGCCCGGTGACATGGCGCGACTGCGGGAGTACACCGACCCCGAAACGAACGCGGGGATGATCCATGACCCCCATGCCCAGACGCTCACCGTGGTCTGCGAGGTGAGCCATCCCGCGTTCGTGCTCCTCGACCCGGGTGAGCAGGAACGACGGGTCACCTCCTGGGGCCGCGTCCTGGCCACCGTGTGCCGCTCCGGCCGGATCGCCACCCTCCAAGTCTTGGAACGGACGCTGCCGGACTCCGGCACCGGACTCGCGGAGTGGTGGGCCGCTCACGGCACCGCCGATGACACCTGGGCTGCGACCACCTACGCCGAGCTGATCGACCGCGCCGGACCCGCCGGCGAACGCCACGCCACGACCCTGAGCCTGTCGCTAGACATGAAGAACGCCGCACGGCAGATCAGAACCGCCGGCGGCGGCATCCGCGGCGCCGCCGCCGTCCTGCGCCAAGAAATGTCCACCCTCGTCGCCGCGCTCCGGTCCGCTGACCTGACGCCCTCGGGATGGCTGAGTCCCGGCGAGATCGCTGTCATCCTCCGGTCGGCCTATGATCCGGCGATCGCCGCCACCCTGGAACGCCACGGCGAACTCGGCCAATCCCTCGCCACCGCCGGACCTGTCGCGGTCAACGAATCCTGGACCCGCCTACGCACCGACTCCGCCCACCACGCCGTGCTCTGGGTCTCCGAGTGGCCCCGCTCGCTGGTCTATCCCGGCTTCCTATCGCCAGTGCTGCTCTCCACCGGCATCCAACGGAGCTTTTCGCTGATCTGCACCCCGATGCGCTCCGATCAGGCCGCCAGGGATATTCGTAAGAAGAAGGTCGAGCACATCTCCGATCAGGCTCAGCGGGCGAAGATCGGGCAGATCGAAGACGCCTCCCAGACCGCCGAGTACCAGGACGTGCTCCAGCAGGAGGCCGACCTCACCGCAGGACACGGTGTCCTGCGCTACACGGGCCTCATCTCGGTATCCGCCCCCACGGTCGAGGAACTCGAGGCGGGGGTGGCAGCGATGGAACAGGCCGCCATTCAGGCCTCCTGCGAGGGTCTGTCCGTTAAACGGTGTGTGGGGTCCGGCGGTTCTCATTAGTGAGTGGTTCTTTCGAACCGTCC
>NZ_BAAAQA010000030.1:0-5396 GCF_039531425.1 Kocuria atrinae
TCGTGTCAGCCACGGCCGTCTCCTCTCGGATCAGGCCGGACCCTCACACACCGTTCTTCTGACAGTCCCTGATGCACATCATGTATCCGCCCGGGTGCCCGGACGTAGGGTCGAATAAACGAAATCGGAGTCGTACCACGACGAGGGAGGATCTCATGTCGGCGCACCTGCACCATATCCCTCCCCGTGCTGCTTGTGGGCTGTTCATCCTCAACACCGGATTCACGAAGCGTTCACTGGATGTGGAGGGGGCGACCGGTCTGCGGGACCAGGCGGCCAACGCGTTTCCTGTGCTCAAGAGAGTCGACCCGGTGCTTTTCGGGAAGCTGCTATCGGGTGGTGAGATCCTCCTGGGTGCGGCTTTGCTCGCACCGGTAGTGCCCACGTGGGCGGCTGCGGCCGGTCTGGCCGGGTTCTCGGGGGCCCTGATGCGGGTGTATATGAAGACGCCGGGGATGACGCGGGAGGACGGAATCCGTCCTGCGCCGGCAGGAATGGGCATCGCTCGGGATGTTTTCATGCTCGGCAGCGCCTTGGGTCTGCTCGTGGAAGAACTCACTAGCCGACAGGCTCGACGCAAGATTTCGGGAAAGACGGTGCGGTGATGGATTCGAATCAGGATGTAAAGGAACTCCCGATCAACGCGTGCTGGGCGCTGCTGCGCGCGACCACCGTCGGCCGGCTTGCCGTATGGGTGGAGGACCATCCCGATATTTTCCCCCTCAATTATGCGGTGGATCACGGGACCCTAGTTTTCCGGTCCCGGGAGGGCACGAAAGTCTTCGGCGCGCTATCCGACGCCCCGGTCGCCCTGGAAGTCGACGGATACGACCCACCCACCTCCAAAGCATGGAGTGTCGTGGCGAAGGGCCGCGCCGGCGCAATCAGCCAGGTTCACGACCTGATGGACACCGTGGACCTTCCACTCTTTCCGTGGCAGGCCGGTGAGAAGAAGCGGTTCATTCGCATCCACCCCGACCTGATCACCGGCCGCCGTTTCCCCGTGGCCGACCCTGACATATGGCGAACGCCGCTATCGGACGTCAGACTTGCATCGCCGGAATAGCACGTCCTTCCAGCAAACCCCATGGAGAGTGACCCATGACCTACGTAATCGCCCAACCCTGTGTGGACGTCAAGGACAAGGCCTGCGTCGAAGAATGCCCGGTCGACTGCATCTATGAAGGAGAGCGGTCGCTGTACATTCATCCAGACGAGTGTGTCGACTGTGGCGCCTGCGAGCCGGTCTGCCCGGTTGAGGCCATCTATTACGAGGACGACGTCCCGGACCAATGGGCAGAGTATTACAAGGCCAATGTCGAATTCTTCGACGAACTCGGTTCACCGGGTGGTGCCGTCAAGCTCGGCAACACCGGCCGGGACCACCCCCTGGTTGCGGCATTGCCACCGCAAAACCAAGATATCGGCCTTTAGGTCGGCCCCTTCGCCCGCTTTGCGCCCGTGCCGGGGGAAGCTCGTAGGGAGCAGCCCACACAGGTGACGCCACTGCAAGAAGGTCAAGGGCGGGTTCGAGTTGCACCGGATACTGCCCAGGAGGCCGCCACGCCGCAGCGGCACCGGACTATCGAGGTGTGGCTACGTGTTCAAGCGCATCGATATCGAGAATCGTGACCTCCCGGCGCCCGTGCAATTCGATAAGGCCGGAGGCAGAGAGCGCGGCAAGGCGTCGACTCAGGGTCTCCGGCGTCGTGCCGAGGTACGCCGCGATTTCCTGTTTCGCCATCGGAAGTCTCACCGTGGCCGCTCCGTCCCGCATGGTGCCAGGTAGGTCCAGGAGGTAGGCCGCGACACGGGCATTGACATCGCTGGAGGTGATGGCGGCCAGCAGTCGCTCGACGGAAGAGAGGCGGTCGGAGAGCGTCCGCAGCATCCGCTGACTGATGTCGGGGTAGTCACGAAGTAGGACTGCAAGGTCGGCATGGTCGAACACGCACATCCTGCTCTCTTCCAGCGCGACGGCGAGATCGTTCGGACGGTGGCCCGTCAGGAAGGCACGTTCACCCACAACATCACCGTCGGTCACCGTTCGCAGGATCTGCTCCTGACCATTGGCGGCCGCGTGGCTGACCTTGAGCTGTCCACTGTGCATCACCAGCAGGCGCGAGACCGGCTGTCCGGGCGCATAGACGATCTCCCCCTTTTCGGCGAGTACCGGGCGGGCAAAGTCCGCAACACGCAACTGTTCCTGACGGGTGAGGCCTTGGAAGATCGGGACGCGGGTGACGCACAAGTCATCCTCGGGCATGACAACACTTTATCCCACGCCGACCCGACGCGACCGTAACGGACGGGCCAGCGGCGCTCGGGGAGGAGCCCCGCGAACTTGATCTATGTCAAGGAGTTCGCGGCACGGCGAACCTACGGTGAAGGTGTCAGTAAGAAACACCAAGACGGAAGGATTCCACAATGACCACCGCGACCACAACCCACACCATCCTCCGCGCGGAAGGTTTTTCCTGCCCCTCCTGCGTGGCCAAGATCGAGAAGCAGGTCGGCCGCCTCAAGGGTGTCGAGAACGTGAAGGTCCACTTCGCCTCCGCCCGCATCGAGATCGACCACGACGCCGAGCGCGTTTCGGTGGATGACCTTGTTGCCGCCGTCGTGAAGGCCGGCTACAAGGCCACGCCCGCGGCCTTCTAACGCCAGCGGGCCCCACAGGGCCCGCTCACATTTCCCCCTTCATCCTGCCGGTACGCCGGCTCAAGACGCAGAAAGGTCGTACCCGAAAGTGAACAGGCTCCAGAAATGGGTCTATGGGAACTGGTCCGTTCCCGTCGTGTCCGGCGTGCTCATCATCATCTCGTTCGCCCTCCAGTGGCTGGGCGGGGGTGTCGCCAACCTCGCCGTCAGCCCGCAGTGGTGGCTGGACGCCGGCGCCCACGCCGCGCATGCCAGCGCGGCCTTCACCCTCGGGGATGTCTTCATGATCGCCGCGGCCGCCGTCGCCGGCTACGGGATCGTACTCAAGGCGGTTCGCGCGCTGACCGCCAAGGTCATCGGCATCGACCTGCTGGTGTCGGTTGCGGCGATCGGCGCGGTCATCATCGGCAACTTCTGGGAGGCCGCGGCGGTGACGTTCCTGTTCGCCATCGGCCACGCCCTGGAAGCTGCCACCTTGAACAAGACGCGCTCGGCACTGGCCGAACTGGTCGCTGTCGCCCCGGATTCCGCGATCGTCGTGCGCGAGGGTGAGCAACAGGAGGTCCCTGCCGGGCAGGTGAGAATGGGCGAGATCGTGCTGGTCAAGAACGGCGCGAAGGTCCCCGTCGACGGTCAAGTCGTCTCGGGCACCGGCGCCATCGATGAGGCCTCGATCACCGGCGAGTCGATCCCGGTGGAGAAGGTCAAAGGCGGCCAGGTCTTCGCCGGCACCGTCTCCCGCGGTGGGTTCCTGCAGGTGCTGGCCACCGGCATCGGTGCCGATACCACCCTGGCCCGGATCATTCACCGGGTCGAGGAGGCCCAGGACGCCAAGGCCCGCACCCAGGCGTTCATCGATCGCTTCTCCGGCTGGTACACCCCAGCGGTGATGGTGCTGGCCCTGGCGGCCGGACTGATCTCCGGCGACGTGGTGCTGGCCCTGACTCTGCTGGTCATCGGCTGTCCCGGCGCCCTGGTGATCTCCATCCCGGTCGCGATCGTGGCCGGCATCGGCCGCGCCGCCCGCAACGGCATCCTGATCAAGGGCGGCGAATTCCTGGAGACCTCGGCGAAGATCTCCGCGGTTGCCGTGGACAAGACCGGCACCCTGACCGAGGGACGCCCGCAGCTGACCGACGTCGTCATCCTGGACTCGGCGTTGGAGCGCAGCGAGGTGCTGC
Source organism: Kocuria atrinae (assembly GCF_039531425.1). Taxonomy (NCBI): domain Bacteria; kingdom Bacillati; phylum Actinomycetota; class Actinomycetes; order Micrococcales; family Micrococcaceae; genus Kocuria; species Kocuria atrinae. The sequence goes on from NZ_BAAAQA010000030.1 coordinate 3,843, forward strand.
GCTGGGCTGCCGCCGCTGAGGCCGGCTCCGAACACCCGCTGGCCCGTCCCATCCTGGACACCGCCCAGGCCGAGGGAGTAGGCCCGCACGGCATCCCCGGCACGGTCACCCCGGTCCCCGGCAAGGGCATCGTGTCCGATGTCGACGGTCGGCGGGTGCTGATCGGTAACCCGCCGCTACTACTCCAGTACGGCGTTGTCGATGACGGCAGCGCCGCCCAGGCGGCGGAATCGCTGGCCGCCGAGGGCAAGACGCCGATGATCGTGGCGGTCGATGACAAGGTGATCGGCGTCGTCGCCGTCGCCGATCAGGTCCGACAGGATGCACCCGAGATGGTCGCCCGCCTGCACCGGGCCGGCGTGGAGAAGGTGGTCATGCTCACCGGTGACACCCGGCTGGTGGCCGAGGCCATCGGGAAAGCCACCGGGATCGACGAGATCCACGCCTCCCTGCTTCCCGAGGACAAGCTGGACGTGGTCGCGCAGCTGCAGCAAGAGGGCCACACGATCGCCATGGTCGGCGACGGCGTCAACGACGCCCCGGCCCTGGCCACCGCGAACATCGGCGTGGCGATGGGGGCGGCCGGCTCGGCCGTAGCCGTGGAGACCGCGGACATCGCCCTGATGGGCGACAACCTGCTCAAGCTGCCGGAAGCTATCGGATTGGCCAAGCGGACCGTGTCCGTCATGCGGCAGAACATCGCGATCGCCCTGATCACCGTGGTGCTGCTGCTGGCCGGCGTCTTCGCCGGCGGAGTGACCATGTCTATCGGCATGCTCGTCCACGAAGCCTCCGTACTGGTGGTCATCGCCAACGCGATGCGACTACTGCGCAACGCCCGCGGCTCCACCACGATGCCGAAGAGCGAGAGGACCACCGGAACAGCGGCGCAACAGGTCAACGCCTGACATCGAATCCGCGTAAGCGGCAAACAGGTACCCAGCCGCTACCGCTCCCGGCGCGGGACACACCGACAAATTCACAACAACGACCCGAACACCGAAAACGAAAAACGCAACTGGAGGAGAGCAATCATGAACGGAAAGAACTTCACCCTGGGAGACAACGTCGAGCATTTCACCATCGCGGACGTGGCCCGGGACAACCCCGATTTCCGGAAAGTCCTGTGGACCGGTGAACACGCCCAGATCGTGGTGATGACCATCCCGCCCGGCGGCCAGATCGGCGACGAGGTCCACGAGCACACCGACCAGATCCTGACCTTCGTCTCCGGCACCGGCGAAGCCGATCTCAACGGCCACACCCACCCCATCGATGCCGGTGACCAATGCGCGGTACCGGCCGGAGCCCGGCACAACTTCCGCAACACCGGCGACGAGCCGCTGGTGCTCTACACCATCTACAGCCCACCGGAGCATGCTGCCGGCGCCGCCTTCGCGACCCGGGAGGAAGCCGACGCCGCCGAAGCCGCCGGTGAGGACGAACCCCCTCGGCTCTGACCCCCATCGTCACGTTATCTAGGGCACTAAGCCTCGATCCACCGACTCAGGTTAGGGCCGGCGGCCGATATCCCGGATCGGCACTGAGCCGTTT
>NZ_BAAAQA010000031.1:0-2693 GCF_039531425.1 Kocuria atrinae
CGTGTCAGCCACGGCCGTCTCCTCTCGGATCAGGCCGGACCCTCACACACCGTTCTTCTGACAGTCCCTCCAGATGTTGCTTGACTAGGGAAGTTGGTGGGGTATTGGGTTGAGGTATAACGGGGTGACCGCTGGAGGCCCGAAATGAGCGAGTTATTCAGATCGATCAAACGTGCTTGGGGTAATTTTGTGGGCCCTGAGGCGACACGTGTGGATAACTGCATTGCCATTGGCTCCGCTGTCATTGGACTGATCGGAGCCGGGCTGCGGGCAAAGCGACGTGGGGCAAACGGAAAAATTGCAATGATCATGGCCGTAATGGCAGCTGATCTGGTTGGCGGAACATATGTCAACAACACTCGTGCCTGCGTCCGATGGTACGAGCGCGCGGGCCAGGGAACTATGGAACATCTGACATTTGCTGCCTTGCATGTACATCCGGGTGTGGTGGGTTGGGCGGATCGAAGTTTCCGTGGTGTACGTCCAGGGGTTGTGTGGGCCGCGGCGCACTACAGCTACATGGTTCTATCTACTGCAGCCATCCGATCGTGCCCTTCGCAACGAAGAGTTCTTGGAGTGGCGCTGGCAGCCGGAGGTCTATGTCTCGACGGATCACTTGGGAGGTCGCCCGTAGCACCTTGGTTTGCATGGACCTACTACCCGAAACTCCTGATGGGCCATGCCGCCGGATCTCTGTGGCCCAACGAGAACCTCCAAGTGAGGTTTCGGGTTGACGCCTAGCCCTATTGGCGCGATGCCCCTTTGCATGACCAATTGATCAGATCGTTCTGCAGTCATGCCACTCAACGAATCTGGCATTCGCAGTACGTCAAGGGTGCGGGTTGTAACGTGCAACGTAAGCGCGGCAGCACCCCGGATACGGCGGTGCGGTTGGCCAAGTTCTTCGGGACGTTCGCTGAATTATGGATGAACTTGCAAAGCCTGTACGAGCTGAGGCTTGAGCGGCGTGCTCTTCGATAGCGACTCGAGGGTATTGCTCCACTGCAAACGGCCCGATGGCGGGCCTACCGTAGAAGCTCCCGGAACCAGTCAATCGCCCCTCGGACGCCGCCGGGTCGCCTTGATCTCGGAGCGGCGTTGCTTGGCCGCGAGCCGACGGCGCACTGATCCGCGGGTGCGCCGGGTGGCCCGTCGGGCGGGCGGGGGAGGTGCCAGCGCCTCCCGAATGAGGTCCGCTAGTCGTTGCCGGGCGAGAGCCCGATTTCGGAACTGAGCACGCTGCTCGGAGGCCTCGACCATGAGGACGGTGCCGGAGAGCCGGTGCTCGAGGTTCTGAATCGCGCGTTGCCGTTGCGATTCGCTGAAAACGCTTACACGCGCGAGGTCGACGGACAACTGCACTTTGCTATCGGTCGTGTTGACCCCTTGCCCACCGGGGCCGGATGAACGAGCGAATTGCTCTGTGAGGTCCGCAGCGGGAATGGTTAGGCCGCTGGGGATTCCGGGACCGGGGGCAATGGTCAGTGCGTCCATGTCACGAACCCGGGTCTCGGTGATCTCGCCGGATTAGAGCCCATCGGGTTGTGCGCCCTTTCACCGCTCGCATTACATCAGTCATGACATCTACACACATTCAACTGGGGATCACTGGGCACTCGATGACCTCGATTGAGTTGCCATCGTGCAGGCCCACATGAGGATGGTCCTTGAACATTTGGGCGGCGGCATCGTGGGACGGTGCGTCTACTAGGGCGTAGGCAATCTTGGAGTCCTCGAAATCCTCAACGTAGGTCGAGGTGACTCGTTTCTTTCGATAGAGCGGCGAGCCTGGATCAAGGAGAGCCTCCTCGTGCGCCTGTGCCCAGGTGGCCCACGCAGTCATGAACTCGCTCTGCTGCTCATCCGTGAGTTGGTCCTTGTCGGGGTCGGCGCCACCGTGGAGAATCGCGAGGAATTTGCCCATCAACGAAGTATATGTTGTGACGTCTGGGCCACCTTGGTTCGTCTGACTGACGACCGGACAGGCGCACCCGAGCGTGCCGTGGTTGTTGATCAAGCGCATGCGTGATTGCTTAGCACATCATTGCGAAGGCACCGATTATGGAGCTATTTGGGACACCTTGGTCTTTGACCTGCCCACGATTCGTGACTACGTCGAGGCGACATTGAGGATGTGACTACGCACCCTTAGAGCATGCGACTTCCCTTGCCTGCGAGCATCTGTTCCGCCAACTCGCGAGCATATGAAGGTTCTGGTTTCCAGCAGACGGCGATCTCCCACGCGAGAGCGGCTGGCAATGCCTCAAGGTCGACGCCGTTCGTGCCAGCGGGTGCCGAAAGTACCGATCTTGCCGACGCGGCATCGGGTCGCTGAGGCCAGCCTTCCGCGCATTGGTGGACCCGTGCGAGTTCCCGGCGGATTGACGTGGCCTCATGATGAGTGGCGTGACGGCCATGCGGGCGGCCTAGTTGTAAGAGGGCGTGACGTTGCTGACACGGGCTGGGGTGTGTGAGGCCGGGGGCTGGTCGCTGCAGGCGGTATGGGGTCGGTGGTAATTGGGCTCTTCAGAGTTGAGTGTGGGGTGAGGCGTCGAGTCCACCGGTGATGAGGAGCATGCGGAGGCGGTAGTGCTCGAAGTTGCGGAAGCCGCGGGCGATGCGGGGGCCGAGTTCGATGATCCCGTTGATGGCCTCGGTACCACCGTTGCTCGCGCCGTCGGTGTCGAAGTAGG
>NZ_BAAAQA010000032.1:0-9832 GCF_039531425.1 Kocuria atrinae
CGTGTCAGCCACGGCCGTCTCCTCTCGGATCAGGCCGGACCCTCACACACCGTTCTTCTGACAGTCCCTCCTGCGAGACCCGACTGCTGGTCGGCCAGCAGGCCGCGGCGTTCACCGCCGCCGCAATGCCGCTGTGCCGTCGCGTATGACTGTTACTCCGCGTCGGTTGGCTTGACGAGGATGGTCGCGGCCGGGTCGACGTCGGGAGCCCAGGCCAGTGTCGGGAGTTCGGCGCCATCGAGGCCGTCGAGTTCGAGGCGGACCTTTCCGGCCAGGTGGGCCGAGTTGATGGATTGGCCGTTGGCAATGGAGGCGTAGAACTGAGCTGCGTAGTTGATCGCGTCGCCGTCGTCGATCTCATCGGCCATCCCGATGGCGAACGGCACGACTTGCTCCACGAGGGCATCGATCTGTGATGCGGAGTTGCAGGAGTTCAGCAGGACCAGCAGTGGCGGGTCGTCGGTGGCTCGGATGGCGTTCGCGAAAGCCGTGGCGGTGACGATCACGCCTTCGTGGGGTTCGTCCTGCTCGTCCTCGAACCAGATGAGGTCGTCGTCGCTGTGTCCGGAGAAGTGCACCACGTGGGGGCGGAACTTCGTGATCCCGTCGAGAAGGTCGTCGGTCGTGGCGGCAGGACGAACATCGAGGTCGATCTGATCACGATGCAGCGCGGATTCGACCGCTGATCGGATGCGTTTCTGCTCGCGACCCACGCGCAGGTCCCCCTCGGACGACGCGCCGAGGATGAGCACCCGGAGCTTCTCGGGCTTCGGCGCGGGCAGTTGGCGTAGAGCGTGATCCACGGCGGATTCGGTCTGGCTGATGCGCGAGTCGAGGGCGGCCTTCTCGGCGGCGGCACGGCGGTCGGCTTGCTGCTGCTCTCGCTTACGCCGTCGTTCGGCGGCATCGGCTTCGGACCGCTCCGCCCGCGTGAGCTTGGTCTGCAACGATGACTCTTCTTTCGCGTAGCCGGCGGCCTTCGTCTGCCAGCGCCCCGCTTCCTTCCCCGCGGTATCCGCCTCCTTGTCCCTCCGCTCGGCCTCACGAAGCTTGCTCTTCATCGTGGACTCGCTCTTGGTCTTCGCAGCTGCCTGGCGGGCCTTGGCTGCCTCGGCTCGCTTCGAGGACTCTTTCGATCGGTAGTCCCCGGCCTTCTTCTCCGCCTCGACCCGCTGCTTGCGCTTGCGTTCGAGCTGTCCTCGGTACTGACTCGCGCTCATCTGACTTCTCCTCGCACCCTCGCGTCCTCGGTTCTCACGCTACGCCGGACCACGGACATCTCCGGGGAGATCGTCGTGCACCTGTCTGACACATCCCAGGTCAGAAAGGCGCTCCCATGCCGACGTTCCACGACCCGCTCGCCGATGCGGCCGAAGCCTCCGAGGCGCTGCGGGGCCTGGCCCACGCATCCCGCGTGTTCGATGACCCGGCCGACACCTACCAAGTTTTCGGTGAACTCATTTCGGGGGTGCGGTCGCTGCGCCAAGTGCTCGACCAGCTCGCCAGTACCCACCTGAACGCCCGGGATCGGGCGTTCGACGATGACGGCAACCCCGCCGCCGGTGCGACATCCGCGCTGGCTGCGGCCGATGAGCTGCACCAGGCCGACACGCTGCTGGATCAGGCGTACGACCGGCTCGACGCGGCGTTCTCACACTCCGGGCGGATCGCCTGGCACCCCGAATCCGTCGTCGACAGAGACTTCCAGCGGGAACGGCTGGCCGCCCGCCTCGGCGGTGACCCCGCCATCACGACCGTGAATGCGGAAACGCTCGCGTTGACGGTGTGGCCGGATGCGCCGGTGGGTGAGCATCAGCGCTACGCCTACCGGATCACCGATACCACCACCGACCAGACGGTGGAGGGCCGGGACCTGTTTACGGGTGCCGGCACCCCCGTCGACCCCGACCACGCGCTCCGTGACCTCTCGACCTACCTGAGTGCCGCCGGTGAGACCCGCCAGTACGCACTCGACCACCCCGGCACCAGGCCGGAGCACGAGGGCCTGTTCCCGACCTGGGTGGCCGAAGCCGCCTGCACCAACACCGACACCTTGACCGAACTGGCCGAGCACGGCCCCGCCCGGCCTGGCGAGGGTGCGGCCTCACAACGATGGATCAACGTGGTCTTCCTCCAAGGCGACGAAGCCGACCGGGTGCTCGACACGATCGACCGCGACGGCACCGACGCCGCTATCGAACACCTGAAGAGCTGGGACTACGGCGACGAGACCACCGATGCGGCGTTGGAGAACGGCTACGTCTACGACGGCCAACCACCGGCCGGGGCGATGGAGCGGACTGCGACCGCTGATATGTACGCATTGACCTACAACCACACCCTCGGACATGTCGGCCTCTACCGACAGCTCGACGCCCCACCCGACCCGGCACTCCTGGAAGACCCGCGCGTCCCAGCGAACACCAGGACGAGACCGTCGCCGCGCGCGCAGCAGATGCCGCCGGCGTACGAGGGGCGTGAGGCACGACGTGTGGCGTTGGGCGCGGACCGCGACTGGTACGCCACCCCCTCTGGTAATTCGGCCGGTTCGGAACGGGGGCTGTCACTATGACCGGCGAGGGAGACGAGCGGGAGCGGCTGCACACCTCTGTCCTGGTCGCCCCCGCCGCCGAGCGCCGCCGGCTCCGCAAGCAGCGCCGGAAGGCCGCAGCAAGGCTCCAGGCCGAGCAGCACGCGGCCGAGAAGGCCGCCGCGCGCGCGAAGGCCGAGGCTGAGCGGGCCGAGCGCCGCGCCGTTCAGTATCTGCCCGTTGCCGGTGAACCCGGCCCCGCTGCGCTCAGGTCATCGGGTCGGTTCCGCCTCCCACGCCACCAGGACACATCGGCCACGTTGGCGGGGGCGTATCCGTTCGTCGCCGAAGGCGGACTCGGCAGTGATGGCGTGTTCGTCGGCCAAGACCTCTACTCCGGTGGCAGCTTCGTCTACGACCCCTGGGTCTTGTACGCCCGGGGCATCATCACTGCACCCAACGTCGTTCTCGCCGGGATCGTCGGCTCCGGCAAGTCCTCCCTCGCCAAATCCCTCTACACCCGCAGCCTGCCGTTCGGACGCAGGGTCTACGTCCCCGGCGACCCCAAAGGCGAACACACCGCCGTCGCGAACGCGGTCGGCGGACGCGCGATCGTCCTCGGCCACGGCCTCAACACCCGCCTCAACCCCCTCGACGAAGGCCACCGCCCCGGTGGTCTCACCGATGAGCAGTGGGCGACGACCGTTGCCTCGCGGCGTCGTGACCTCATCGGTGCGCTGGCCGAGACGGTCTTGGCGCGGGGGCTGACGCCGTTGGAGCACACCGCCATCGACCTCGCGTTGACCGCGACGGTGCGGGGGAACGATGTGCCGATCCTGCCGATGGTCGTCGACCACATCCTTGAACCCAGCAGCTCAGAAGATGACACCGACGGTCGGCTGGCTGAGGATGGTCGGCTCGTCGGCCACGCCCTGCGCCGCCTGGTCTCTGGTGACCTCCAGGGGCTCTTCGACGGCCCCTCCACCGTCACCTTCGACCCGTCACTGCCGATGATCAGCCTCGACCTCTCCCGCGTCACCGAGAACTCCACGCTAATCAGCGTGCTGATGACGTGCTCGTCGGCGTGGATGGAGTCCGCACTGCTGGACCCGGCAGGAGGGCAGCGGTGGGTGATCTACGACGAGGCCTGGCGGCTCATGTCCCACCCGGCCCTGCTCAAGCGCATGGACGCGCACTGGCGGCTCGCCAGGCATTACGGGATCGCGAACATGCTGATCTTCCACAAGCTCTCCGACCTCGACAACGTCGGCGACCACGGCTCAGCCATGCGCTCCCTCGCCAACTCACTCCTGGCGAATGCGGAGACGCGGATCGTGTATCGGCAGGAATCCGACCAGCTCGGACCCACCGCCACCGCGCTCGGACTCACCGGCACCGAGCAGAGACTCCTCCCGTCGCTGGGCGTGGGTCAGGGGTTGTGGCGGATCAAGGATCGCTCCTTCGTGACCCAGCATCAGCTCCACCCCGCCGAGCTGGGACTGTTCGACACCAGCTCCCGCCTCACGCAGGGGGTCATGTGATGGCGTCGAAGAAGCCACGCCGCACCACCGGGCAGGACCCCGCCGAGACCCCGGTTCTGCTGCCACACGTCATCGTCACGGTCGCCGAAAACGGTGCCCTGGGCGTCACCGTCGACGGCGCACCGTTGCCACCCCCGGCGGAAGGGAAGGTCTGGAAGCGGAGCACCTTCGGCGAGCTGATGGATGCCGTCACCGCGGACCGCACCATCGCGGTGCGGATCGAGGTCCGCGAGGTCGACGGGTCCGTGTTCACCGACCTCATCCGCGCTCGCAAACCCACACCGCCACAACCCGCAGAGGCCAAGCCGCAGGAACAGCGTGGCAAGTACACCAAGACCAAGCAGGTGCCGGAGCTGGTGGAGGTCACCGGGGAGCGGTTCGTACCCGGTGAGGACATCGCGGTCGCCGTCGTCGTCTCTCACACCGATGCCACCGGCACCGGCCACGCCCGCGCCCTGATCGACGCCGACCAGCTCGCGCCTGTCCTGGCCGGCGGCGCCGGTGAGGTCGTGTTGCTGGGCCGGGTCTCAGGCACCCTGCACATCCGGCGGGTTCCACGATGAGCGGGCAGCGGCAGACCGGGAGCATGGGCGATGAGCTGACCAACGCCGCCATCATCGCCCTGATCGGCGCGTTCGGCGCCGCGCTGATCCTGCGCGCCGCCGGCAGTGTGGCGGCGTTCCTGACCGGCACACCCCAACCCGCCGCCGGACCCGCGTCCGGGCTCGGGGTGCTGTTCAACCCCGCCGACCCCGCCGCTGCGCTTGATGCCGAGGGACTGAGCCCGGTCGTTTACTGGCTTGTCACCGCGGTCCTGCTCGGTTGCCTCGTCACCGGTGGCGGGTGGGTGTGGGTGCGGCTGCGTCGCCACTCGCGCAGGGTCGAGACTGACCCGCGGCGCCTGGCCGGCACGGCGACCGCCCACGAGGTCGCCCAGACCGCCTCGGGCAGGGCACTCTTGAAGCGCGCTTCCCCGCTGCGCCCCTCGCTGAACGACCCGGCTCCAGCCGAGGTCGGCTATCTGCTCGGTCGTTCACGAGGCAAGCAGGTGTGGGCGAGCGTGGAGGACTCGATCCTGCTCATCGGCCCACCCCGCTCCGGCAAAGGCCTGCATGTGGTCATCAACGCCATCTTGGACGCACCTGGCGCCGTGGTGACCACATCGACGCGGCCTGACAACCTCACTGCCACCCTCCGCGCCCGAGAGCGCGATGGACGACCGGTGGCGGTGTTCGACCCCCAGCATCTCGCCGAGGGCATCCCCGCCGGAATGCGCTGGTCACCGATTCGCGGCTGCAACGACCCACTCACGGCGATGATCCGCGCCACCGGCCTCGCCTCCGCCACCGGCCTGTCAGCGGGCGGGGTGGAGTCTGGCGGGTTCTGGGAAGGCAAGACCCGCACGGCCCTCCAAGCCTTGCTGCACGCCGCCGCCCTCGACGGACGGCCACCCTCAGAGTTGTTTCGCTGGACCCTCGACCCCACGGCCGCAGCCGAAGCCGTCGCCATCCTCACCAACAGCACCCAGGCGGCGACGGGGTGGGCGGACTCGCTCGGGGCGATGATCGATTCGGACCCAAAGACCCGCGACTCCATCTGGCAGGGCGTGGCGCTGGCCCTCGGTGCCCTGGCCGACCCGCGGGTGCTGGACGCGGTGTCGCCGGGGCCGGGTGAGGACTTCGACCCCAAGACCTTCATCCAAGACCGCGGCACCCTCTACCTACTCGCAACAGGAGCCGGAGCCGGAGCTTCCGCTGCACTCGTGGCGGCGTTCGTTGAAGACCTCATCGAAACCGCCCGCCGGATCGCCGCCCGCTCACCCGGTGCCCGCCTCGACCCACCACTGCTGCTGGCACTCGATGAGATCGGCAACCTCGCACCGCTGCCCTCCCTGCCGACGCTGATGGCGGAGGGTGGTGGCACCGGCATCACGACGCTGCCCGTGTTGCAGTCCCTCGCCCAGGCGCGGGAGAAGTGGTCCGACAACGCCGCCGGCGCCATCTGGGACGCCAGCATCGTCAAGGTCATCCTCGGCGGCGCCTCCAACTCCCGCGACCTCCAAGACCTGAGCACGCTCATCGGCGAGAGGGACGAGTACACCGACTCGGTGACCTTGGGTGATCACGGCACCAGATCGAACCAGCGCTCGGTGCGCCGGGTGCCGATCCTGCCGCCGGATCGGGTCAGGACGCTGCCGTTCGGCACCGGGGTGACCCTGCTGCGTGCCGCGCCGCCGATCGTCACCGACCTGCGGCCTTGGCCCTCTCGTCCTGACGCGGCTCAGTTGACGGCCGATCGGGCCGAGGTCGAGGCGCTGCTGCGCGGACCCGGCTCGTAACCGGGGCGTGGGGTGGCCTGTGCACCTGCCTGACATCAGCGGCTCCGATCGGCGGGGTCGCGTGAGTGTCAGGAGGAGAGTCAGATGGCTATCCGCACCCAGGAATCGTTCTCGGGGTTCATTGCCTCGGACCCGCAGCTCAGCCAGACCTCGAAGGGTGATCCTCGGTTCTATGCCCGGGTCGGCAAGGAGCATTTCCGCCGCGAGGACGATGGGTCGTTCACCCAGACCGAGACGACCTATCACCATCTGGTGATGTTCGGCCGATCGGCCGAACACGCGCATGACCGGTTCACCAAGGGCGACAACTTCATCGCCGAGGGCTACACGCGCGAGGTCAACTACGAACGCGACGGCCAGGCGGTCGAGAGCGAGGAGTTCGTGGCCAAGAGGATCGGTCACGACACCGCCCGCACCCGTTATGAGGTCGACCGCACCCCACGCCGCGCAGCGGCGGAGCGGGACGCGGCCGCGTTCGAGCCACCGTCCCGGCCCGCTCGGGCACCGGAGTCAACGGCTATCGGCCTGTGAACGCCGGGAGCCGAGCATCATGACCGACCACACCCCCGAGACCGATCCACCCGGCACCGACCCGACCACCGGTGAGGGGCCGGAGCTGGATGAGCCGGATGTGTTCGACGGTCCGCCGCACGTCAGCGACGCCGATGTGCCCGAGACGCCGCACCCGGTGAACTGGAACCTGTTGTCCGCGCATGACCTGGAAACCGAATGGCTCGCGCTGAACCGGTGGGTGGACTGGTTGCGTCACACCTACGGACTCCCCGCCAGCGTGCTGCCGCCGTTCTGGCACCACCACCCCGAACTGCTGTGGGAACTGTCCGCGCTGCACCTGCACTGGCTGGGTGCCTACGACCGCGAGCAGAACGCCTCCGCGGCGATCGGCTGGCACCGCGACTTCGCCGACGCCCGCGCGCGCCTTCGGGACTGGGTGGCCGCCTCGGGCACCCGGATCGATCGTGACCGGCCCACCCGGCAGACCACCTGGCCCGGCGAAGAACCCGGACCGCCGGTGGAGGATGTGGTGATCGCCGACCGCGATGCCGAGTTCGTGCAGTTCGTCCAAGCCCAGGTGCGCAGACGTCAGGAGGCCGAGGACGAGTTCTACGCCAGCCTCGACGACGACCTCGATGTTGACCCGGTGACTGGGGAGGTGCGGGACTGATGGGCGGCTACGTGAAGAAGACCGACCGGCGCCGCTACGAGGACCGCTCCTTCTCCGTGCGGGCGGCTCACCGGGACCCGGCCGACCTGCACAAGCTCGCCGAGGTGCTGATCCGGCTGACCTTGCAGGAAACCGGCCGCAGCCGCGCCGACCGCCGCGCCGCCGAACCACCTGAGACCTACCGCCACCCATCCGCACCCACCCGCACAGCGGCGAGTGTCACAGCCCCGTTGCTAGAGTGACACCAGCAAGCCTCGCGTACGCGGGGTGTTGTGGTCCCAAACCTCACCCGCACGGGTGGGCAACACGCACCGAGACCCGGTCGGGTCTCGTCCTACAGCCACACCGATGGCTGCTCTCACGATCAACATCTCCTCCCAGGCCCCTGGGGGCGCGAGGGTCGAATCGTGTGAGAGGCAAGGACCCGATGACCACCACAACGACTGCTGCTGCCGATCCGGCCGCCAGCCTGATCGACCCGCCCATCAGCACCGCTGTCGCGATCTCCTACCTGCGGGTCTCCACCCGTGAACAGGCCTCCAAGGGCGGCACCGACGAAGGCTTCTCCATCCCCGCCCAACGCGACGCGGTGCGCCGCAAAGCCGACCAAGTCGGCGCGGCGATCGTGGAGGAGTTCGTCGACGCAGGGGCCTCGGCCAAGTCCGCCGACCGGCCCGACCTGATGCGGATGATCCAGTACGTCAAGACCAACAAGGTCGCCTACTGCATCGTCCACAAGGTCGACCGGCTCGCCCGCAACCGCGCCGACGACGTGACCATCCACCTCGCCCTCCAACAGGCCGGGGTCATGCTGGTCTCGGCCACCGAGAACATCGACGAGACCCCCTCGGGGATGCTGCTGCACGGCATCATGTCCACCATCGCGGAGTTCTACTCCCGCAACCTCGCCACCGAGGTCACCAAGGGCATGACCCAGAAGGCCATCAGCGGTGGCACTCTCGGCAAGGCCCCGATCGGCTACCTCAACGTCCGCACCCGCGACGACCAAGGCCGCGAGGTCCGCACCGTCGAACTCGACCCAGAACGAGCACCCCTGATCGAGTGGGCGTTCAAGGCCTACGCCTCGGGGAACTGGACCGTCAGCCAGCTCCACGACGAACTCACCTCGCGCGGACTGGTCAGCCTGCCTACCCCGAAGCGGCCATCGAAGCCGCTGGCGGTCTCCTCGGTGCATCGCCTGTTGACCAACCCCTACTACAAGGGCGATGTCGTCTATCGCGGCACCCGCTACAAGGGCACCCACCCCGCCCTCGTCCCACCCGAGGTCTGGTACCAGGTCCAGTCGGTACTCACCGCTCACAAGACCGCGGCCGAAGCCACCCAGGTCCACGACCACTACCTCAAAGGCACCATCCACTGCGGACAATGCGGGTCGCGGCTGATCGTCTCCAACGCCAAGAACCGCCACGGCAACGTCTACTGCTACTTCGTGTGCTCCGGCCGGCACTCCAAGCGCACCAACTGCACCCGCGGAGCAATCCTGATCGAGGACGTCGAGAAGCTGATCGAGGACTACTACACCCGCGTGCAGATCAGCCCCGCCCAGCGCGATGCCCTGTCCGGGATGCTCCACCACGAGTTCGACCGGCTCATGGCCGCCGAGACCGATGAACTCGACCGCCTCACCACTCACCGGGACCGGCTCGAACACGAACAAGACCGGCTCATGCAAGCCCATTACGCCGACGCCATCCCGCTGCCCGTCCTCAAGCGAGAACAAGACCGCATCCTGGGTGAACTCGACCACCTCAACCGGCGTATCGACGCCCACCATGGCGACTACGCCGACGCCCGCGCCCACCTCGACGATGCCCTCGGACTCCTGGCTAACTGCGCCGACATCTACCAACAGTGCGACGACGCCAACCGGCGCCTGTGCAACCAGGCCTTCTTCACCAAGGTCTACATCGACGAAGACGACGAACTCCGCGTCGAGAACAACCGGCCCTTCGAGATGCTCCTCGACCCCGAGGTCAACGCCAACGCGCTCAACTGGACCCAGAACGGCGACAAGGCCCGAATCCCAGCCAACGATTCTGTTGGCAAGGGTTCGAGCCTTGTGCGCGGGGTGGAGCTTAGGGTGTCTAGAGTCAGGACATCGTTGACAGTCCTGGCGTTGACAGCCACCCCATGACCGTTGACAGGTGAGCCGGGACATCGTTGACACAAACCAGTCTGTGATCGATGACAGGTGAGTCGGGACATCATTGACACCCCTG
>NZ_BAAAQA010000033.1:0-87077 GCF_039531425.1 Kocuria atrinae
CTGTGACGAGGAGCCCGTTCCTCATCTCATCGACGCACCCGCGCCAAGAACCTCATGACCCACAACAGCTAGCTCCACAGCATGCGACCGGGGTCAAATGTTCCGCCTGCGTAGGGGAGGATGAGCGGCGATCCTTCAATGCTGCGACAGCGGTACCTCGGTCGGACGGGAGTACCAGTAGATGTGGGAGCTCCTGTCGGTGGATGCCCGAGAAACCGGCCTTATGTAAAGTTATGAGGACGAACTGTCTATTACCCAGTGTCCATGGCCAACCAGAGACTCTACAGCGGCACCTTCGGACAGCACCTGTAACCACCCATAAGCGAGTCAGATCAGCTATCACCTGATCAGGGCCTGGCCGAGAAGGCCGGGCTGCACGATCTTCTCGCCGACCGCCTCACGGTGCCGAGTCCGGCCGGGCGAACGCGGCCGTAAAGGTCTCGGCACTGGTGGCGGGAATGGTGGTCGGGGCCAACAGCATCGCCGGCATAAGATTGCTGCGCCACGGGGGCATGGGTCGGCTCATCACCGCAGGCTAATCACGGTAGTAGTGATGAAGCAGCATAGGGCACGGCCGCCAACGTGATGGCGCCAGAGGTTCACCAGCGGCCCGGCCTGCTAATCTAAGCCAATCGTTCATGAAAGAAGGCGCGTGGTGGATGAATCGAGTCGACCGACAGCAGATGTTCTCAAACGCCTGAGCCAGGTCGCAGCGATCACATCGAGTAACCGGTTGGAAGACACTCTCGACTGGATTATTCCCATGCTGACCTACTTTTCAGAGGGTCCATGGAGAAGTGCCGATGACTGGCAGGATGAAATCGAAGCTTCATATGGTATCGATATACCCCTTCACGACATCGGTGAATCACTTAGTCGACTACAGCAGAACAAGGTGCTTGTTTGGGAGGGCAGCAAGCAGCAATTTACTCTAAAAAGGGATGCCGCTCCTGCCATAGAGGACAAGATCGAGAAAGCGTCTGATCTGGAAGATCGGGTCCTGGCGCGCTGGATAGACCTTGCAGGCGCCAAGCTTCCGCCAGGCCGAAGTGCCAAAGAATGGTGGCAGCTTCTTATGGATTATTGCGCGCCAGTATTTCGTGAACACGGGATCGACGCGATCGGAATTCTCACTGAAGATGCACCTACGTCTTCCAATGAAACGCACGATAAAATTCTGGGCCGCGTGATGGCCGAGCATGAAGTCTCCGAGCATGATGTGGCAGATCTGAAGCTCGCGATATACCAATTTTTTCACTCGGACGATCCTGAAATTGACAAGTACATATCCCAACTAGCGGACAGCACATACAACCTCCTTGCGCTCTGCATCGACGAGAAGAGTCGGGCATCCTTGCAAAAAAGTGTGCCAGAACTCAAAATATTTGTCGATACCAATATAATACTCTCCCTGCTCGGAACCCATGACACCCCTCTGGCGATGGCCAGCATCGATTTATTCAGAGTTATATCCAAGGCTAAACTTCCATTTACACTCTACTATCACGCTAAAACACTTTCCGAGCTGACCCACACACTGGAAGATGCTTGCCACAGGTTACAAAAACGGACGTGGCCGCAGCACGCAAGTCGTGCTGTTGTTAATCTGCCCTGGCAAGCCACTCGCATGAGCGGTATCGAAATGCGATTCCACGAACTAAATGCGAAAACTCCAACCGACCCCAGAGCTTTCTGTGCAAGGTTTCGGTCACCAGCGGCGCTCCTCTCTAACCACGGCCTCCGGATTTACCGTGAGTCCGATATAGCTAATGGAGGAGAATATCTCGAACTTAAAGCGACCATTCTGGCTGACTACGGGAAGTACCTCGCCAAGTACCCCCGGCGCAAAAATACGCCGTATGTAAAGTTGGACCACGACTGCTCTGTGTGGATGACAACCAGTGACCACCAAGTTCCGAATCATAAGGGACTGATCTTCTCCGGAGCATTTTTCCTTTCTAGCGACTTCCTGCTTTGGCGTTTCGATAGGGACGTCATGAAAAAAAATTACAAATCTCGTCCAGTGGTCGTTCTTCCTGATGCGCTTCTTCAGGCATTGCGTCCTTTTGTAGGCGGCGCACAATTCAATGATCGCGCCTTTGTTCAAGCTTTTAGTGCATCAGAGTTCAGAGCTGGTGGAAATGAAGCCGAACTTTCGGAAACAGTGCGTAGCGTCTTAAGTTATCTTGCAGCTTTTGAAGACCTACCGGAAGAAACAGCCATACGCATATTGTCCGACAACATTCTAATAGAAGGCCTACAGCGGTACGAAGATTCCGCTCCTGAGTTTGCAGAAGCCATTGAAAAAGCAATATTTGCCCACAATGAGGTTCTGGTCCGTGAACGAGACGAGCTTTTGGTGGAGCGCGAAACGCAACTGGGACTAGCTCAACAAGCATTAAAAGAGGCCTCGCCGCAAAATGAGGAACTTTTGTCCACTCTCAAATCGCTCGTTGAATCCTTCGGTAACGCCCCAAGCACGCCTCCGGTAATACAATTTTATGAGGGAGAATTTAAAATGGAGCACAATAATATTTTCCACAATAACCAAAGCCAAGTTAGCGCGCAGGGCTCGAATCCTTTATCAACCGAAAACACATTCACACAACAAGCTGCGCAAGCCACGACAGATCCGATTCTCCTGCATGAACTAATCAAAGTAAAAGAACAGCTGCTTAGCGTCGCAACGAGTGCCGGTGACTTTGAGGTGATTTCAGGAGTCCAGGGCGCTATCGAAGCAGTAGAGGAGCAAGATGAATCCAAGGCGGCCAGTTTCCTGCAACGCACTGGTCAGAAGGCCTTGGATGTCGCTATGGCGATCGGAGCCAATGTAGCCGCAGCTTTTATAGCGTCCCAGTTGGGAACAGATTCATAACGCCCGCTGGTAAACACATCGGCTGATGTTTAGCCGGCCGGCGAGAGACGGCTGTCAATGCCTGAGTTAGCGCAAATGCTTAGTGTCCCGCTTCCCCCGTGATTCGGGCGATGATCTGGGCTGCTTGCTCGGGGATATTGGCCGGGATCTTCTGGGTCTGCCCGTTGGCGCGGATCAGTGTTGCTTGGACCGGACGCATCCTGGTGATGATCTTCTCCAAGGACACCCCGGTATGCTGCTGCAGGTACCGGGCTGCGGCCAAGGCCGCGAACACCATTGCGAGGTGGGTCTCGATCGCCTCGCGCCGGTGGTGGAAGATCGGCCGCGCCCTCAGGCCCGTCTTGGACCTCCGGAAGGATTGCTCCACCCGCCACAGATCGTGGTAGGAGCCGATCACCTCATCGGCGGCCATGACGATGGCGGGAAAATTGCTCACGAAACCCTTAGGCGGCTCATTGCATTCAAGGGTGTAGTTGGGGTTTGAATCCTCCGGCTTCCAGCGGGCTCCTGGTTATGTAGCTGGTGAGGTTGCGGAAGCCCAGGGCGGTACAGCGCAGGTGTTTAAGTCGGCCATTGATCGCCTCGGTGGGGCCGTTGCTGGTTCCGGGGCGGTCGAAGAAGGCCAGGACATCGGCTGCGCGCTGCTTCAGGGTCCACCCCAGCCGCCGGATCTCGGTGAGTGCTTCGGGGACCCAGTTGGTGATGGCCTCGATGACCGCGCGCATCATTGTCTTGCCCTGGGTCTTGTCGGGGTGAGGGTAAGGGGCGATGATCCGCTGGAAGATACCCAGGTCACCTCGACCTCCACGTGCTCCTCGAGGGCGAACACGGCTTCCACTCGGGCCCGCTGATTGTCGGTGAGCAGATTGGTTCCGGTATGCAGGGTGCGTCGGGCCTTGTAGAGCGGATCGCCGGCACGGCCGCGGTGGCCGGTGGTGGCCTGTTGAACGCGTTGTCGGCACCGGTCCAGCCCGCCACCGGCCAGGGCCACGACGTGGAAGGGATCGATCGCCGGTACCGCGTCCGGGAGCTCTTCGGCCGCGGCGGTATTGAAGCCGGTGAAACCGTCCATGGCCACAACCTGGATTTCGTCCCGCCACGATTTCGCCCGATCGGCCAGCCACCTGCTTGAAGCGTCCTTGAACCATATCCAGCAACCGAGCTGGCCCGGTGCGGTCCCGGACCGGGGTGAGGTCGATGTTCGACGGTGACGTACTTGTCACCGCAGCGGGTAAGGCACCACACGTGCTCATCGACGCCGATGGCGGTGACCCCCTCGCACCGGGCCGGGTCATCAAACAGTACCCGTCTGCCTTCGGCCAGCACCGCGCTGTTGGTGGTGTGCCAGGACACTTCCAGCCCGGCGGCGATGCGGGAGACCGGCAGGTGATCGATGACGATGCCTTCCAGTCCCCACCGCAACCCGCCACGGGAGATCTTCGCCCGGTCCACCGCAGCCTTGCTGGTACCTTGGCGCGACACCTTCCCGCACCCGCGGCACCAGTCATCCGGCTCCAGGACACGACACTCCAACACCGCCCGATCCGGTTTCAGTTTCTGCCCAATTGCTTCCAGACCAGGCTCATCGAGGCGACAGAACGTGGTCAGGCCCGGGATGGTGAAGGTAGCATGGTGCACGTCGAGGTTTTCCGGATGGGTTGTATGAGAACTTCCATCATCGGAAGGCCTCGACACTCATCCGGGCATCGACGCGCCCACCCCGGCTACACCCCCAACCGCGGGGAGCCAGTTAAAAAGTTCCTAGAGAGGTTCCATCTCCTCTCACTCAACCTTAGCTAGCAGGCAGGTACACGGAGGCCACGCTAGCGGAACAGCTAATCAGAATCCCCAGAACAAGCAGCGCACCCTGCGTCCAGTAGCCGTCGAGTTGAGCGGTAGTCATGCGGACATCCCCAGCTGTGGGAGTGGCTTCGTGCCATGAGACTAGCGCGTCGGCGTTCTTAAGCTCTTCAGAATAAGCATCCTCAACTTCCTGGCGTTCCCCAGAAGCCCACCACTCATACATCTTTGGGGTGCCTTTGTATGTCACCTCGTAGTCCTTTTTCGCCTGTCCAAGCCGGGCCTCATAGGTGCGTTCCGCCTGGCATCGCGCTGCATCGCGTTCTTCGTTCCTTTGAAGCGTACGACGTAGTTGAAAGTAGACCCAGACCAAGGCAAGCGCCTGAAGGATGGCCCCGGCGATGTACCCAATGCTGATCAGTGTTCGCATGAGCACCAGTCTCCCCCGCCGGTACAGACATAACCTTCGCATGGATAGGTTGATCATCGCGCGCACTATCAACTTTGAGACCAGCCGTCACACAGCGTCTTTCAACATAATCAGGGCGACCGGCGTTTAGCTCAATCAACATGTCGAGACTCTCGGCCTCAGGACCTCCCCCAACGATCAAACGGTCCGGGCGCATTCGCAGCGCCTCTTTCACGAGTCGCCGCAGGGGGATCTCGCCGGCACCTTCCAGATTGGCTTGCCTGCATTGCATGCCGACGACGTCGCGCAACGCCACTTTAAGTTCGAAGATCTCTTCCACCGTGACCACCCGCTCCCGTGGACCGATCGAGGCGCACAGACAATTGAGCAGGGTGGTCTTGCCCGCCTGAGTCGCCCCGGACACCAAAATGTTGAGCCCACTGGCGACCGATGCCTCCAGGAACTTGGCGGCGGGCGTGCTCAGAGAACCCAGCGCCGCGTCAGATCCACCATTAATCTGACAGACCTGATACCTTCCGAATCGGCTCCAAAATTAGGTGCGCTGCATCCCTTGGGCCACAAGCGGGGACGTGGCCGGGTGCATCGGTTGCTTGGACGGTGGGTAGCCGTTGAAGGCTTGCTTGTTGGTGAACGCACTCAACTCCCACCTTCATATTGGCTCGGTGGGCCAGGTCCGTGCGGCCGGAAATAACGCAGCAATGTAGTCTTTTATTCGCGCTGCTGCAGAAAAACATCTTGAACCGGCGGCGGTGGCGCACCCGCGAATAACTGCGGATCGCGGTCATCACCTGGATCGAACGGATCTACCACCGATGACGACACCGGGCCAACCTGGGTCGGTTAGCCCCATCGAGTGCGAGACAATTATTCACACTGCCGTGGACCTCGCGGCCTGGCACCACGACTGTCAACTATCTGTGCAGCATTCCACTACTGCAGGAAACTACTTCTATGCTGCTGATAACTACATCCACAAGAAGGGGCGAAGTTGACGCTAAGCGAGGCCCAGCGTTTGGTGAAATCAAAACAGCGAGTTGCGGATCACGGCGAGGTATTTACACCAGCCTGGATGGTCGATGACATGCTCGATCTCGTCAAGCACGAATCTGAGCGGATCGACTCCCGCGTGCTCGAACCAGCTTGTGGCTCCGGAAACTTCCTTGTCCCCGTTCTAGCTCGTAAGCTCGCCACGGTTCATCTTCGCCACGGCAAGAGCGAGTTCGAAAAGCGCCACTACGCCCTGTTCGCGCTCATGTGCACGTACGGCATCGAGCTGCTCGCAGACAATGCCGAAGAGTGCCGTGACAATCTCGCCGAGGTATTCAATACGTTTCTCGGCATCGACAACGATGACGAATGGGCACGAGCGGCCGGGGTAGTCTTGGCAGTCAACATCGTCCAAGGCGACGCGTTGACCATGACCGTGCCGAGCGGGAAGCCGATCACCTTTCCCGAATGGGGTTACCTCGGGAAAGGAAAGTTCCAGCGGCGGGACTTTCGCTACGACGACCTCACTCAACGCGCGTCGTACGCAGGAACGCTATTCGGTGAGCTCGACGACGACGATCTCTTCGTTCCTGCGCGGACTTACCCGGTAACGACTGTTCGCCAGATCGCCGAGGCAGCCCTGTGACGCTTGCACCCTTCACCTTGCGCGGGCACAACCCAGATGTCCTGACCTGCATCGCGAACCTGTCGAACGATGAGGTCTTCACCCCGCCAGAGTTCGCGAACCAGATGCTCGACACGTTGGCCGCCGCATGGGCGGACGCGAACTACGGCGAGGATATCTGGACCAACCCGGACGTGACGTTTCTTGACCCCTTCACCAAGTCCGGAGTCTTCCTTCGGGAGATCGTCCGGCGGCTTACCAATGGCCTGATCCTGGCCATCCCGGATTTGACGGAGCGCGTCGATCACATCCTCACTCGCCAAGTGTTCGGCATCGGGATCACCCAGCTCACCGCACTGTTGGCGCGCCGAAGCGTGTACTGCTCAAAGTTCGCCGACGGACCGCACTCGATCGCAAGGTCCTTCGACACCGAAGACGGCAATATCTGGTTCGAGCGCACCGAACATACCTGGGGCGGCGGGAAGCGTGAGTTCCGAACCGACCCGCTGACCAGCGAAGAGATCGCGGTTTACTCGAACCGTAAATGCATCTACTGCGGCGCAGGCGAAGATGACTACGCACGTGGCGACGACCTAGAAACACACGCATACGCCTTCATCCACACCGACGACATCAACGCTCGCATCGCCGAGCTGTTCGGAGACAACATGCAGTTCGACGTCATCATCGGCAACCCGCCCTATCAACTCAGCGACGGCGGCTACGGCACCTCCGCTGCACCCATCTACCAGATGTTTGTCGAGAAGGCGCTCGGACTCGACCCGCGCTTCGCGGTCTTCGTTACCCCGTCTCGCTGGTTCGCCGGAGGAAAGGGCCTTGACGACTACCGCAAGAAGATGCTTGCCGACCACCGCATGTACGAGATCGTCGACTACCCGAAGCTCTACGAAGCCTTTCCTGGCGTGAAGATCAGAGGCGGCGTCTCGTACTTTCTTTGGGACCGCGACTACAACGGGCCCTGCACGATCCAGACCATCTGGGACGGACAGCCCGTAGGAGATAAAGCCACCCGTTACCTCGATGCGTACGACGTACTCGTCCGGCGCAACGAAGCCGTCCCGATCCTCGAAAAGGTGCGAGCAAAGCAGGAGCCAACCCTTGATATGCGGGTATCCAGCCAGAAACCCTTCGGCCTTCGGACTTTCGTACATGGCAGAGAAACCACCCGGGGTCTTACTGATCCAGTGAAACTGTACGGCTCGCGGAGGGTTACGTGGATCGACCGGTCAGAGATACCGGTAAATGATGCATGGATCGACGACTGGAAAGTGCTCACCACCCGCGTTCAGGGCACGAGCGCCGCGATTGAGACTAAGTTCCTCTCGAAACCAATCATTGCTGGTCCGGGGACTGCCTGCACAGAGAGTTACCTCGTCACGGGTCGGTTTGACTCGGAGGAAGAGGCGAACCGCTACGCGCTCTTTCTCCGAACCCGATTCGCGCGATTCTTGATCTCACTAAGGAAGTCGACGCAAGATGCCCCCAGACATGTCTTCGCCTTCGTTCCAGACGTTCCTCTCGATCAAGACTGGACGGACGCCCTCCTCTACGAACGCTACGACCTAACGGCGGATGAGATCGCCTTCATCGAATCCCAGGTCGCACCTCACGACGACACTCTGTTCGACGACGGAGGGGTCAACGAGGCCGATGAGTAAGGACATCGACTCGCTCCTGCCCGAGAAGCCAGAGGCGCGGCTGCGGATCTATTCGTGGTCGCCGAACGATCCGCCGGCGGGGTACGCGGGGCTGCTCAAGGTGGGGCAGACGACTAAGATGGACGTTAATGCACGCATCCGCGAGTCCCAGGGTCAGATGCAGCAGGCATACACGCTGCATGTCGATGAGCTTGCCGAACGCGACGACGGGTCATTGTTTCGTGACTCCGATGTGCGCCAGCGGCTGATCGACAAAGGCTTCGAAAACCCGACCTTCGGCTCCGCGCGGGAGTGGATGCGTTGTGCGCCAGACGATGTGCGCACCGCGATCACCGAGCTGCGTACAGGCGTAAAGCTTAGTGGAACCCACCACGAGACCTTTGCAATGCGTCCGGAGCAGGCCAGCGCCGTCGAGAAGACGCAGGGCTACTTCGAGTCGATCTGGGCCGAGGACTCCCAAGCGGTGCCCCGGATCCTGTGGAACGCCAAGATGCGGTTCGGTAAGACCTTCGCTTCCTACCAGCTCGCCAAGCGGCTTGGTACGAAACGGGTTCTCGTGGTGACCTTCAAACCCGCGGTCGAAGACGCCTGGCAGACCGACCTGGAGTCTCACACCGACTTCGATGGGTGGCAATACCTCTCCTCAGCGACGGGCGGCAGCCCGGACGATGTTGACAAGACGCGACCGCTGGTGTACTTCGGATCGTTTCAGGACCTCCTTGGACGCGACCGAAAGACCGGGCTCATCAAGGCGAAGAACAAGTGGGTGCACACCACCAATTGGGACCTCGTGATCTTCGACGAGTACCACTTCGGCGCCTGGCGTGAGTCCGCCAAGGAACTGTTCGAAGGCGAGGACGAAAAGGTCAAGCAGAAGGAACTCGCCGCCGAGTACCACGACGGTCTTGCCGTCTTTGATGAGGAACTAGACGAGCTTGGCAATGACGAGGACGACTTCCTCCCGATTACCACCCACGCCTACCTGTACCTGTCGGGAACACCGTTCAAGGCGCTCGCGACCGGTGAGTTCATCGAAGAGCAAATCTTCAATTGGACCTACACCGATGAGCAGCGTGCCAAGGCCGCCTACTCGGCAGCCCCCCCGGATGCCTGGAACCCGTACGGGGCGTTGCCGGAGATGCGCCTGTTCACCTACCAAATGCCCGACGAGCTGATCGCCGTCGCGAACCAGGGTGAGTTCGACGAGTTCGACCTCAACGCCTTCTTCGAGGCCACCGGCACCGGCAAGGACGCGGAGTTCGTCCACAAGACCGATGTGCAGAAGTGGCTTGACATCATCCGCGGCGCTCATATGCCCACCCAGGTTGACGCGATGCGGATGGGCACACGCCCGCCATTCCCATACTCCGACGTGCGGCTCCTCCCATACCTGCAACACTCGTTCTGGTTCCTACCCAATGTCACCGCCTGTAATGCGATGGCGAATCTTCTGGCAGAGAAGCAGAACGCCTTCTGGCACGACTATCAGGTTCTCGTCGTCGCCGGCCCCAGCGCCGGCATCGGCCTCGACGCGCTCCCGCCGGTGAGACACGCGATCGCAGAGGGCCACGACACCAAGACGATCACCCTATCCTGCGGCAAACTCACAACGGGCGTCACGGTCAAGCAGTGGTCCTCAATCCTGATGCTGCGCAACCTGAACTCACCGGAGACGTACTTTCAAGCCGCGTTCCGCGTGCAGTCGCCATGGTCTATCAAGAACCCTGACGGCAACGATCCGAACGCCGAGGCAGTCCTCAAGCCCGTGTGCTTCGTGTTCGACTTCGCCCCGACCCGTGCCCTGCGCCAGATCGCTGACTATGGTGCTGGGCTCTCCCCAGAGACACCTAACCCTGAGCAAGCGGTCGAAGAGCTTGTGAAGTTCCTGCCCGTCCTAGCGTATGACGGGTCCAACATGACCCAGGTGGATGCTGGCGGCATCCTCGACATCGCCATGTCGGGCACCTCCGCGACATTGCTGGCACGCAAGTGGGAGTCCGCGATGCTCGTCAACGTCGACAACGGCACCCTCCGCCGCATCATGAACAACCCCGATGCCCTCAGCGCCGTCATGAACATTGAGGGCTTCCGTGCGCTCGGCAACGATATCTTCGAAACCGTCGTCAACAAGAGCGACGCGGTGAAGAAGGCCAAAAAGGAGAGGGGCGAAGACGCTACCCCGGCGGAGAAGAAAGAACTCACGGCCGAGGAGAAAGAGTACAAGTCCAAGCGAAAACAAATTCAAGACAAGCTGGTCAAGTTTGCCACCCGCATCCCGGCATTCATGTATCTGACGGACTTCCGAGAGAACACGCTCCAGGACGTCATCACCAAGCTCGAACCTGGGCTCTTCCGGACCGTCACTGGACTGACCGTCGAGGACTTCCACCTCCTCGTCAACCTCGGCGTCTTTAATGCAACCCACATGAACCAGGCCGTCTTCGCGTTCCGCCGTTACGAAGACTCATCTCTGTCCTACACCGGCATCGAGTCCCACAAGGGTCTGCGCCTCTACGGCCTCTACGACACCGTGGTCGCAATCGATGACGAGACCACAGCCTGACCCTCCGCCAGTCCGAACGAGAGAACCCGCATGTCCTTCCAAACCCCTCGCAGCATCGAGGAGATGCTCACTGCCATCCACAAGCGTGAGTACCTTATGCCCGCGATCCAGCGTGAGTTCGTCTGGGGTGCCGACCAGATCACCAAGCTCGTCGACAGCCTCATGCGTGGATACCCGGTTGGCTCGTTCCTGCTCTGGGATGTCAAGCCCGAGACCGCGCAGTCCTACACGTTCTACGAGTTCCTGACGAACTACCACGAGCGCGACAACCCCTACGCAGACAAGGCAACAGTCCCGTCCGGGAACGGAACCACCGCCGTCCTCGATGGGCAGCAGCGACTCACCTCGTTGAACATCGCCCTGTACGGCAGCTACGCGGAGAAGAAGAAGTACGCGTGGTGGAACAGCGCTGATGCGTTCCCCGTCAAGCGGCTCTACCTCAACCTCATCGACGAGCCCGACGACGAAGAGCTGGGGACGAAGTACGATCTGCGGTTTCTCACGGACCGGGAGGCGGCCCCTGCCGACGGCGAGGCCGACAAGTGGTTCCGCGTCGGAGCGGTGCTCGAACTCGCCAACGCTGGCCCAGCGATCATGCGAGAACTGGAGCAGCATGGGATCGCCGGGTCTGCCGACGCCTTCCAACGGCTCTACGACCTGTACGAGGCAGTACGTGTCTTGAAACCGATGAACTACTTCCTGGTCACGGACCAGGATGCCGACAAGGTGTTGGAAATCTTCGTCCGGGTCAACAGCGGGGGCACCACCTTGTCGTACTCCGACCTGCTGCTATCGATGGCTACGAACCAGTGGCAAGAGCTGGATGCCCGCGAAGAGGTCCGTTCGTTGGTATCCGAGATCAACAGCAATGCGGGCCGTCAGTTCTCGTTCTCCAAGGATGTGGTGCTGAAGACGGCGCTGACGATCGCTGATGTTGATGTGCGGTTCAAGGTCACCAACTTCACCCAAGGGAACATGGCGAAGGTGGAGGCTGCCTGGCCGCAGATCAAAGGTGCCTTGCTGCGGGCCGCCACCCTGTTGCAGCAGTTCGGCTATAACGAGCACAACCTCACTGCCAACAGTGTGATTGTGCCGGTCGCGCACTACTTGCACCTGCGAGGTGCGGGCGACTCCTACCTCGACTCCACCGCGGACGCGGCCGACAGGCTCGCCCTCCAACGATGGGTGACCCGCTCGCTCGTCAAGCGTGGAATCTGGGGGTCGGGGCTTGACACCCTCCTGACCCGCATCCGCGATGTCCTCCGCACGGACTCGGAGGACGGCTTCCCGGTAGTCGCGGTCGAGGAGGCCATGGCAGCCGTCGGCAAGAGCCTGGCGTTCGACAACGCTGAGATCGACGAACTGCTGAACCTTAAGTACGCCGGCCAGCGAACGTTCTCCGTTCTCTCGGTGCTCTACCCGGGCCTGGACCTGAGTAAGAAATTCCACGAAGACCACATTTTCCCCAAGTCCCGATTTACTAGGAAGAAGCTCCACGTCGCCGGTGTCCCGCTCGACAAGATCGACGACTATCTGGCTGCCGTCAACCTCCTGCCGAACCTTCAGCTGCTCGCTGGGACCGTCAACATCGAGAAGCAAGACAGCCTACCGGCCGAGTGGATCGAGGTCGCATTCCCCAGCGACGAAAAGCGAGCCACTTACATGGCCGAGAACGACCTCGACGGGCTCCAGCTAGACCTCGATAACTTCACCGCGTTCTTTGAGCAGCGCAAGCAGCGAATCCGGGCTCGCCTCCTCGCTGCTCTGGAAACGCCACTGGGCGCATCGGAGGATGCGGCTTTCTCCTAACCCACGTTCAGACGGTGAGCAGTGAGAGTGCACATGCAGCCTGGGGAGAAAAACCCCTCGCCGAGGGCGGTGATCTTATGGTTCTACGTCAGCGCGTCGGCATCGGTGGCCCGCCGAGGATCTGCTCTCCCAAGAAGCGGCCGGCGGCGCCGGAATCGGATGGCCCGCCCAGTGCTTGACGGTATGTAGTAACCCGTCAGTGGTGAAGGCGTCACTACATACCGTCAAGGCCCTACCTCCAACCGCTTATCAACCGCATGGATCTCGTTGGTCAGACTGGTGCCACCCGATCCGTCCAGCGGGGTGATGTCCACGACGATGCCCGTCGGCACGTCCAGATGGACGCGGTAGGTCGTGGGGAGTTCCCTGTCGCTCAAGGTCGGGTCCTCGGGACCGTACTCCACAAACCGGCTGACCGCGCTGTCCAACAGCGGACAGCAACTGCACCGCGGGTTGTAGCCGCCCTCCCACTCCTCGCCCTTTCCCGTCAGCGGTCGGCAGGTGGCGGCCCAGGTAGGACGACCACGGACCGTGGTGGCCTCCACATCGTCGATTTCCACTCCGTAACTGAGTTCGAGGGGATCGAGCATTGCCGTCCACAAGTAGTCCTGCCACATGGGGTCACCGTGCTCGACGTGCCATCCCTCAGGACGCCGAGCGACCAGACCGTCCGGACGCAGCACCAGCTCCGCTGGCGGCTCAGGCGTATAAGGAGGCGCGGTCCCGCTCTCGCCCATGAGGACCGAACTGGTGCTGTAGGGCACGCCGTCGTTCACCTCGAGGCCCCGGGAAGTCCGCACGCTCACCCGTCCGACGCTGCGGTCGAGCCAGGCCTCGACCGGCTTCCCGTCCGGGGCGCTGCCGCCGACCCGCTGGCGCCTGTGGGTGAAGTGCAGCGTGGTGAAACGCCACGGCGAGCTGCGGGCCAGCGCCCGGAAGTCCTCGGCGCCGGGGGCGATGGGCAGGGGATCGACGTTCATGAGACCGAGTAGAACACACTGCTTCCCGTCCGAACAGCCCTCACCGCCCGACATCAACGCGGCAAGTTCAGGGGCTCGTCCCCGGCACCTCACCCCGCTCCCCCGTGGCCCGATCCTCGGCGGCCGCGCGGGCATACTCGGCGGAAACACGGCGGTACACAGGAGTAAGAAAGGCAAGGGCCGCAGCCAGGATCATCAACGCGCCGGCGCACAGGAAGATGAGCGCGATTCCCCGTGCGGTGCCTTCTCCCAGCAGCGGTTCCAGTGCCGCGGCCCCGGCGTCGCTGCGGGCGTAGGGGATGATCCAGAACTCGGCCAGCGGCGCCACCACAAAGGCGGTGACGGGCGCGGCCGAGGACTCGAAAGCCATGGCGAACCCGAATACCCGGCCCTGCCGAGCCAGGGGCACCACGCGCTGGATGACGGTCTGCTCGGCCGCCTCCACGGCGGGGAACAGCGCCATGTACAGCCAGATTCCGGCAATGTACAGCCAGCCCCATTCCCGGATCGTGAACAGGGCACCCAGCAGACCCATGACCATCACCACCAGCAGCATGGTGCGCAGGGGGTTGCTGCCCAGCCCCACCTTGCCGATCACCGCGCCGCCCACGATGAACCCGGTGGACGCCAGGGCGAAGAGGCCACCCCACATCTCCACGGAGAACAACTCCAGCCCGTAGGGATCCATCAGGGCAATGTAGGCGCCTCCAATGAAGTTGTTGAAGGTGCTGAAGATGATCAGGGCGAACAGCCCGGCCACCGCCATGACCGCGCGCCAGGAGCCAGCCAGATCGAACCCGCCGTGGGCGTCCGACGGCGCGGGCTCGGCTTCCTCCGGCATCCTCACCGTGAGCAGGTGCCCAAAGGCCAGAGCGGTGAGTGCCACGGCAATGACCACCGTGACGCCCATGCCCAGCAATCCGATGGACAGCCCCGAGAGCACCGAGGTGACCATGAAGGCGATCCCCTGGACCATCCCCACCAGTCCGTTGGCGTTGGCGCGCCGGTCCGGATCCACGAGGATGGTCACCGTGGTGGACAGGGCAATGTTGCGCATGTTCTCCACCACGGCCCCGATGAGGGTCACGGCGGCAAACCCCCAGAACCACGGGCCGTCCAGCCGAGCCACTTGGCCGTCCGGGGCGAGGACGAAGATCGCGCCGGCGAGCAGGAACATCACCAGGGTGAACAGCCCGGCAAACCGCATCACCGCCAGCTTGCGGTACCGGTCCACCAGCGTGCCGAAGCTGATGGAACTCAGCGCGAGCAGCAGCATGTAGATCCCACCGACCACCCCGGTGGCGATCACGTTGCGGGTCTCCAGGTAGATCCAGAACGTCAGGGCGAACCACAGGTAACTCGTGGTCAGGTTGGCCACGGCCGTGTTCACCAGGATGTTCACAAATGTGCGACGCCGCGACGGCTCGGATCGTGCCTCAGAAACCGGTGACGTTCGGTTCTCGGTCACACCTTGAGCGTAGTGGAACTCGGAACCGCCGGACAGAGCCTCGCGCCGCAACAACACACGTGGACACGTTGCGCAGGCCCGGCGGGGCCGTGCGGCGACTCGTCACCGCGTCGCGATCAACTCCCCCAAGCCCTCCCCATCCAGCACACCCGCCGGATGCGGGCCTGCGGCCTCGAACGACGCCGCCCACTCCCGCGGCAACGGGCGCCGTCCTCCGAGCAGGACAAGGTTCCCCGCGTGTAGGCCGGTGAGCAGCTGCCGGTCCGCCAAACACCACACGTCCGCGAAGACCGAGCGCATCACACGGGCTTGGTCCGCGAAGAAGGTGAGGCCTGCGTCGTCGCCCACGTTGACCACCATGACCCCGCCCGGGGACAGCAGCTGCGCGGCTTCCCCGTAGAACGAGGCCTCCGTGAGGTGGGCGGGCGCAGCAACGCCGGTGAAGACGTCGAGCACCACCACGTCCACGGTGCCCGGTGCGGCCACGTGCGGAAGGGCCGCGCGAGCGTCGTCGGCGACGATCCGCACGTCCGAGCCTGCCGGCAACGGCAGCGCCTCGAGCACGAAACCAGGCAGCTCCGGCGCCACCTCCACAGCTACCTGCGCGGACCCGGGCCGCGTGGCCGCAATGTAGCGAGCCAGGGTCAGGGCGCCCGCGCCCAGGTGCACCGCGGTGATCGGGGAGCCCGCCGGGGCCACCACCTCCACCACATTGCCGATTCGCCGCAGGTACTCGTAGAAGATCTCCTCCGGGTGCGCGAAGTTCACGTGCGACTGCTCCGCGCCGTCCAGGGACAGCACCCACCCGCCGGCCGTGAACTTGTCCGGAGCGATCTCCGCGTGCACTCCGGCCGCCTTGAGGTACCTACGCATACCGTTCATGGAGCCGGAGAAGCCGCCCCGCTCACTCCCCGTCGGTCTTCTGGGACTCGGCCCAGTCCCGGCCGGGATCCCCGCCCCACGCATCCCACGCCACACGCCCCGGGGAGGGGTAACCGTCCTCCCCGCCGTGAAAGCCCTCTGCCGAGCGGTCCACGTCATGACGCTTGAAGTATGCGCGCATCTTCTTGATGACCTCGTCATCCACGGCCTCACCCTCGGCCAATTGGTGCGCGCGGTGCTCCCCGGTTTCCGTGAAACCCTTGCCGGCCTTGCCCTCGTCGATCCATTTCACGGCGCGCTGGGCCGCGGCTTGCACCTTCTGGGGCGGGCGGTGACCTGAATCGTCGTCCTTGTCGCCATCTGTGGCGTCCGACAGCGCGGATTCGTGATGGGCGGCCTGGGAACCGGTCTTCTCGGATTCGACCACGTACACGGGATCGTCCTTGTCGGCCCGGAACGTCTGATTCTTGAATTCCAAATCATCCGTGTGAACGGACTGCACGGTCCCGTACGTGGTGCCCTGCGCGGTGTTCCACCCGACCCGGTCACCCTTGCTGAAAGCCATGTGGACGCCTTTCTCGTCATTGACCGCAGAAACCGTCGAGCCGGGGTTGCGTTCCGGCCGGCCCCGTCCGCGGGCCTTCAGTAGACCACACCGGACAACACCGCGTCACCGGTACCTACCTGTCCGATCCCCTCCTACCGATAGGTTCGTGGGTAGACACCTCTGAAGGAGCCCCACATGTCCAAGAGCATTGCCATCATCGGCGCGGGAATCGGCGGCCTGACCCTTGCCATTGATTTACAGCGCAAGGGGATGGACGTCCAGATCTACGAGCAGACCACCGTTCTCAAGGAGGTCGGTGCCGCCGTCGCCCTCTCCGCCAACGCGACCCGCTTCTACGAGCAACGCTTCGGCCTGGCCGAACAGCTCGGCGAGAAATGGGCCGAGGTCGATGGCCTCATCTTCCGCGACGGCGTCACCGGCGAACAGATCGCCCGCCTCTCCTCGCGCAAGGAATACCGCGAACGGTACGGCGCCCCGTACACCGGCATCCACCGCGCCGACCTGCAGGCCATCCTATTCAGCGCGCTCGATCCGGACAGCCTGCACCTGAGCAAGCGTGTGATCGACATCGACGACACCGGTCACAAAGCCCAGCTGACCTTCGCGGACGGCGGTCATGCAGAGGCCGATCTGGTCATTGGCGCCGACGGCGCTCGCTCCCTCACCCGCCGCCTCCTGCTCGGTTACGACGACGCTCGCTACTCCGGCTGCAGCGCCGCCCGCGGCATCGTGGCACCGGAGCTGCTCCCGTCACTCCCCGATTCCCAGGCGATCCAGTTCTGGATGGGCCCCGGCGGACACCTGCTGCACTACCCGATTGGCAACGGCGACCAGAACTTCTTCCTGGTCAAACGCGAGTCCCTGCCCTGGTCCGAGAAGGGCTGGGTCGTAGCCGCCGAGGACAAGTCCCACATCGAACCCTTCGCCCATTGGGACCCCGCCGTGATCGAGATGATCTCGGCCGTGCCCGTCCACGAGAAGTGGGCCCTGTTCTACCGACCGCCGCTCACCCACTGGACGCAGGGCCGGGTCACGCTCATTGGCGACGCCGCCCACGCCACGGTTCCGCACCACGGCCAAGGTGCGAACCAGTCCATCGAGGACGCGATAGTACTGTCCGACATGCTTTCCCAGTCCGACGACTGGGATTACGCGCGGGCCGAGTACGAGCGGCGTCGTCGTTTCCGCACCCGCAAGGTCGTTGACGCCTCCGTCACCGTGGGCGAAATGTTCCACCTTCCCAACGGCGCCCGCGCCCAGGAACGCAACGCCCGCCTGGCAGCACCGAACGCCTTCGACCGCCACCTGGACTGGATCCACTCGTTCAGGGCTGATGAGGAGATTCCGGAGGCTCCGGTGGTGGGTTCATAACCTCACCGAATCCGAATGCGTTGAGAATATTGGCGCCACCTGATCATCGACATCGGGGTAGATACTGACTAACATCAAAGAAGCTCCCCTCCTGAGGGTGGGTGAGAAGTAAAGGCCAGGATCCCCGCGCTGACGGGACCTGGCCTTCGCGTTTTCTAGAGTCCAATATCAATGCGGTCCACAGCACCGTCGTACTCAGCGATCCACTGGCCGTCATCGCTCGCCGCATCCCCCATAGCTCCGAGTACTTGGTCAGGGACCCACAACATTGGCTCTGTGGACGGCTTCGCGATCTCCACGCGCAGGGAAGATGGAATCGACCTCTTACCACGTAAGCGCAAAACCAGGTCCATGTCCCGGTCGTTGAGTGAAGGAGTGCGTTGCTCAAGAAACACTCGAGAAACTCCTAGCTGCCCAAGTTCCCACAGCAGCCGTTCCATGCACGCAGCACGAGCCCGCTCCTGTTTGCGATGATCCAGCGGGCCCCCCACCACAACTAGGTGCGCTGCGTCGAGAGAGGTCACTACGTCAGTGGCACGGGTCTTCTCGCGAGGCTTCATTGCATGCCAATGCAGCTTCGGCGCTCCCTTAGGCAGAATCTTCCGAAGCTTTTCCCGGGCAGGGTCGCACCGTCGCGGGTCTGCAACCACTGCACCCAATAGGTACATGGGGGCTGCAACACCTTTGCTTCGCATGCTCTCGTCCACCCACGCATGCAGCTGGAATTCTTCGGGAATTGGCATGCCTACAGTCTTCCAGCTGCCTATGACACCCATGCCCCTTAGCCGACAGGTATGCAGTATTGAACCAGACTTTCAAGACGCTCATAGAGATTCCTGTACGCCCGAAATCAGCCTATTGATAACAACTGGCATCCCTCGTAAACACTCACATTCGTCGTGCCCAACTCGGCGCCCGCTCCGGCCGAGGCCCCACACCCACCGCGAGCGCCGGAATTACGCTCAGCCCGGGTACTCGTCGGACGAGCTTCACCAACCACATGGGCGGCCGCAGTTCCCGTCCGTTGATCGCCGGCATGATGAGTCGCGCGTGCAGGATCCGCTGCAGGCCCTGAACAAAGACGGTCGGCACCATGCGTCGTCGTTGGATCCGCGCCAGCACCCGTCGCTCCGCCTGCCCGGTCCGGTCGTCACCCAACAAGAACGGTGCCAACAACCGCGCCGCCGCCACCGCATCCTGCACCGCCAAGTTGATGCCCACGCCACCCACCGGTGACATTGCGTGCGCCGCATCGCCAATGCACAGCACACCCGGGGCGTACCAGCGTCGCAGTCGGTCCACGCGCACGTCCAGGTGCTTCACGTCGGCCATGGACTCGATCCCGGACACCCCGTCCGCCGCCTCGGGGAATAACGCCGCGGCGTCGGCCCGGAAGGCGTCGAGACCGCGGGCGCGCACGGCGTCGTCGGCGTCCTTGGGCCCGAGCTGCGCGACCTGAATGTAGCCGTCGCGAGGAATGCCGATGGCTACCCGCCCGCGATCACTGCGCGGCAGCAGCGACTCGCCCATGTGAGTGTCGGTGGGCAGGCGGTACCACCAGACGTCGAAGTGGACGGGCGTATCCCGCGCGGGCAGCCCCACGGCTTGGCGGACCACGGACCAGCGGCCGTCGCACGCGATCGTGAGGTCGGCCAGCACGCGGCCGGGACCTTCCGGGGATTCGACGACGACGCCGCTCACCCGCCCATTCTCCCGCACCACCCCGGTGACCTCGTGCTCGGTGAGCAGGGTGAAGGTGGGTTCGGTGGCGGCGGCCTCGGCGAGGAGGTTGAGCAGATCCCACTGCGGGACCATCGCGATGTAGGGATGGCGCACGGGCAGGCTTGCGAAGTCGATCATGCGCACGGATTCACCGCAGGGGATGGGCAGGTCCACGTGGGTGACCTTGGAGTGCGGGGTGGCGTCGAAGCGCTCGAAGAGACCGAGGTCCTCGAGCAGGGCCAGGGTGGTGGGGTGCACGGTGTCGCCGCGGAAGTCGCGAAGGAAGTCCTTGTGTTTCTCCAAGACCGTGACCTGCACGCCTGCGCGGGCGAGCAGGAGGCCGAGCACCAGGCCGGCCGGGCCGCCGCCGACGATGGCGCAGGTGGTGCGGTGCGAACGCGGGCCCTCGGTGGTGTCACTCATGAGTGGACTCCTTTCGGGAGCAAGCGCGGCGACAGTTTCAGTGTGACCTGCCCCGGCCGAGAGAGGGAACTTTCTATGGCAACTACGTTGTTGATGTCACACGCTCAAGCCTCACATCCCCACCGCCCCGTGGGATAAGCTCACCCGGCTATGCGAATTTCCACTGTCATGACGCTGCGGCACGCGGCCGCCTTGAAGACCGCACGCGAGGCCTTTATCGAAGGCCCGAGTTCATGAAGAAACCCGCCACTTCCCCGTGGATTTACCTGCTGGCGGCGATCCTGCTCGAGGTCACCGCAACGCTTTGCATTAAGGCCGCCATGGAACAGCCCGCGCTCTATGCCGTGGTGCTGCTCGGCTACATCGGATCCTTCGCGTGCCTGACGCTTGTGCTGCGCAATGGAATGGGTTTGGGCGTGGCCTACGGAATCTGGGGAGCGTCCGGCGTGGCCCTGACGGCGATCCTGTCCATGCTCATTTTCGGGGAGCCCATCACGGTTCTCATGAGCATGGGCATCCTGTTGATCATCGGCGGGGTGTTGTGCGTAGAACTCGGCGCGCAAGCCGTCCATAAGAAGCGGGAGGCCGCCTGATGGCTTGGCTGTTTCTAACCGGTGCAATCATCTCCGAAGTCTGTGCCACGCTCTGCCTCAAAGTGGCAGCGACGGGCACTAAACGGTGGTTCATCGGTGTGGCCGTGGGGTACGTCATCGCGTTCTCGATGCTGGTCAATGCACTGGCCCACGGCATGGCTTTGGGAGTTGCCTACGGCATCTGGGCCGCAGCCGGCGTTGCTCTCACGGCGATCCTGAGCCGCATCCTGTTCAAGGAACCCCTCACGTGGGTCATGGGCCTGGGCATTATCTTGATCGCCGGCGGCGTGCTGCTGATTGAGCTGGGAGCGGCGCACTAGGGCCGGGTAGAGCTGTCCCGGTCATACGCTCGCGACAGCACTTCCGCCGTCCTCTCATTCGCCCGGCACGTGGACATCGGCACCTGCCCGAACTCGGCACGCGGGACCGGATCACTGCACAGCCGCGCCGTCCGATTCATATCCCAACCCACGTATACATACCAGCCATCGGCCTCTTCAGCCACGGCACGAACCAGGCCGACGGCGCATACCTCCTGCCGCTTGGACAGGTACGCCCAGATCAAATCGCCAGCCTGCATGCTCCGGTAACCACTCCGCAGGCACCATCGAGCGATCTGCTGCGAGCGCCCAATGGCTTCCCACACGGCAGTGGCATCGGAACGGGTCAACCAGTCCGACGGCTGGAACTCCAGGTGCGCCGCCGGATTGATCGGCAGCAGCCAGTGAACAGTCACGCAGAGTCCTCAGAGGACAGCAACGCGTCGTAGCCCTCGCGATACGTCGGATACTGCAACTCCCCCACAAACCCGTGCATCAGCGAAGCATCCAGCACCTTGCCTCGAGGCCCGCCCTCGGAGGATGCAGAGCTGTCCGGAGGAACCGGCACTCCCAACAACCCGGCAATGTGAGTCGCGACATCCCCCAGCACCGCGGGCTCAGTATCCACGGCATGCAACAGCGCGGGAGGCTCAGGTAACTCCAACACGGTTTGCAGGACTGTGACCAGGTCGTCCCGATGGATCCGATTAGTCATCCGGTCATGAGCCAAAGCATCTCCGCGGCGCACACGGTCGATCAACGACGTCCGGCCCGGCCCATAGATCCCTGCGGGTCGCACGATCACCAACCCGGGGAACAGCTCCGCCGCCAACTCTTCCGCGGCCAACAACACACGAGCAGTGTCCCGCTCAGGAGAAGATGGCGTCTCTTCCGTAACGACCTCGCCGTCACCGCCGCCCAGCACCCCGGTCGAGGACACCAGCACTACGCGCTTCGGAAGACTCTCACCAGAATTCGACCCAGCACGCAGCGCCCGATGCAGTCCCCGCAAGGCGCCCAAGTAGGTGCGCTCATAGGCTTCAGCGTCACGACCGTCGGCGGTCAGGGTGATCACCACGGCATCAACCGATGGCAGCGCAACAGTTCCCGGATCCGTCAGATCCAGTGCGAAAGGTGAGATCTCCGCCGGAAGGTGATCGGGGCGGCGTCGTACCCCCGTCGCGTGCCAACCGCGCTCCACAAGACGCTGACCCAGTGCCGTGCCGAGATCGCCGCAACCTGCCAGAAGTACGTGTTGAGTCATGCCCCGAGCCTTTCATTTGCGGCTAGTAAGAGTCCGTCAACCATCACGGGCTTCACCTCGACCAGTCAGCGCTCGGCGTCGAAGGCCTGAGCGATCTCCCCGAGCTGCGCCATCAACAAGTGGTAGTCCTTCCCCTGCATGGGGAACCGAGCGGCGATCCTCTCGGGGACCTTTTCCGCGAGCGCCCGGAGGTCGTGACCGGCGTCGGTGAGGCCGATCAGGCGACGTCGTTCGTCGTGTTCGTCGCGGCGCCGCACCACGAGCCCGCGCTGCTCGAGTCGGCGCAGCACCGGGGTGAGGGTGCCGCTGTCCAGGCCGAGGAGGTCGCCGAGCTGTCCCACGCCCTGGGGCTCGTCGGTCTGCCACAGCGCGAGCATGACCAAGTATTGCGGGTAGGTCAGGCCCAGCTGATCGAGCTCGGTCTTGTAGGCGCGCACCACGGAATGGCTCGCGCGATACAGGGCGAAACACAGCTGGTTGTCGAGATCCAGCGGGGAGGTTGATGCGGTCACACCAGGATTTTAGCAAGAACCCTGGACACATTTATATTGTGCACAATATAGTTGTGTCATCGTCACTATCGAAGGAGACACCATGGAAACCATTTACACCGCAGAAGCCCTGAGCACCGGGGACGGCCGTTCCGGCCACGTCCGCACCAGCGACGACACCGTTTCGATCGACCTGGCCCCTCCCAAGGAAATGGGCGGCAGCGGCAACGGCAGCAATCCCGAGCAGCTGTTCGCCGCCGGGTACGCCGCGTGCTTCCACTCGGCCCTGCAGATGGTTGCGAAGTCCGCCAAGAAGGACCTGGGCGATTCCGCCGTGGGCGCCCGCGTCTCCATCGGCAAGGAGGGCGAGGGCTTCGGCCTGTCCGTGGTCCTCGAGGCCGTGATCCCCAACCTGCCCGAAGACGAAGCTCGCGAGCTAGTTGAGCAGGCCCACCAGGTCTGCCCGTACTCCAACGCCACCCGCGGCAACATCGAGGTGGAGCTGCTCGTCACCGACGAGTAGGCCTCATTTTCTATTCGTCGGGCGCGCTCTCACACGGGAGCGCGCCCGCCGACGCCACCCCGCCAGGTCGATTCAGCAACGCCACCGTGCGCCCACTCCCCCATCATTCGAAGTAGGTTCGTCGTATGACATCCCTCCGCCGCCGCTCCGCCCGCGAGCGCTCCCAGACGATCACCCGCGTGGTTCTCGGCTCCTTCATGACGTTCGCCGGGATCTCCCACCTGACGTTTGCGCGGGACGAGTTCCAGGCGCAGGTTCCGGACTGGATGCCGGTGGACCACGACCTGGTGGTGCTCGGTTCCGGCGTGGTGGAGATTTCGTTCGGTGCGGCGCTATTGGCTCTACCTAAGCACCGTCGAGTGGTGGGTATCGCCCTGGCGGCGTTCTACGTGCTGATCTTCCCGGGCAATATCGCCCAGTACGTGGAAGGCACGGACGCCTTCGGGCTGGACACGGACGGCAAGCGCCTGGCGCGACTGTTCGGGCAGCCCCTGTTGATCGCGGCGGCGCTGTGGGCCGGTGGCATTCCCCGGAGGTCGACAAAGAAGGATGAGCACATAACAAGGTGACCCGCGCGGCGAAGTCACCCAGAGCGACGTCGTCCCCAACCACCCCGTTAAACAGAACTGGCCCCGAGCGATTGAATCGCTCGGGGCCAGAACTCAAGTGGAGGAACTATGCGCGTTCCGTCAGCTCGATCGAGGTCACGTTGAAATTGGAGTTCGCCGTTCCCTCCACGGTGTAGTCGCAGGAACCGAAGTTGCCCGAGACCGTCACGGGGTAGGAAATGGACGTCACGTGATCGCGGTTGGTCGCGCCGTTGGCGGAGTCGCGGTTCGAGTCGTCCAGGCGGAAGCTCGGTGCGAAGGCCGCGCCGCCAGCCGGGAAGACGCCCGAGACGGTGCCGCCGGCAACCACCGGTGCGTTGTAGGTCTCGCCGTTGAGCAAGGTGACCTCGGCCGGGCCGGACGCCGTCAGCGTGGCCTGGGTGCCGGACTGCACGTTACCGCCGGTCCAGTACGAGCCGAAGGTGATCTGCTTGTCCAGCAGGTTACCGGCCGCCTCGGTGTGGGACGGCGCGGTCAACGAAAAGTCGCTGGCCGAGGGGCAGGACTCCGCTGCGGTTGCTGCGGGGGCCTGGGGTGCCTCCGGAGTGGGCGCTGCAGAAGCGGCCGGTGCCACAGTGAACGAGAGGGCTGCCACGGT
This sequence comes from Kocuria atrinae, assembly GCF_039531425.1. Taxonomy (NCBI): domain Bacteria; kingdom Bacillati; phylum Actinomycetota; class Actinomycetes; order Micrococcales; family Micrococcaceae; genus Kocuria; species Kocuria atrinae. The sequence goes on from NZ_BAAAQA010000033.1 coordinate 24,580, forward strand.
TGCGGCGGTCGTCAAAATGCGGTTGGTCTTCTTCATCATGCTGATTCCTCCTTTGGATCAGCAAGCAAACTTACTAGCACGTAACCTCAGCTCGTCAAGGCCGACGACGTCGCTCGCCTCTTTTTACCCCCTTCTCACCTGGGGTTTCGTGACGCTTTTTCATACTCGTTAGTCACTTTGAGACTGAAGGACAGCGATCTTCTGCCAGACCTTACGAGCCATATCGGAAGTGAGGGTTTCAATGCCTTCCACGGCATCCAGGATGTCACCGTCTGTGGTGTCCTCCGCGAAGAGTGCCGCCGTCTTGCCCACGAGCGAGAGCATCTCCGTGCAGTAGTCGAAGTAGTGGGTGAGCTGTTCGCGTGTGAGGTCCAGCCCGCCCTCCTCACGAGATCCCCGCTGGAGCCGCTCGGGAACTTTGGTGAGCTGGTGCATGTCGATCACGTGGGCCAGTGAACGCAAGCGGTGAACGAGGCGCAGCACGCGAGCGCGCTCCAACCGCTCAGGAATCGCGACCAAGAAAAAGATAGCGATGCCCGCGAAGACCAGGTTGTTGACCACGGTTTCGAGCAGCGGGAGCCAATCGACCGGGCCCAGCGAATCGGGGGTCTCCCAAATACTGACGGCGGCAAGCACGATCGCCCCACCGAAGATCGCCAGCACCGCGATGATCCCCAGGCGTGAGAGAAGGCGCGCCAACCTGATGCGCTGGCGACTGATACCGCCCTCATGAGTCACCTCATCCACAAGGGCCAGCAGCTCCCCACAGACCTCCCATAGTCCGCGATCCGGGAAGCGGGAGTAGATGCGCTTTTGCAGCGCGGCCGTGGATTCACGGACCGCGGTGCTTTCCAGGTGTTGGTAGCGGGAACCGGCGGGCGGGGCGTCGTCGTGATCGTCGGGCCGGGCGGGGAGTTCAGCGGGATAAGGCACCCATAGAGGGTACGGGACGAGCGAGAGTAAGGGCCGCCGATCCCGGGGGATCAACGGCCCCTCTCTCCTCACTGCGAGTCACACTCGCCGGTCGAACCGCGCTCCCGCAGGATTGGGCGGCAATACGAAGAAGACCAGCAGAATGAGTGATCCGAGGAACGGAATCAGGATCAGCAGGTACAAGAACCCGGACATGTTCACGTCGTGCAGTCGTCGCACGGCGAGCGCGATGCTCGGAACCACGTGGGCCAACATGAATACCAGGAGCAGTAAGGACAAGACGGCCCCCAACCCGTTGGGCTCGCTGCTCACCGAGTACGAAAAGGTTGTCGCGGTCGACACCGAGTTGCTGCTCACTACTTCGCTGCCCACCGTGTTGATGAGCACCATGAACAGGCCGTACACCAGGAACATGAAGAGTGCGACCCACCAGTACTCGGATCGGCTGGCCCGCCCGGAGAACTGGGCGTATTTCTTGTAGAACCGCTTGATCGCCTGGCCGGGGCCAACGGGGACGCCCGGCTGGGAGCCTTGTTGCTGGTACCCGCCCCGGTCGTAACCAGGGGCGCCGCCGGGCTGATACTGGCCGGCGCCCGGAGCGGCGTCGTAACGAGGGGTGTTGCCGGGCTGCTGGTCTCCCGGCTGGGAGCCATAAGAATGGGGGGTGCTCATGTCATGCCCTTCACAATTGCGAACGTTATGAGTAGAGACACTATCCCCTGAGGAACAGGGGTAGCACCACCTCGTGTCAGAACGTTATGAATTCGATGCCCGGCGCTGCGGCCGCGTCTCGCCGGTAACTCCAAGCTGCAGACCCCTCCCTTAACTCCAGGGAACGGGTAGGTTAACGGTATTCGTTTTCTATGAGCCCCTTCAGCGGGCAGATCCCACAGATGTTCGACAACCGCGCGGGCATCGCACGCGAGGAGTTGTCATGGCCAGCCGGATTCTCCCTGTGATCCGACAGGTTGGTGTGGTCCTGGGGTACCTCCTGGTCTACGTCCTGATCTGGGCGGGCCTTGCCATGCTCATTGCGGCCATCGGCATTCGGTACTACTTCGGCAAGATCTCGTTCGGCCAGATGCGCCTCAACATCGTCACGGTCGAGACGGACGGCGGCGGTGGCCCCCTGGTATGGATGGGGATCCTGGGCATCGGAGTATTGCCCCTGGTCATCACTATTGGCATTGCCGTGTGGCATTTCTTCCGGCGCCGCAAGCGCCGTCGTCTGGGCTGTGACACTCGACCCCAGGGCAAGAAGTGGGCCATGCGGGGCATTTCGACCGCTTTGGTTACCGCGGTCGCGGCCGGCGGGACCACGGCGTTCGCCTCCACCGTGGGCATCGGCGACTACATCAGGTCGGCCAATTCGCCGTACAACATCGGCGATTACTACGAGGAGCCGACCGTCACGAGCGCTGAGAACAAGCGCAACCTGGTCACGATCTATCTAGAATCCGGCGAGCAGACGCTGGCAAACGATGAACACTTCGAGAAGGACGCCTTCGCTCCCCTGAAGGACGTCACGCGCGCCGAAGACGGCTGGCAGAGCATCGAGGATTTCAATCAGTACGAGGGCGGCGGCTGGACCATGTCCGGCCTGGTTTCCACGCAGTGCGGTGTGCCGCTCAAGGGTGTGGGTGCCTCCGGAGACAGCGGTTCGCCCGATCAGCTGGTCGGCAACACCAAGAGCTACTTGGGCGGCCTCACTTGCCTGGGCGACATCCTGGCGGACGAGGGTTACACCAACGTATTCCTGGGCGGCGCCAACCCATCCTTCGCTGCGAAGGGCACGTTCCTGGCCAACCACGGCTACACCAAGGACTTGGGTCTCGATGACTGGCGCGCAGCCGGCGAGCCGGAATCGAGCTTCCGCAGCGACTGGGGCCTGAGCGACGAGCGGCTGATGGCCAACGCCAAGAACGAGATCGACCAGCTCCACGCCACCTCGCAGCAAACCGGGCAGCCGTTCAATCTGTCCATGCTCACCCTGGACACCCACGAGCCGGTCCACATCTACGATTACTGCACCGTGGACACCGAGAGCGAAGTAACCTCAGCGTTCTTCTGCTCCATGACTCAGGTCGCGGACTTCGTGGAGTATATGAATCAAATGGGATATCTCGAGGACACATCCGTGGTGATCATGGGTGACCACCTCAAACACATGAGCGCCGGCGACGCTTTCCACGAGCAGCTGGGCGGGCACACCAACCGCACGATCTTCAATCGGATCCGGGTTCCGGGCGAGACCGGCACCACGGAGCTGCGCTCCGGCGCCGACCAGCTCAATATGTTTCCCACGCTTCTGGAAGCCGCTGGGTTCACGCTCGAAAAGCGCGAGGCCGGGCTGGGCGTCTCCGCCTTCACGTCGAAGATTCCCGGTGACTCTGCACAGAGCTTCGAGCCGGGCGCGTACAAGGATCTGCTGGAATCCCGCTCGGAAGATCTCTACTCAGATGCGTGGTCCAGTCCCACCGGTCAATAGCGCGGTTCGTTCCGGACCCGCCGACGGCACCGCTCGCGTCCGGCGCCGTCAAGGTGCCGCTGACGCCGGACACCGTCCCACCCGTCGGTCATGCCGCCCACACCCTTGGTCACGCGTCCGCGCCGAGCGCCTCCAAGACGGACTCCCCGTACTCCGCGAGCTTCTTCGCGCCGACGCCGCTCACGGACCCCAGCGCACGCACGCTCTCCGGCTTCGCTTCCACGATCCCCACGAGGGTCGCATCCGAGAACACCATGTAGGGCGGGATCTGCTTCTCCTTGGCCACCGAAGTGCGCCAGGTTCGCAAGGACTCGAAGACTTCGCGGTCCGCGGGTTCCAGGCCCTCCGCGGCCGATGCGCGACCGCTCCCGGCGGCACGAGCGCGCCCGCGAGTGGACGACGTCGGCGTCCTGTCGACCGCCAAGTCCAAGGTGATTTCGCCGCGCAGGACGGGACCGGCATTTGGACCGGGCACCAGCACGCCGTAGTCGCCCACGGCCTCCACGATCCCGCGGGCAAGGAGCTGCCGCAGAACGGAACGCCACTCGCGTTCGGTGAGCTCCGTGCCGATCCCCCACACGCTCAGTTCATGGTGGCGTGATTCAACGGAGCGTTCGTTCTCGCGGCCGAGCAGCACGTCGAAGATCTTCCCCGAACCGAACTGCTGACTGCGTTCGCGATGCAGCCGAATGAGCGTGGACAGCAGCTTCTGCGCCGGCACGGTGGCGTCCCACATCTTGGGCGGCTTGAGGCATGTATCGCAGTTGCCGCACGGCTCGGACTCCTGGCCGAAATATCGCAGCAACTGCACGCGGCGGCACGAGACGGTCTCGCACAGGGCGAGCATCGCGTCCAGGTGCGAGCGCGCGTTGCGCATGTGCAGTTCGGTGCCCTCGCCGCGGTCGATGAGGCGGCGCTGATTGACGACGTCGCCCAGGCCGTACGCCATCCACGCGGTCGACGGAAGTCCGTCGCGTCCCGCGCGGCCCGTCTCCTGGTAGTAGCCCTCGATGCTCTTGGGGAGGTCCAGGTGGGCAACGAAGCGCACGTCCGGTTTGTCGATGCCCATGCCGAATGCGATGGTCGCGACGATCACGATGCCCTCTTCGCGCAGGAAGCGCTCCTGGTGGTCGTGCCGGACGGCGGCGTCGAGCCCCGCGTGGTACGGCAGGGCTGTGACCCCGTGCTTCTCGAGGAATTCCGCGGTGGTTTCCACGCTCTTGCGGGAGAGGCAGTAGACGATGCCGGCGTCGCCGTCGTGCTCGGTGGTGATGAATTTCAGGAGCTGGTCGCGGCCGCGATCCTTGGGCTCGATCCGGTATTGGATGTTGGGGCGGTCGAAGTTGGAGACGAAGTGCGCGGCGTTCTCCATGCGCAGGCGCTCGGTGATTTCGCGGTGCGTGCTGCGGGTAGCGGTGGCGGTCAGCGCGATCCGCGGAACGTTGGGGAATGCATCCGCGAGCACGGACAGCCCCAGGTAGTCGGGGCGGAAGTCGTGGCCCCACTGGGCAACGCAGTGGGCCTCGTCGATCGCGAAGAGGGCGATCTGTGCCCGGCGCAGCAGGTCCAGGGTGCGCGGCAGGATCAGGCGTTCGGGGGCCATGTAGAGGAGGTCGATCTCGCCGGCGAGCAACTGTTGTTCGACCGCTTGCGCTTCCTGGAAATCCAGCGAGGAGTTGAGGAACGCCGCGCGGATTCCGACTGCTTCAAGCGCTGCCACCTGATCGGACATCAGCGCAATCAGGGGCGAGACCACAATCCCGGTACCTTCTCGGAGGATCGAGGGGATCTGATAACACAGCGACTTTCCGCCGCCGGTGGGCATGAGAACCACCGCTTCTCCCCCGCTCATCACCTGGTCGATGATGGCGGCCTGCTCACCGCGGAACTCGTCGTAGCCGAAGACGTCGGAGAGGACGCTCAGGGGTGTGGGTGCGGCGTCGACGGTCTGCGTAGCGGTGTGGTGGTCCTGCATGGTGTCCACACTATGTCTGGATCTGAGGTGCCGGTGGCCGAGGGTGGTTCAGAACACTGGCCATTCGGCCACTGTGCTCGGTGTGCAGTGTCGACACCGTGGGGAAAGAAGGGAATGAGGTGGTATCACATGAAGAAGATCATCGACTTTTTCGGTCTGAGAAGTGACTCCCCCGAGGACGGGCCCTGGTACGGCATTGACCGCAAACTCAAGACCAAGCTCATTGCCATGTCAGTGGTCTTGGCCCTGGCCGTATTGGCGGTGGCTCACTTCTTGTTCCGCGGGATCGATGTGCTTCCCCAGAGCTTGCCGTGGTGGCTGGCGCTACTTGCGTACATCTGGTCGCTGAATGTGGCGAAGAAGCGGCACGCAAGTCCCAACGGCGCGAGCTGACAATCCGTCAGGCCGCGTGGGAGCCGTGGGTGGTTGCCGCGGTTTCAACAGCTACCCGCCCTGCGAAGGCCTTACGTCGCCGGAGCTCCCAGTAAGCAAGCACGAAGTACAGGACAGTACCCACCGCCGCGAACACGAAGAACCGATCGCGTTGAGACGTGTACGTTGCCATGTCCGGGCTTGCGATCAGGACGAACAGGCCGTTCACGAAGACCACGGCGAGGACGATGATCCACGCCACTCTCAACGTCCTGGTCAATCCCCTGCGGTCCTTCAATTCGGTCTCAGCGGACATGATCGCAGCCTCTTGGGCATGGAAGTTATCCACCCGCTCCTGGAAGAAAGCGTCCGCCGCTACCTGTTCAGGGTATTTCTCGGCCGCCCCCGATACCCGGGCGAGCAAGACGTAAACCACAAGCGCGATGACCCAGCCGAAAACGAACAAGAAGTACACGGGGATGAGATCAAACACGATCATCACAGCAGAGAAAACGAGTGCAGCGCCCCAGGCGACTAGGGCGGGAACGTTCTGGACCCCCTTGTAGCGGGCCCAAGATGTAGTGAGCCCGAGTCGCGGCAGGATGTAATGCTCAGCGAAAAGGATTCCGCCGATCGGTACGAGGAGAACGCCCACGTAGGTCACCAGGGACAGGTAACTGCGGTAGACGAATGGGAAAACGCTGGCCACCAGGACAACGATTCCCACGATCAGGGTGACGCGCTGGCGTGAGAGCCGCGGGAAGACACCTTGCCCGGCCAGACCTGCCCGATAAAGGTTGGCGTTGGCAGTCGTCCAGCCACCAACAATTACGGTGACGAATCCGGCATACCCCAGTGCTTGGAACGCCACGTCCCCGGGCTCGAGAACGGTGATGCTGGTTGTCGTGATTGCCGCAGTGGCCGCGCCCATGAAACCGGCCGCCAACCAGGCCACGTAGTGCCCAAGGAACATGCCGGTACCCGAGAGGTATCCGTACCAGCTCTTTTTGGCGTACCTGAACAGAGACATGTCGATCAGGCCAGCGTGAGCGAAGCTGTTCGCCGCCCATGAGTAACCGATGATGCCCAGAAGACCGATACCTTCTGCGCCCTCGGGGGTCCGGCCCGTAAACACGCCTTCCCCTCCGACATGAATGAATTCTTGCCAGCTGCTCACGACCGGGGAGCCAGTCACGGACTCGGCGACCACTGGGATCATGGTCATCCCGCCGGTGAAGAACATGACCATCAACCACGGGCCACAGATACTGGCGAACTCTGCGAGCGCGTTGAACCCGAAAGCTGCCACGAGAACCGCTACGGAACCGAAAGCCATCGCAATAACAATGAAGCCCCAATTGGTGGGGTAAGCCTCCGTCTGCGCCGGGAACCCGAAGACCAGTCGCAGGGCGGTGGCCGAGACGGTGATCATGGCCGCCGCGATGATGGCGAAGACGATCGCGTTCGCAGCGTTGTACAACCACGTCATCAGGCGCCCCGTGGTGCGGTTGAGGTAGGTGTAGACACTCATCCGGGTTCTGATAGCCATTGGGGCAGTCACAAACCGGTACGTCAGCACCGCGAGCGCGTTACCGATGGCCAGTCCAATAATGACATCGACGATTTCGGCACCGAGGATGACGAAGGTTGCCCCGAAGACAAACTCTGTTCCGGCAACGTTTTCGGAGGCGTAGAGACCGGCGAAGTGCCGTGCTCCATGCAACCTGCGTGTGTTGGCGGGTAGTTGCTCAGCGTCCATACCGGCGATTTTCCGGTCGATCTCGGCCGCACGTTTCTTAGTCATCATCACCCTGCCCATCGTTCTGCGACTTTGAGGGTAACTCGATCATTTACGGCTTGCACGATCTGACTTCGGGGCGAGCTCAGCCCGTGGATCTTCTCGTGAGTTAGCCCCCCTCTTGCGCAATTGACACCGGGTATAAACCGATAGTTTTCAACTATGCACTCATGCACCGAATCCGAGATCCGCAAGAGCTTCATCAACTGTTCCAAGGGCGCTTCACAGCGCATCAACATTCCGCAGGAACTGTTTAGCGTCGACTGGGAATCACAGGTTTTCCTCGGTTGGATCGACCCTAAGTCCCCACGCACCGGCTACGTAGTGGCCGAGACCGAGAATGGTCTGCGCGGGCTCGTCCTGGAGAAGAACCCCCACAAGGGCAAAAGCGGCGCCCGCATGTGTCAGATCTGTCTGACCTTGCACCCGGGCAGCGGGGTGTCCTTGGTGTCGATTCAGCGATCGAAGTCCACCAAGGACCGTTACAACACGGTGGGAACGTACCTCTGTTCCGATCTCGCGTGCAGCGACTACACCCGGGGCAAGAGGAAGCCGGAGGGTATCCGACAAATGGAGGAGACCATGACGCTCGAGGATCGAGTGGACCGGACTCTTACCAATATCCAGGGGCTGATCCAGCGCGTGGCCAGCGGCATGGAGAAGTAGTCCCCGCCGCCGGGCCTACCGGTGCTACTGGGTGAACGGTTTGGAGAAGATCGGGACCATGATGTCGCTGAAGTTCTCCTCGTCGGCCATCTCCTTGCGGAAGGCGCGATCCGGGTGATTGTGGGTGAACTGCTTGCGGCGGCTGGCCCACAGGGCCTCAGAAGCAAGGTACTGACCCAGGATGCCGCCCATGGACAGGCAGAACGCGGTGATGGTGGCTTCCAATAATGAATCATTAGCGCCGTCCATACCGAAGATCGTGCCCAGTACGCCCTGGTAGACCAACATTCCGGGGAACAGCGGCAAGAGGACGACCATCAGTGATGCGTTGGACGCCATATTGAGCGAGCGGGTGAGCACAACACACACGGCACCGGCAGCGGTTGATGCGACCAAGATCGCTGCGTAGGAACTGATACCCGCAGTAGCCAGGGAAAGCATCAGGAGCATCACCACTCCCCCGAACAAGCCCAGTGCCGCGAGTTTCCACCCGCGGCCGCCGGATGCGAGGGCGAAGCCAGCCGACACCATCACGGCGCCGAGCACGGACAGGCCCCAGCGGGTTTCATCCATCTCGAGGGTCTCGATGAAGTTCATGTCCTCACCAAAGATCGGCTGCATCAGGTGGATCCCCAGTGTCACGCCAGCCACCAATCCGGCCGTACTCGTGACCACGTCCAAGATGCGGCCCGAGGCCGAGAGATACCAACCGGTGATGACATCGTGCACGGCACCATAAGCGGCGATACCCGCCAACCAGGCAGCAAGGGAGGCAACGATGCAGATCGCGGGCTGCGACGTCGAAAAGAAAAGACCGGAAATGCACGCACCGATGACTGCGGTGAAACCGCCCGCGGCGAGACTGAAGATCGTTGGGGCCTGGGTGCGGGCGACCAGCGCGTAGATCGTATATACGGCAGCGGCAATGAAGGCAGCGCTGATGGTCGAGACGAGCCCGCCTCCCAGAATCAGGGAGAAGCCCACACCGAACATCGCGAAGCCCGTGGCAGTCAATCGATGGCCGATGACACGAGACTTGGCCGTGACTTCTTCCATCTCACGGATGGCTTCTTCGATGGTGAGCCGGCCCAAGATGAATGACTCGAGAACCTCACCGGTCTCGGTGCGCAGACCGATGTCCAGCGTGCCCGGTTCGGATTCGAGTATCCGGGTACTGGGAGCATCGTCGGGCTCTTCCTGGTGACTGATGGTGACCTGGCCCAAGCTGACACTGACCGTCACGTTGGGCATCTCGGTCTTCTGGAAGATCGACAAGAGGGACTTGGTGGTACTGGCAGATCCCGAGCCGCTTCGGATCAAAGCGTCCGCGATCAAAAAGGCGAGTTTATAAGCCGCCTGTTCAGTTGAAAGCATTCGGCCACCCTAGCCTTGCTACTCGAGCGTACGCCAGCGGTGCTAGTCACGACAGATGAGTGTAATCCGCGTCATGGCGGGGATTTTGGGGGCTTGGGTGAGGTTGTTCACGGGAACGGCCGACCCGATACTTCCAGGTGGAGTATGAAGGGAGGCAACTGCAAAATCCTGGCTCGGATTTCGCGTTTGCCTCCCATGAAACTTCAGCTGGTATTTACCTCACGTGTGACTGCGCAAGATACCCATCAGATCTAGAACCCCTCCAACGCCATATTCGCAAACCGCGAGTAGTGGCCCTGGAACGCGACCACGATCGTCTTGGTGGGACCGTTACGGTGCTTCGCCACGATTACGTCCGCCTCACCGGCACGCGGGGACTCCTTGTCGTAGACATCCTCACGGTGCAGCAGGATCACCATGTCCGCGTCCTGCTCAATCGATCCACTTTCGCGCAGGTCACTCACCTGCGGCTTCTTGTCCGTGCGCTGTTCGGAGCCACGGTTCAGCTGGGACAGCGCGATGACTGGCACTTCGAGCTCCTTGGCGAGGAGCTTGAGCGCACGGGAGAACTCGGAGACCTCCTGCTGACGGGATTCGACCTTCTTGCCGGAACTCATGAGCTGCAGGTAGTCGAGGACCACGAGCTTCAAATCGTGCTTTTGCTTCAGGCGCCGGCACTTGGCGCGAATCTCCATGAGCGACATGTTGGGCGAATCGTCGATGAACAGCGGCGCAGAGTCCATCTTGCCCATGATTTGCGCGATCTTGGCCCACTGTTCGTCCTGCAGTGTGCCGGCGCGCAGGTCCTGCATCTGCAGGGTGCCCTCAGCCGCGAGCAGACGCATGGCGATCTCGTTGCGGCTCATTTCCAGCGAGAAGATCACGGACGTCATGTTGTGCTTGATCGACGCCGAGCGCGCAATATCCAGCGCGAACGTCGACTTACCCATGGCAGGACGCGCCGCGATCACGATCATCTGACCGCCCTGGAAACCGTGCGTCAGCTCGTCCAGTTCGATGAATCCGGTGGGCACGCCCTGCATGCCCTCGCGGTTACCGGCCGCCTCGATCTCATCCACGGCGGATTCCATGACCTCGCTGAGCACCACGTAGTCCTCGGACGTACGCCGCTCGGCCACCTGGTAGATCTCACCCTGAGCCTCGTTGACGATGTCATCGACCTCGCCGTCCTGCGAGTACCCCAGCTGCGCGATCTTGGTACCGGCCTCCACCAACCGCCGCAGCACCGCACGCTCGCGCACGATCTCAGCGTAGAAACCCGCATTGGCCGCGGTCGGTACGGACGCGATCAGCGAGTGCAGGTACGCCACGCCACCGATGCGTTCGATCTCACCGCGCTTGGTGAGCTCGTCGCCCACGGTGATTGCATCGGCGGGTTCGCCGCGCCCGTACAGGGAGATCACGGCGTCGTAAACGGATTCGTGCGCCGGCTTGTAGAAATCCACTCCGCGCAGCACTTCCACCACGTCCGCAATGGCGTCCTTGGAGAGCAGCATGCCGCCCAGCACCGACTGCTCCGCCACGTTGTCATGCGGCAGCGAGCGCCCGTACTCCTCGCGCGATCCGGACGTGTATTCCGACACCCTCACTCACTTCCATTCCTCAAAGACTGCGCTCCATTGTCGCACTGTGCCACGACACGGATAACACGCGTTCGCCAAGGGGGACCACGACGCCGCTCACCCCCTGGAAACTCCCGGGTTCCGCCTGTAGATTTGTTCCGTTTTATACCTCGCGGCGCATCGAACGCCGCCCGCACCAAGATACGGAGATCATGAGCGCCCCTAGCGACGCCCCCTGTAAAAGACCCGGTTTTCTGAGTTGTAGCCAGGGGTGGTGGAGCTAGTGGAAGTCGTCTCCATCATCGTCGGACTCGTGCTGATCGCAGCGTGCGGCGCCTTTGTTGCCGCCGAGTTCTCCCTCATCACCGTCAATCGCAATGACGTAGAAGCCGCCGCCAAGACCGGCGACCGCCGTTCCCAGGGTGTGCTGAAGGGCATGAAAACCCTGTCCACCCAGCTCTCCGGAGCCCAGCTGGGCATCACCGTCACCAACCTGGGCATCGGCTTCCTCGCGGAACCCGCCATTGCCGCCCTCATCGTGGGGCCGCTCACCGACGTCGGCCTGTCACCCGTCGCTGCCCGCTCCACCTCCATCACGCTTGCGCTGGTGCTGGCCACCGGCCTGACCATGATCTTCGGCGAACTGGTACCCAAGAACCTTGCCATTGCCAAGCCCCTGGCCACCGCGAAGGCAGTGGTCGGATTTCAGCGCGGCTTCACCAAGGTGCTGGGCTGGCCCATCCGCCTGTTCAACAACAACGCCAACAAGATCGTGCGCGCGTTGGGCGTGGAACCACAAGAGGAACTGGCCTCAACGCGCTCCCCCGAGGAACTCGCCGGGCTGGTCCGCCATTCCGCCAATCAGGGCGCACTGGCCTCCCAGACCGCGGAGCTGGTTGAGCGCTCGTTCGCGTTCGGTGACCGCCGCGCGCACGACGTGATGACCCCGCGCGGTCAAATGGTCACCCTCTCCCCGAACAACACCGTGCGGGATCTGCTGCGAGAGTCCAAGGCCACCGGTTTCTCCCGCTTCCCGGTGCTGCACGACGACAAGGAACACGTTCTGGGCCAGGTGCACGTACGCCAGGCCCTGGCCGTGCCCTACGCCCAGCGTGAGTCCGTGACGGTGGACCAGATCATGGGCGAGGCCCGCTTTGTCCCGGACACCGTGGAACTCGATGACCTCATGGACGTCCTGCGCACCGGTGCCCTGCAGATGACGCTGCTCGTGGACGAGTTCGGTGACATCGCCGGACTGGTCACGCTGGAGGACCTCGTGGAGGAACTCGTGGGTGAGGTGCGAGACGAGCACGATCCCCAGGACGAGCCCCACGCCGAACAGCACGACGACGTCTGGACCTTCTCCGCCGCCCTGCGCCCGGACGAAGCCAGCCAACACCTGGGTGTCACGGTCCCCGAACACGAGGACTACGAAACCCTGGCCGGCCTCATCAACCTGGACCTGGGCCGCCTGGCCGAGGTCGGTGACACCGTAACGGTCGAATCCGATCCGGAACCCGGCGAGGATCCCGCGCTCATCACGTTCGAGGTCATCGATCTGGACGAGCACCGCATCACCGAACTGACCGCCCGCGTGAGCGAGCTGCCATCGGAGGATGAGACCAAGCCCGAGGACCAGGAGCACACCGCGAAGGCCACCGACCACCGCGAGGCCCTCAGCGGCGTCGTCGACCAGGAGGAGAACCGATGAGCGACCTCGCCGGACTGCTGCTCACCGTGGTGCTGCTGGCAGGCAACGCATTTTTCGTGGGCGCGGAATTCGCCCTGATCTCCGCGCGCCGCACCGTGATCGAACCCAAGGCACTCGAGGGGAAGTGGGCCGCCAAGGTCACCCTCAAGGCCATGGAGAACGTCTCCCTCATGATGGCCGGCGCGCAGCTGGGCATCACCATTTGCACCCTGGCGCTCGGCGCGATCAGTGAACCGGCCATCGCGCACCTGCTCGAGGTGCCTTTCGCCGCGATCGGCGTGCCCGAGTCGCTACAGCACCCGATTGCCTTCGCGATCGCGCTGTCCATGGTCACCTACTTGCACGTGGTGATCGGCGAGATGGTTCCCAAGAACATCGCGCTGGCCACCCCCGAACGCAGCGCGCTGGTCCTCGGACCCATCCTGGTGGGCGTGGTCACCGTGCTGCGCCCGCTGCTGTGGGCCATGAACGGAATCGGCAACCTCATCCTGCGCCTGATGCGCATCCAGCCCAAGAACGAGGTCACCTCGGTCTTCACCCGTGACGAGGTGGCCGCCCTGGTCGCCGAATCACGCCACGGCGGGCTGCTGGAAGCCAACGACGAGCGCCTGCTCCTGGGCGCCCTGACCTTCGAGGAACGCAGCGTCAACGGCATCCTGATCCCCATGAGCAAGGTGACGTGCCTGCCCTCCGGCGTGACCACGGCGCAGGCCGAGATCATCGCCGCGGACAGTTACTCGCGCTTCCCGATGCTCGCCCGCGACGGCTCGCTCGCCGGGTACGTGCACATCAAGGACCTCATCGAGGAGGACGACGCCGCTCGCGACCTTCCCATCGAGGCCTCCCAGGTGCGCGCGCTGCCCCGCATCGACGCGGACATGCCGCTGCGTCAGGCGCTGACCATCATGCAGAACTCGGGCGCCCACCTGGGCGCCGTGATCTCACCGGACGGTCATGTGGACGGCATCGTGACGCTCGAGGACATGCTCGAGGAGCTGGTGGGTCAGATTCGCGACGACAGCCGCATGATTCGCGAGGCTTAACGAAACACGCTGTCCACGGGTTGTGGAAAACCTGTGGACAGCGTGTGGAACACGCCGTGCAAACTTGTGCACGGATTGTGGATGGATCTGTGGATAACTAGAGCACGGTGGCCATCAGCCCAAGCCAAAGTAGGGGCGAGAACACCAGCGAAAGTACCAACAGGATAATGAATCTCCCTCTGAGCAGGGGAAAAGCAACCAGCCCGGCAATGCTTAGTACCGCTGCGACGATTGACGCGATCACGCTGATGATCAGCCCGACCACCAACACGAACACGGCCCCTTGGGGGTCCAGGGAATTGCCCATGGCAAAACTCCCGGCAAAGGCCGCCACAGCCAGGCCAAGGCAGCCCAGTCCAACCCAGTAGAGCTGGGACCCGGTGAGTCCCCTGTGTGCCTTGATCTCCATACTGAGCATCATCACATGTAACCCCCTGGATCGTTCGGTCGTGACACTTGGGAAAGTCATAAGTGCTGGTCAGAGCGTGCAAACGCACAAAAAGTGCCCCGCAGGCCAATGGCCTACGGGGCACTTCTCAATGACATTCCAGAGACACCCGCGAGGGTGCCCACGGGATGAAATCAGGCGGGGACAACCTCGAACTCAACGTTCGCGTTGACCTCTTCGTGCAGACGAACCACGGCCTGGTACACGCCGGTGGTCTTGATGCGCTGGGTGAGCTCGACACGACGCTTGTCGATGAAGCCCAGACCCGAAGCCTCAACGGCCTTCGCAACGTCTTCAGCGCGCACGGTGCCGAACAAGCGGCCCTCTGCACCGGACTTGACCGGAACGGTCAAGGTGGTGGAGGTCAGCTTGGCAGCCAGAGCCTGTGCGTCTTCGAGGGAAGCCAGGTCACGAGCGGCACGTGCCTTCTTGATGGATTCGATCTGCTTTTCAGCGCCACGGCTCCAGGGGGTTGCGAAGCCGCGCGGGAAGAGGAAGTTACGGGCGTAGCCGTTCTTCACGTCAACCACGTCACCGGCGGAACCCAGCCCGGAAACCTCGTGGGTCAGAATGATCTTTGCCATAGATTCTCAGTCCTCTCTGATCAGCGGCCGGCGCCGGAGTAGGGCAGCAAAGCAACTTCACGAGCGTTCTTGATCGCCAAAGCGATCTTGCGCTGCTCCTGAACGGACACGCCGGTCACGCGGCGTGCACGGATCTTGCCGCGGTCGGAGATGAACTTGCGAAGCAGAGCGACGTCCTTGTAATCGATCTCAGTGACGCCAGCCGCCTTGAGCGGGTTCTGCTTTGGTTTCGGCTTACGAATTTCAGCCTTGGCCATCGTGGTGCTCCTTTTCGGATGCGGAGCCCGCAGGCGTACCTGCGGGATGGGTTGGATAAGTGTGTCTAGAAGGGGGGCTCGTCTTCGGAATCGGTACCCCAGTCGTAATTACCACCGGAGGACTGACCCCAAGGATCATTGCCCTGTTGCGGACGCTGCTGCTGACCACCGCCGCGGTTTGCACCGGGGTTACCCCCGCCAAAACCGCCTTGCTGGTTGCCGCCACCGGCGCCACCGAAGTTGCCGCCCTGGTTCCCACCAAAGCCGCCACCCTGTTGGCCGCCGCCGAATCCGGAGTCGCCCCCGAATCCGCCACCGCCGCCGGTGTTACCGAAGCTCTGGTTGCCGCCGTAGGAGTTGCCTCCCTGGCCGCCACCGCGTGAGTTCCGGTTGACCTTGGCGGTTGCGTACCGCATGGAAGGGCCGATTTCGTCGACTTCCAGCTCGTGGCTGGTGCGACGCTCCCCTTCCTTGGTCTCGTAAGAGCGTGCCTTGAGCCGGCCCTGAACAATCACGCGAGTGCCCTTGGTCAGGGACTCGGCCACGTTCTCTGCGGCTTCACGCCAGACCGAGCAGCGCAAGAACAGGGTTTCCTGGTCTTTCCACTCGTTGGACTGCCGATCGAAGGCACGCGGGGTAGACGCAATCGTGAAATTGGCCACGGCGGCTCCGGACGGAGTGAAACGCAGTTCGGGGTCGGCGGTCAGATTGCCGATCAGTGTAATGACGGTATCGCCAGCCATGTGAACCTCCGGTATCTGTGGACGCTGGATGCGAGACGTTGTGGGTTTTGAAGCATCTCACGGGGAACCCGTAAGGGCCTTGGGTAAGACGCCCTGTGCAGCCCTGACGGACCGCACAGTCAACTCACTTGGCTTCGATCTTCTGTTCTTCAGGACGGATGATCTTGGTGCGCATCACAGCTTCGTTCAGGCCCAGGACACGGTCCAGTTCCTGAGCGGTGTGCGGTTCAGCGGTGAAGTTCACAACGGCGTAGATGCCCTCGGACTTCTTCTGGATCTCGTAGGCCAAGCGACGACGGCCCCAGATGTCGACGTTGTCGACGGTGCCGTTCTCCTTGGTGACTACCTCGAGGAACTTCTTGAGGGTCGGCTCAACGGCGCGCTCCTCGACCTCGGGGTTGAGGATCACCATCAATTCGTATTCACGCATGTAAAGAACCCACCTCCTTCGGGCTAAGCGGCTGCGGTCCTTCCGCAGCAGGAGGTTCTGTGCGTTTGTCGGTACCGATCGCGTATCGAACGGCACACAGACTTGCCGAGTTTACTACAACTGCGGCTCAGTAGCCATTGACCCGGCGGGTCAGCCGCGCATTGAGCTGCGCAACCCGCAACGGGATGATGAACAGGTCGATGATCATGAGCAGTCCCCACAAAGCCAGGATGAACCAGCCGATGATGATCGGGGTGGTCAACGAACCGATTGCGGCCAGCAGCAGGTAGAAGATTCCCTGGAACGGCTGCTGGAGGTAGAACTTGTGCACACCCAACCAGCCCAGGAGGAACCACAGCACGTAGGACAGCAGTGCGGACTTGCCACCCACCACGTTGACCACGGGTGGCCCTTGACGGGGCTGGCCCCACTGGGACGCTCCGGGGTTCTGTTGGAAACCGCGCTGCTGGTACCCGTTCTGCTGGTATCCACCGCCGCGAGCGCCGTCGCGCGGGGGAAGCGGTTGAGGTTTGTAATATTCCGGCTCTTGGGCCACGGTGGCTCCCTCCTCGACTACCTCAAGTTTACGAGGGGTCGAAGGCTTGTTCGGTATCGGTCAGCGCTCGGCGCAATTGCACATCCGTGGTGATGTCGTTGCCGCTCGAGTGCGCGGTGACATCCAACCCGAACTCCACACGTTCGGTCTTGGTGCGGCCATCTTCTCGGAAGGTCACCTTGGCCACCGCGGGGCGGTAGCGCTGGGCGTGAAACGTCAGGGGGTCGTTGTCCTCCGGCTGCAGCACCAGGGCCGGCCGCTTCTCCAGTTCCCACTTCACGTCCGTCACGCCATCCGGCAAGTCATCGGGTTGGGCGGTTTCTGATGTCGACGCCGCTCCCTCGACCCACGAGCTGGGCGCGGGGCATGCGTCGAGGTCCAGGCGGCGGCCTCCCTCGCAGTTCTTTATGACCACGCCGATCTCCCGGTCAACGGTCTCCCACATGCGCGGAGAGGGCCCGAAGTCGAGTTCGAGCGATAGTGCCTGTGGGTCGCTGATATTTATGCCCCCTACAGCATGTTTACTGGCCAACAGGTAGGAATCCTCCGGCATCGCCACGTCATAGCTGCCCGGCAGGGCTTCGAACTGCCACGTACGGGCGGGGGTGTCATCCGAAGCGCGCAACGCGGCGGCGTCGGGACGTACCGTCTGACCGTTCACAGACAGGGCATCCACCGCGGCTGGCAGCTTGACACCCACCATCACGTCGTCCACGTCATTGAGCTGCCAGGTGTCATTGAGGAATCCCGTGGAGACCAACTTGTCCACCGTGTAGGTCACGCGATGGGTCTGGCCGTCACCCATGCGCACGTCCACTTCCACGTCCGCCTGTGTGCCGCGTTCTGAGACCGAGATGATCTCGTGCCCTACCGGGCGTTCATGCGAATTGCGGTATACGGAGTTGGGAAGGACCTGCACGGTGGGGTCGCTGTTAATAATGCTCAGGGGGGCCAGCACCTGGCGGGCGCTGCCACGCTCCAACTGACTGAGGTACGCGTCCACGGGAGACTGCGGGTCGCGGGAGACCAAGAAGTAATTGATCACGGTGCTCCACAGCAAGACAACCACCACCACGCCCGCGAGGATCAATAACAGCGGCTTGCGCAAAGAGCGCCACGAGGGCGGCTGCCAGTTGATGACCGGGCGGGACTTCTGGTTCTCCATGACTCTTTCCGAGGGGCAGTAATAAGTAGGGTGACTTTATGATCTCACGGAACACACGCGTTACTTAACAGCCGATCACGTCGGCCGGTTCACTTGAGCGCTGAGACCCCGAGAGCCAATGCCTTGCGTCCGCGGAACATGTCGATCACCACGGCCACCACGAAGTAGATGAGGAACAGGTAGCGGATGACCGCCAGGATGTCCTGGGGTGCCCAACCGAACTGTTCGATCCAGGGCAGAGTGGGCCAGGCAGCGGCCGGCAGCACCACGGTGGCCCAGTAGAGGACCTCGACCGCTTGCCACAGTCCGAATTCGATCCAGTTGCGGCGGCACAGGATCACCAGCGGCACCAGCCACAGCACGTAGTTGAGCGAGTAGTCCTTGGCGAGCAGCACGTACAGGGCCAGGAGCAAGAACATCACCTGCACCACGGAGGGTTCCCGGCGGCTCAGTAGCGAGATCAGCAGCACGAACACGAGCCCCAGGACCATGGTCAGCAGCACGAACTGACCCACGCTTCCACCGTCCAAGGCCACGCCGGTGCGCGGTTCGATGGTGTCGTTCCATACGTTCCAGAACGAGGACTGCTCGGTATTGGAATCCACCAGGTTGTTGAACTGCGCCCGCCACTGGTCCCACGCGGTGAGCATGTAGGTGCCGTTGATCAGGATCCAGGCGATCGCGGCGCAAATGAGCGCGCTGATGAAGTCCTTGATGAAGCGGTGGCGGGCGGCCATGATCAGGATGGCCAGCAGTACCACCACGGGGAAGAACGCCACAGAGGCACCGAAGCCCACCATGAAACCGGCGAGCGCCGGGTTTCCGCGCACGTAGCCGAGCAGCGCGAGCATCATGAAGAGCACGGCCCACAGGTCCCAGGTCTGGAAGCCCACGAGCACCACCACCGGCGCGAGGGCCATGACCAGGGCATCGGATTTGCGTGAGCCGCTCAGCGAGGACACCACGGCCACGATGGCCAGCCACACGAGCGCCAAAAGAATGAGGGAGAGGTCCAGGTAGATGCCCTGGTCCACGTCGATGCCCAGCAGGGAGGAGAGGTTGGAGGCGAACCACCCGATGATGGTGGTGATCATTCCCACCAGGACCGGCTGGTCCCCGGTGGGCCCGCCGGTGAAGAAGCCGTTGACCACGTCCGTGGAGCGCACGCCCATGTCCCCTGTGCCGATCACGGTCGCGCACAGCTCGGGAACGTCCTCGGCGAGGTTCCAGTTGGGCACTCGGCACGGCACGCGCAGCAGGTACGCCATCATGACCGTGTAGAGGCCCAGGCCGAGCAGCAGCAGGCCGGAATTACCGCCGCCGCGCTTCTTGGCGCCTTCCATGCTCATGCGCGAACTCCTCCGGTGGACACAGGGACGGCATCAGTCTTCCACGGCCCCGGCCCGTTCGCCGCTCGTGGCGCGATCCAGCCCCACAATTTACGACGCCGCGCCGATCCCCTTGGACTTGGCCCACTCGATGAGCCGCTCGCGAGCGACGTCCTCACCCACGGCACCCTCGTCCAGGCGCATTTCGAGCAGGAACTTGTAGGCCCTACCCACCTCGGGCCCCGGTCCGATGCCCAGGATCTCCATGATCTGCTGACCGTCCAGTTCGGGACGCACGGCCTCGAGCTGTTCCTGTTCACGCAACTCGGCGATGCGTCGTTCGAGGTCGTCGTAGGCGTTGGCCAGTCGCGTGGCCTTGCGCTTATTACGAGTGGTGACGTCCGAGCGGGTGAGTCGGTGCAGTCGCTCCAACTGGTCACCGGCATCGCGCACGTACCGGCGCACGGCGGAGTCCGTCCATCCCGCATCGCCATATCCGTAGAAACGCATATGTAGTTCGACCAGGCGCGTGACCTTCTTGATGGTGTCGTTGTCGAAGCGCAGCGCCTTCATTCGCTTACGGGTGAGCTTGGCACCCACCAGTTCGTGGTGACGGAAGCTGACCGCGCCGCTGGGTTCGAAGCGACGGGTGGCCGGCTTACCCACGTCATGCATGAGTGCCGCAAAGCGCAGGGCGAAGTCAGGGGCGGGCACGGGGCCGTCAGCATCCGTTTCCTTCTCCGCGGCCTGTTCCATAACCGTGAGGGAATGTTGGTAGACGTCCTTGTGGTGATGCGCTTCATCCGTCTCGAGCTTGAGCGCGGGAACCTCGGGGAGCACGATGTCTGCCAGGCCGGTGTCCGTCATGAGTTCAATGCCGCGGCGGGGGTAGGCCCCGCACACGAGCTTGACCAGTTCTTCGCGCACTCGCTCCGCGGAGACGATCTCGAGGCGCTGCGCCATGGCCGTCATGGCCTCGCGCACGGGCTCGGCCACGTCCAGACCCAACTGGGCGCTGAAACGAGCGGCGCGCATCATGCGCAGGGGGTCGTCCGTGAAGGAGTCCTCGGGGGTGCCCGGGGTGCGCAGCACACCGGCGCGCAGGTCATTAATACCGCCGAACGGATCCACGAGCTCCAGATCCGGCAACCGCAGGGCCATGGCGTTGACGGTGAAGTCGCGGCGTCGTAAATCCTCGGTGAGGTCGTCCCCGAAGGCGACCATCGGCTTACGTGAATCGGGGTCGTAGGCCTCGGCCCGGTAGGTGGTGACCTCCAACTGCAGGCCGGCCTTGCGCATGCCGATGGTCCCGAAGTCCTTACCGATCTCCCAGTGCGCGTCCGCCCACTTCTTGATGACCGCGAGTGTCTGGTCCGGGGTGGCATCCGTGGTGAAGTCCAGGTCCAGAGCATCCCTATTCAGGAAGAGGTCCCGCACGGGCCCACCCACCAGGGACAACTCATGTCCGGCGTTGGCAAAAAGCCGCCCCAACTCAAGGGAAACGGGGTGCAGGGAAGAAGTATCGAGGAGCTGCGTCATGATGGCCGTAATTGTCTCATTTCTTCCGTGGTCGCCCGGCCCACCGATTCCCGGGTCAGGGAGTGCCCGGGGAATATGACTAAGGTAGTAGGCATGGCTTTTCCCGTCCCTAGCGCGCCCAAGAGGCGACCGAACCAACCGGTCTCCGCGCTGCCCACGGTGGAAGAAGTCTCGGCCGGCGGCATTGTGGTGAACCTCAAAGACCCCACTCATCCGGTGGCCATCATCGCTCGAATTAATCGCGGTGGTCGCCTTGAATGGTGCCTCCCCAAGGGCCACCCGGAAGGCAATGAGACCAACCAAGAAGCAGCTGTCCGCGAGATCGAGGAAGAAACCGGCATCATGGGCCGCGTACTCTCTCCACTGGGCAGTATCGACTACTGGTTCACCGTCTCCGGGCACCGCGTGCACAAGACCGTTCACCACTTCCTTCTGGAGGCCACCGGCGGCTTCCTGACCACGGAGAACGACCCCGATCACGAGGCCGTTGACGTCGCCTGGTCCGGGATCGACGATCTTGGCCGTAAGCTGTCCTTCCCCAACGAGCGGCGCATTGCCGATATCGCTCGGGAGTACATCATTCACCAGCTGTAAACGCGTCCGCGGACAGACTCCGCGGTGTCCGCGGTTTCATTCCCCGTGCAGGAAGGCCTGTTTTCATGCAGAGATCCGGTGCGCGTTCCAGCGCCATCATGGCGTCCGGAACCCTGATCTCCCGAGTTCTGGGCTTCGCCAAGGCGCTGCTGATCACGGTGGCCATTGGTTCGCTGACCACCATGGCGGACGTCTTCGAGCTGGCGAACAACCTGCCCAACCTGATCTACGTGCTGATCGCCGGCGGCGTGTTCAACGCAGTGCTGGTCCCGCAGATCATCAAGGCCTCCAAGAATCCGGATGCCGGCGCGGACTACATTTCGCGGCTGATCACCCTGGCCGTGCTCGCATTGCTGGGTGTGACCGCGGTAGTGGTTGCGTGTGCGATCCCCATCATCCGCATCATGGGCCCGGGCTGGTCCGAGGGCCAGCTGACCATGGCCATCACCTTCGCCCTGATCACGTTCCCCCAAATCTTCTTCTACGGCCTCTACACCGTGGTGGGCCAGGTGCTCAACGCCAAGGGTGCCTTCGGCGCGTACATGTGGGCGCCGGTGCTCAACAACATCATTGCGATCGCCGGCTTGCTGGTGTTCATCTACCAGTTCGGCCCGTTCGCCCGCACGCCCCACACCCTGGAGAACTGGACCTCGGCGCAGACCTTCTGGCTCGTGGGGATGTCCACGGTGGGCGTTATCGCTCAGGCACTCATTCTTTTCTGGCCGCTCAAGCGCCTGGGCCTGGGGCTGCGACCCAAGTTCGGCTGGCGCGGCATCGGCCTCTCCACCGCCGCTAAGTTGGGCGGCTGGACCCTGGCCACCGGAGTGATCGCCAACCTCGCCTTCCTGGCGCTCACCCGTACCGCAGCCATCCCCACCGGTGCTCGTAACGTCGACCCGTCCGGCGGGGTATCCGAGCAGATCGCCGGTGTCACCGCACTCAACCAGGCCTCGCTCCTCTATTCATTGCCCCACGGCGTGATCGGCCTGTCGATCGCCACGGTCCTGTTCAACCGCATGGCCGCCGCCGCGGACGCCAAGGACCGCGACAGCCTGGTCTCGTCGCTTTCCTCGAGCATGCGCATCACCAGCGTGGCCACGGTCTTCTGCATGGTCGCGCTCATCGTGTACGCGGGCCCGCTGGGCATGATGTTCTCCGGTGGGATCGCCCCGGCCGGCGCCGTGATCGGCCAGGTCATCACGGTCATCGCGATCGGCGCGCCGTTCATGTCCACGGCTTTCATGCTCGGCCGTGCCTTCTACGCGCAGGAGGACGCCCGCACTCCGTTCGTGGTGCAGGTGATCGTCTCCATCTTCACCGTGATTGCCGCAGTAGCTATCGCCCGCGCCCTGCCACCCGAATACATGGTCTTCGCCGTGGCCGGTTGCTACGCGGCCCAGAACATCCTGGCCACGCTCCTCTACCACTTCGCGCTCAAGCGGCGCATCGGGGATTACGACGTCGCTCGCATCCTGGGTGCCCACGCGCGGATCCTGGCGGCCTCGCTGGTAGCCGGCCTGGGCGGCGTCGTCGCCCTGTGGCTGCTGGGCGGCTACGAGACCGGCGGATTCCCGTGGCAGAACCAGATCACCGCCTTCACGACCGTGATGGTGGGCGGCGTGGCCATGGGGTTGGTGTATCTGGTGGCCATGAAGGTATTCCGGGTTGAGGAGTTCGGCTCGCTGATCGGCCCGTTGAAGGCGCGCCTGGGCCGGTAGACTGCCCAACAGTTTGTCGTCGCGCCCGCGAACCGTGCCGGGCGCCGTAACTCGAGGGAGTTCGCCGTGTCCCAGCCCATTGCGCTCGGAACTGTACTGGGAGGCCGCTACCAGGTCACCGCGTCGCTGTTGACCAGCGCCGATGATGACCACGTGCTGCAAGGTGAGGACCAGATTCTGCGGCGCCGGGTGTCCATCCTGGTCCCTGGTGACGACCACGAGCAGCTCATGGTGGCCAACGCGCGCTCCCTGGCCTCGGGCTCGGGCAGTGACCGCTTCCAGATTCTGGACCTCGGACAAACCCAGGACTCCACGTACGTGGTGACCTCTTATGCTCCCGCCGCGGACCTGCTGGACACTCTGCTCGTTGCCGAGAACGAACTCGAGGACGAGTCCCTCTCGGACGATATCTTCGGTGACTCCCGTTCCAATCCGGTGTCCCCGTATGTCTACGAGGAACCGGACCCCACCCAGCCGCACCAGGCTGTGGCCGCCACGGGTTCCGAGTCCGCCTCCGATTCCGGCTCATCCACCGACACCGCCGGGCCGGGTGACGATGCCCAGGCTGCCGCTCAACCCGCCGTCACCAAGTGGAGTGATGACGAATACGACGCGTACGAGAACGCCCCCGCCGCGCCCTCGGTGCGCAATAAGTTGGGCCGCGCCCGCAAAGTGAACCCCGAGTCGACCCGCTCCACCCTTTTCGACCGTGCAGCCGCCGGGGGTAGCGGTGCAGCAGTGGGGGCCTCCGCCGCGGCCGCGAGCAAGATCGACCCCACCTACGACGGGGACAATCGCTACGAGAGTTTCGAAGCCAACGAGGGTAAGCCCGAGCGCCTGACCGGTTACCCGGTCATCGAGGACGAAACCCCCGGCCAGGACCGCTCAGGTGCGGCGACACCCGCGGGAGCTGCTGCGATGGATCAGGCCATCGACCGCGGTGAAGAGCCCGTCCACGAGGACTCGGACGATAACAATGCCGACCGCCGCCATGACCGCGGGGAAGACGGCTCCGCTCATGCCGCTGGTGGGTCCGCCGCACTCGGTGCGGGTGCCGCGGGCGCAGCCGGTTCCGCCGGTGGTTCCGGCGCCGGTCATGACCCCGGTGCTACCGCCGATCCCGAGAAGCCCGGCAAGAAGCGCAACGGCCCACTGCGTGCCCTGCTCTTGCTCCTGTTGATTCTCGCCCTCCTGGCCGCAGTGGTCTTCGGCTTCCGTGCACTGGGGTCGTTGACCTCCCAGTTCGGCAGCGACGACTCCGACCCGGCACCGCAGGGCGAGCAAACGACGTCGGCGCCCCAGGAAACCCAAGCGGCCGATGCCGAGGGCGACCAGGCCGAACCCCAGCCGCAAGCGGTGACCCGAGTGACGTCTGATCCGAATTTCATGACCGACACGGACGCGACTCTGGACCAGGCCATCGACGGCAATCCCGCCACCTACTGGCTCAGCTACGGATTCTCCAACGCTGCCTTCGGCAATCTGACCGATTACGTGGGTCTGGCCGTGGAGCTCGAGGAGCCCGCGCCGGTATCCGAAATCACGATCGATCAGTCCAGCGGCAGCGGCGGCAACTTCAACGTCTACGTTTCCGATTCCCCCTCCATGGACGACGCGCAGCAGGTTGGAACGGGATCGTTCACCGGGCCCCAGATCACCGTGCCGCTCAACCAGACGGCCCAGGACGGCGAGCACCAGTACGTGCTGGTCGTTTGGGATCAGCTGCCGCAGCTCACGAACCCCATTGGCGGTTACCAGCACGGGCTGCGCATCGGCGAAGTCTCGGTGGAGTAGCCACCCGGAATATTCACGCCGTACCGGCACGTTCTTCCAGTAGTTTCCCGCCGCACACGCGGCAATCCTCAGAAAGGCCTACTACACGTGAGCAATGATTTCGGTCCCTCCTTCGCGAACGCCGTGAAGTTGAACCTGACCCCCGCTGCGGCGCAGGAGACCGCCCCCGGCACGTCTGACGCCTCTGACGACGCCGTTCACGACGTGGTCATCGTTGGTTCCGGTCCCGCCGGCTACACCGCCGCTATTTACGCAGCTCGCGCGGATCTCAAGCCCATTGTGATCGCTGGTTCGGTGACCGCTGGCGGCGAGCTCATGAACACCACCGATGTGGAGAACTACCCCGGGTTCATCGAGGGCATCATGGGCCCGGATCTGATGACCAACATGCAGCAGCAGGCCGAGCGCTTCGGTGCGGATATCCGCTTTGAGGACGTCACTGCCGTGGAGCTGGACGGTGAGATCAAGACCGTGACCGTCGAGGACGGCACCGTGTTGCGCACCCGCACCGTGATCATGTCCACCGGCTCCGCGTACCGCAAGCTGGGGCTGGCCAACGAAGAGCGCCTGTCCGGCCATGGCGTCTCGTGGTGCGCCACGTGCGATGGCTTCTTCTTCAAGGAACAGAACATTGCCGTGGTCGGTGGCGGTGACTCTGCCATCGAGGAGGCCACCTTCCTGACCAAGTTCGCGTCCAAGGTGACCCTGATCCACCGCCGCGACTCGTTCCGCGCTTCGGAGATCATGCAGCAGCGCGCGTTCGACGATCCCAAGATCGAGATTCTGTGGAACAAGCAGGTCAAGGACATTCACGGCGATGCCAAGGTGGAGTCACTGACCCTGGAGGACACCGTGACCGGTGAGACCTCCGAGCTGGACATCACCGGTTTGTTCGTGGCCATCGGCTCCGACCCGCGAGTGGACCTGGTCAAGGATCAGTTGGACCTGACCGTAGACGGCACCATTGCCGTGGACGGCCGTTCCTCCACCACGTCCATCCCCGGCGTTTTCGCAGCCGGTGACGTTGTGGACGCCACCTACCGTCAGGCGATCACCGCCGCGGGCTCAGGATGTGTTGCCGCGATCGACGTGGAGCACTACCTGGCAGCTCTCGACAGCTGATCACAGCCGACTTTGTCATAATCAATCTCAACCATTGGTGAACCGCCCGTTATGGCCGGTCAATCACCCGTTTGAAAGGAACTACTCGACATGAGTGCAGCCAAGGACGTCACCGACGCCAACTTCGAGGCCGAGGTGCTGGAGAACTCCAAGCCCACCATCGTGGACTTCTGGGCCGAATGGTGCGGCCCCTGCCGCCAGCTGGGACCCGTACTGGACGCCATTGCCGCCGAGTACGCGGACAACGTGGACGTCGTGAAGGTCAACGTGGACGACAACCCCGCCATCGCTTCCAAGTACGGCATCACCTCCATTCCCGCCGTCTACTTGTTTGCCAACGGTGAAGTGGCCAAGACGTCGATCGGCGCCAAGCCCAAGTCCGCCCTTGAAAAGGACTTCGCGGACTACCTGACGCCGTCCGCCTGAGCGCCCAGCACACCACCGCCACCGCGCTCCACGTTTCACAACCGTCAGGGGGAAGACCAGTGACATCCGAGCAAAATGCGACCAATCTGCGCTTGGGAATGACCGACCGGCGCGTGGTTGGGCTGCGCGAACGACTCGTCCGTGCGTGTGAGGATTCCACTGGTTTTTCTCCGAATTCCGTCAATGACCCCTCGCACTTCGATGAGGCCCTGGACGGCGCTCTGCGTACCTTTCAGCAGAACAAGGGCCTCATCGTGGACGGCGTGGTGGGTCCGGAAACCGAGACGGCGCTGACACAGGCCCAGTACACGCTGGGCGATCGTCCGCTGTACTTCGACCCGGAGCACCCGCTCCGCGGTGAAGACGTGGAGCGCATTCAAACAAACCTTTCCCGGTTGGGTTTCTATTACGGTCATTTGAACGGCGTGTTTTCCCAGAAAACGCACTACGCGGTGGTGGAGCTACAGGAAAACCTCGGCTTGGAGCCCAATGGTGTGGTGGACCTGGAGACCATTGCGGCCCTGGCGCGGATCAACAAGAACATCACCTCGTCCAAGGCCTATTCTCTGCGCGACTATCATCGCTTGGAACAGGCGACTAATGCTCTCAAGCAGCGGGTCATCATCCTTCTCCCATGGGCATCTTCGGGACAGGCCGTCTCACCTACAGCACCTGAGCAGTTCACCAAGGATCAGGAACGCATCACCACCGATGTAGCTCTGCGCACCTATGAGCTCCTGAACAATGTGGGGGCCCTGCCCGTTGTCGTGGGTTCGGAGAACTACACGACCAATTCGGGGGAACGGGTGCGCACGGCTGGCTCCAAGGCAGACGCGACCAACGGGCATTCAGATGCCCTGGTGGTCACACTGCACTGCGACTGGAACCAATCCCAGTCCGCCCATGGTGTCGCTACGTATCACTGGGGCAACCAGGACGGAACCGAGACCTTCTCGCCCATTGGCGAAATGGCCGCGCGGTACGTCCTCAAGGAACTTGTGTCCCGCACGGGTGCTCAGGATCTTGGTTGCCACGCCAGGCAGTGGGAACTTCTGCGCTACTCGGATGCACCCACGGTGTGGATTGATCTGGGTTATCTCTCAAGTGCCAACGAGCGGGCTCATCTTGAAGATAGCGAGCACCGGGAGCGCTTGGCGGAATCGATTCTGTGCGGGCTTCAGCGCATGTACGTGCAGTCCAACGACACCGTATCCACGGGAACCATGAGTCTCTCCGATATCGAGGCCTACTACAACAAGTAGGTCGCGCGTCGATGTCATGAACTAGCCCCGATGTTTCACGTGAAACATCGGGGCTAGTTCGTTCCCTGACGGCGCCGAGAGGGTGCCGATGAATTTGGGAATCTACTTCCGATCTTCCATCTTGGGGTCGAGAACGTCGATGATTCGGTTCAAGTCCTCCACCGAAGCGAACTCGATAGTCATCTTGCCCTTACGTGCCCCCAGTTGAATCTTCACGCTGGTATCCAGGCGATCGGAAAAGGCGTCTGCGATGTAGTTGAGACGATCATCGTGGCGATGAGTAGGGGTCTTGCGCTTGGTGGCATGACGCTTCAGACCATCTGACAGGGCAACAGTCTCTTCCGTGGCACGCACGGACATCCCCTCAGCCACAATTCGCTGAGCCAGCCGCTCCATCTCTGCCGGGTCGGTCAGCCCCAGCAGGGCGCGGGCATGGCCGGAACTCAAGACACCAGCCGCAACGCGGCGCTGCACCAAGGGTGGCAGACGAAGCAAACGAAGCGTGTTGGAGATCTGCGGCCTGGAACGGCCGATGCGCTGAGACAGTTCGTCCTGGGTGGCACCGAATTCCTCAAGGAGCTGCTGATAGGCCGCCGCTTCTTCCAATGGATTGAGCTGCGATCGGTGCAGGTTCTCCAGGAGAGCATCCCGGAGGAGGTCATCGTCCGAGGTCTCTCGAATGATTGCGGGAATCGAATCCAGGCCGGCCTTTTGAACCGCACGCCAGCGCCGCTCACCCATGACCAGTTCGTACTTAGCGCCTTCATCCTCGCGGCTCGGTCGTACGACAACGGGCTGTAGGACCCCGAGTTCTTTCACCGAGAACGCGAGCTCGGCCAGTTCGTCCTCGTCGAAGACCTGGCGAGGCTGCTTCCTGTTCGGGTGAATGTCCTTGACCAGTACCTCGGCGAACTGTGCACCCGGCACCATTGCGAGATCCTCGTCATCACGGTCATTGGCGGCGTTAGGCGATGTTTCACGTGAAACATCGTCAGAGCCGGGTGCAGACGGAGTGGACGACGTCTCAACACCCGAATCGGCAGCTGTTTCTGCCCCATCCACTCCCGAGGTAGCCGTATCGTCCGCGCCCCCTGCGGAAGGAACCCGAATCGGCTCCTTCTTTGATTCGACCGTCGCGCCATCCGCGGAAGGAGTGTCCGTTTGGGCATGCGCCGCACCCCGCCCTCCCTGTTTGGCAGGAGATTCCGCTTCTGCCTGGTCGGTGCTAGGGGCAGCAGGTGACAGGTTCGACGTTTCACGTGAAACATCGTCATTACGTCCCGCCTGGCTTTCGTTCGTCGACGTTTCACCCGACGAAGAACTCGTTTTCGCGGGCTTGTTCAGCTCTGTAGAGGCACCCGGAGCGTCTTCGACTTCCACTTTTTCTGCGGCATCCGAAGGCAGGAAGAACATGTCGACCGGGCGTCGAACCGAAGTGGTACTACGGAGAGCCTGAGCCATGTCCCGGCGACCGCGCGCATTACTCTTGGTCCCCTTGGCCTGTCCATTGCTGTCAGAAGATGGCTTCTCCTGGGTCGGAGACTTCTCCGGGCTTGCTCCGCCCTTTGTTTCACGTGAAACAGTGGCCGGTCCACGAGATGCGGGGCTCTTCGTAGTACTGGAAGCGGATTCACTCGCCTGAGCCGGTGACTTAGTGGAATTTGATCGCCCACCATCCGAAGCCTGTGAAGAAGCCGCCGATTTCTTACCGGACTGGCCCTTAGTTTCGGCCTGAGCCTTCTCGGCAACCGGTGTTTTAGTGGCAGTCTTAGTCGGCTTCGTCTTCCGTGTCGCCGCGCTCGGCTTCTTCGACGCGGTCTCCTTGCTAGACGTAGAGGCCTCAGCTCTGGCTGAGCTCTTAGCCGGGGTGGACTGTGCCTTGTTTGCCTCACCCTGGTTTTTGTCTGTCTCCACAGATGGGGTCGCTGGTCCGCTAGGGATGAGTGCCCCTAGACCACGTCCCAAGCCGCGCCGTTTCTCGCTCACGGGGATCCTTTCGTCGAGTATTCGACGTTCATCTTATCCGTGAACAGCATCCACTCGCTGCTACCTCGCGTCCCGGCTGGTGTGTTGTGATGGGAAGGACACAGCCTTCTATGTTTCACGTGAAACATGCGGTGGCCTCCCTGAACTATTTACTACATCCCCGTGAGGCCTTCATACTGGCTGTCTTCTAGCGCCGTGCTGGTCCGCCTCAGAGCGTGGCACGTGCCGCGTTTCACATGAAACATGCCGCGTCTTTGTTAAGCGATGCACTAGATCCCTGAGTTATTCATACTTTGCTGCCTTCTAGCATCATGCTGGTCAACCCCATGGCTCGGCTCGTGCCGGTGTTCCACGTAAAACACCGGTAATACAAGAACACACATTCTTCATCGGCGACTACGTGACAGTGCTGCCTAAGCGACCTTGATGACGCATGAAAGTCGGAGGTACGGATCCGGCCATTCTGTCTACTGGTCTCCTGCGAGGACTCGATATGTTTCACGTGAAACATGCGCCGAGAATGTATCCGTCCAGAAGACCTGCTGGACAGCGGAAGATCAGACTAAAGGAGATCTCACTCAGACGGAGGCACTTCATCGCACCGGAAGGCGAAGCGGGCCACGAACCCTCAGGTTCGCGGCCCGCTTGGCGCCGTACTGATGTTTCACGTGAAACACGTGCATTTCTAGGCCACGTAAAGCAGGGAGGACTACCCCTTGGGAGAACGTGCCCCCAGTTCAACAGCGGCCTCGAGATAAGAGAGGGCGCCGGTGGAACTTGGATCGTACGTGATCACACTTTGCTGATAGCTCGGGGCTTCAGAGATTCTCACCGAGCGGGGGATCATGGTGTTCATGACCTGCTCCGGGAAATGCTCGCGCACCTCATCCGCCACTTGCGAGGCCAAGTTGGTGCGGCCGTCGTACATGGTGAGCAGGATGGAAGAGACCGATAAATCAGGGTTCAGGTGCTTCTGAATCATGTTGATGTTGTTCAGCAACTGGCTCAGACCCTCAAGTGCGTAGTACTCGCACTGAATGGGGATGAGCACTTCAGTGGCGGCCACGAACGCATTGATCGTGAGAAGCCCCAGACTCGGCGGGCAATCAATGAACACATAGTCCAGGCGGGGTTCGCCCCGTTCCTCACGGGCTTTGGCGTACTCCTTGAGTGCACGCTGTAGCCGCTGTTCGCGAGCAACGACAGAGACAAGTTCGATCTCCGCGCCCGCCAGGTCGATAGTTGCCGGCAATACCCACAGGTTCTCCATTTCCGGAGATTCCTGAACCACATCCACGATGGGCGTTTCGTCGATCAGAACGTCGTACACGCTGTCCACATCGGTCCCGTGAGGAATGCCCAATGCGGTGGAGGCGTTGCCCTGCGGATCGTTATCGACCACCAGGACATTCTGCCCCTGCTGCGCCAGGGCAACGGCAAGGTTCACCGAGGTGCTGGTCTTACCCACGCCACCCTTCTGGTTACTGATGGTGATGTAACGGGTCTCAGCAGGGGGATCAATCTTGGTCTGCTTGAGCTTGGCCCGACGTTTGTTCTCTTCCACGAGCTTCCTCCCGAGAGCGGTATCCGCTACTGCCTCTTGCGCTGCCGTACCGTGCTGAGTGTCCGTTTCACGTGAAACATGACGACCTCGGTCAGGAACAACCTTTTCTGTTTGTGCAACGGGATCCGGTGGAAGACCGAAGTCGTGATCGCGCGCTCGGTTATCCCGAGCTTCGGCGTTCTGCTCCACTCGTACCACTCGTCCTCTCCGACGTTTACAGACTGTACTGGGGTTAGCTTACCCAGCCAGATCGTTCACGCTGATCCGCATCACAATTCCAAGCGAACCACCGTGGTGGGTTCGCTCAGCAGATCCTCACCCACTGTGAGCACCTCGGCCGAACGCACACCGAAACGATTGAACTTCTTCTTGGCCTTATCGACCTCGTCCTGCGCCGAGCGTCCCTTGAGAGCCAAAAGTTGTCCCTTGCCCTTGAGCAGGGGGAGAGTGATGTCGACCAGGCCGATCAAGGCGGACACCGCGCGAGCCGTCACCACGTCGATGTTCTTCAGTTCGGCCTTGGCCTGCTCCGCGCGTGCACGGAGCACCGTCACGTTGGTCAGCTCGAGATCCTCGATCACCTCGTCGAGCCACTGAACACGTCGTTCCAGTGGTTCCACCAACGTGATCGAAATATCTGGGCGAGCCAATGCAAGACACAAACCGGGCAGACCCGCACCGGAACCGACGTCCACCACGCGGGCGTTCTTCGGAATCAATTCCTGCACTACGGCGCAGTTCAGTACGTGACGTTCCCACAATCGGGGGGCCTCGCGCGGGCCGATCAGACCACGGACGATCCCGGAGGAGGCCAGGTGTTCCGTGTAGCGCTTGGCCAGCTCCAATCGATCCCCGAACAACTGCTGCGCAGCTTCCAGCTCAGCACCCTCAAGCGGGGGAGCCGGCTGCGGATCGGGACCGGGCCGTGACTCAGCGGAAGGCTGAGAAGGCTCGGGAGCGGCGTCGTGCGTCTTGGACGAGCGTGACTGTGCCAAAGGCCTAGCCCGCTGCAGAAATCACGATGTGGCGGCCCGGGCCCTCGCCCTCGGACTCGGAAACGAGACCGGCCTCTGCCACGGCGTCGTGGATGATCTTGCGCTCATAGGCGGACAGCGGCTCCAGGTGAACGCTGTCACCGGTGGACTGCACCTTGGTGACAGCATTCTGCGCCATCTCGCGCAGTGCCTCAGCGCGCTCCTCGCGATAGCCGGCCACGTCGAGCACCAAGCGGCTGCGGCGCTCCGTGGCGGACAGTACCGCCAGGCGAGCGAGTTCCTGCAGCGAGTCCAGAACCTCTCCCTTGGACCCCACGAGAGCCTCGAGCTCGGCGTCCTCGCCGTCCTCGGTCACTACGGACACGTAGGTACGGCCGTCACGGACCTCGATGTCGATATCGCCGTCGATGTCGGCGGTGTCCAGCAGCTCCTCGATGTAGTCGGCCGCGATCTCGCCTTCTTCCTCGAGGGGGCTGAGCTGGGCTTCCAGAACGTCGCCGGACTGTTCCTCGGCTGCGGTTTCCTGATTGTTATCGGTGTCGTTCATACGATGCTCTCCCTCAGGACCCTTGCTTCTTACGGGACTGCTGCTGCTTCTGACGCTTCTTGGACACGGGCTGCTTGCGCTGACCCGCAGCGGCACGCTGACGCTGCTCTTCCAGCTTCTCCTCGTGCTCTTCCTTGGTCACGCCCACCGGGGGCAGCCCCTTGGCGGCGCGACGTTCGTTGAGCTCGCGCTCGGCCTGGGAACCCGGGGTCGGATTGTTGCGGATAACCCACCACTGCTGGCCCATGGACCACAGGTTGGACACGGTCCAGTAAATGAGCACACCCAGCGGGAAGTTGATGCCGCCGATCGCGAAGACCAGGGGGAATAAGTAGAGCATCATCTGCTGCTGGCGGTACATGGGCGACTGCTTGGCAGCATCGCTCATATTGCGCACGGTCAGCTGCTTCTGGGTGATGAACTGCGTTGCGGACATGGCCACGATCATCACGATCGCCAGGACCACGGTCGCCGTGTGGTTACCGGCACCCGGCTGCATCAGGGTGGAGAACAGCGGCGCACCAAAGATCGTGGAGGCGTTGAACTGCTCAACCAACTGCGGGGTCAGAACGTGGATGGACTCCCCGTTGCCGGCGGCCTGCGGCACCGAGCGCAGCACCTGGAACAACGCGAAGAAGATGGGCATCTGCACCAAGATGGGCAAACATGCCGAGAACGGGTTGGAGCCGTGGCTCTTGTAGAGGGCCATCTGCTCCTCAGCCATGGCCTGGCGCGAGAGCTGGTCCTTCTTACCCTTGTACTTGGCCTGCAGTTTGGCCATTTCCGGCTGCAGTTCCTGCATACCGCGCATGGACTTGATCTGCTTCAAGAACAGGGGAATGGTGAGCGTACGCATCACCAGGGTCAGGCCCACGATCGACAGCACCCAGGTGATACCCGAGGCCGGGTCCATGCCAATGGCTGTGAGCAATTCGTGGAATACCCACAGCACTGCCGAAACGGCCCAGCTGAAAGGGAAGAGGATGATGTCGAAGAAATTCATCGAACGTTGGCTCCTTGGGTCACGCCGTGGTGGTGACCTGGGCGGTCGCACGTGGCTTCACGTGCGAGGTTCGGGTGGTTGAGCAGAATGATTTTGGGCGTCTCGGACAGTGAGTGGAACTCACGCCCACCGCCTGGAACTCTATCGATTCCTCCCGCCGCCCATGGATGACAGCGCAGCAAGCGCTTGACGCTCAACCCCAGTCCGCGGCCTACGCCGTGAACGGTGAAAGCTTCGAGCGCGTAGGCCGAGCAGGATGGGAAGTAACGGCACACGTCCCCGTAGAGCGGGGACACGATGGATCGGTACAGCTTGAGCAGTGCGATACACAGGTTCTGCGGGGCGTACTTGATGGCGCGTAATGCGCTGTTCGCCCTGCGGTACTCGTGAGGCGCTCGGTTCAGGAGAGCGTCGGCTGCCACCCGGTCTTCCACGTGTGCGCCTCCTTCAATACCTTGCACTTCGAACGGTACGGCATTGCACTGGGCATTGCCGAAGTCTGTCGTTATCCGGCTTTCCGGGACGCACTCGCGTACGCACCCCGGTAGTCATCGCCGAGCTCATTCCATGTCGCACCCGCCGAGGCAGGTAAGGCACGTATCACCACGTCATGCCCGGTGGGGCGCGATCGGACGGTGTCCGCGGCGAATTCACGCAACCGGCGCTTGACCTTGTTGCGAACCACGGCGTTACCCACGGCCTTGGATACGACGAAACCCACGCGAGTCGGCTGGTCTTGATCGCTCACGCGTACGGATACGACGACGTTCCGGCGTCCACTACGGGCGCCGGAACGTACGGTTGCAGAAAACTGCGCCGAGGTGCGCATCCGATGCTGGACTGGCAGCACGGTGCGAAGCCTCTACAACTTAGGCCGACAGAGAAGCGCGACCCTTGCCACGGCGGGCATTCAGGATGGCGCGGCCTGCGCGGGTGCGCATACGAGCGCGGAAGCCGTGCTTACGGGCACGACGGCGGTTATTCGGCTGGAAAGTCCGCTTGGTCATTAGTCACTCCACAAGGTTGGGACAACGGTGCTTGAACCGTGCGGTTGCACGGGATGGGCACGCGGTAGGTATTTGGGTGCGCAGGCACGGCAGAAAGGCCCGAGCATAAACGCACAAGACTGATTTACAGTAGTCAATCGCCCGTCCCCGGTCAAATCAGGGGCTCCGCACGGACTTCTCCACAGTTGTGAATCCACAGGCTGTGGATGTTGTGAACAACGCTTCCGGCGGACGTCTCTCAGCAAGTTTATCCCCAGGCACGAACTACAAGGTTGTAGTTCTCCACACCGGCTGAATGGGGCTATGAAGTGCCGCGATGCATGTTCTAGGCTGTCCGTTACGGGTTCCCCCACTCTGGTTTATCCACCGCTGTGTACAACTCTGTGGAAAACTAGCCTCGACCCGCCGCTACCGTCAGGAGAAATACATGTATCAGGACAATCAGCCCCTGCTCCAACAGTGGGCCGAATGTGTCCGGTACATGAAGGAACATCCCAGCGTGACCGGCCGGTCCCGTGGCTTCATCTCGCTCTCCGAGCCCCAGGGCCTCATGGGCACCACGCTTTTGGTGGCCGTTCCCAATGAGCGCACCCGTGAGTACTTCCAGCACCGCAGCATGGCCGCCGTACTGGACGAGGCAGTGGGCCGTGTTTTCGGTCCGGAAACGCTGGTCGCGTTCGTGGTGGATACCGAACTCGGCCTGACTCCGCCGGAGCATGAGGCCCCCGCTCCCGCCGTCGATTCCCCAGTGCCCTCCATCGAGGAGCTCGAGGCCGAGCGCAACCGCAGCACCCCGTCGACACCGGCAACCCCGGGCGTGGATGTTCCCCGCACCGACCACCCGAGCCCGGTTCCCAGTGGGTTGACCGACACCATGGCCGCGGAATCCACCACGCGTGATTATGAGGATCTACCGCCGCGTCGAGACCCGCAGGCCGCACCGCCGGCGCGGCCGCGCGAACCGCTCAGCACCACCAACGGCACGGATACCAGCCCGTCGGATGCCGAGTGGGACAGCTCCGCGCGGTTGAACCCCAAGTACGTGTTCGACTCGTTCGTGATCGGCCAGTCCAACCGTTTCGCCCACGCCGCAGCGTTTGCCGTGGCAGAGACACCGGCCAAGGCATATAACCCGTTGTTCATATATGGGGATTCAGGGCTGGGTAAGACCCACTTGTTGCACGCCATCGGCCACTACGCCAAGCGCCTTTATCCCAAGCTGCGCGTGCGCTACGTGAACTCGGAGGAGTTCACCAATGACTTCATCAACTCGATCCGCGACGACGAGGGTTCCTCGTTCAAGGGCATCTACCGCAACGTGGACATGCTGCTGATCGACGACATCCAGTTCCTGGCCGGCAAGGAACACACGCAGGAAGAGTTCTTCCACACGTTCAATGCCCTGCACAATCACGAGAAGCAGATCGTGATCACCTCGGACATGCCTCCCAAGCAGCTGACAGGTTTCGCCGAGCGCATGCGCTCCCGCTTCGAGTGGGGATTGATCACGGATGTGCAGCCGCCGGAGTTGGAAACACGTATCGCGATTCTCCGCAAGAAGGCCATCAGCGAGGGCATGGATGCTCCGGATGACGTGATGGAGTACATCGCTTCACACATCTCCACCAATATTCGCGAGCTCGAGGGCGCACTGATCCGCGTCACCGCTTTCGCCTCACTGAACAAACAAGCAGTGGATCTGCCGCTGGCCGAGCTGGTGCTCAAGGACCTCATCACCGAGGACGGCGGCCAGGAAATTACGGCCGCGTCGATCCTGGGACAGACCGCGGCCTTCTTCAACATCACGTTGGATGAGCTCAAATCCAAGTCACGTACCCGCACGCTCGTGACCGCACGGCAGATTGCCATGTACCTGTTGCGCGAGCTCACGGACATGTCCCTGCCGAAGATCGGCCAAGAACTGGGCGGCCGTGATCACACCACCGTGATGCACGCGGATCGCAAGATTCGCACCCTGATGGCCGAACGGCGTCAGATTTTTGATCAGGTCACGGAGCTGACCAACCGCATCAAGCAGCAGTCCCGCGAGGGCTGAGCCCACTTCTTCGCAGTAGTTCAGGGTCCCGGCCGATTGGTCGGGGCCCTATTTTTGTGATTCATCCACAGGTTCCCGCCGCACGGGACCAGCAACGACGCCGCTCCATGCACAGTTCTAGACGGCCGTGTGGACGGGTTGTGCACAACCTTAAATCGGTCGATGTGGAAAACTTTGTGGACAACGTCAGAGCTTCGGTGGATAACCCGACCCGAGCAGGGGACGGAGCTGTGGATCCCGCGGAATACCGCGGAAGTTGTGCACTGACCGGCCACAGACAGGCACGAAGTTAAGCACAGGACGTCAACAGGCTCGACCGGTTCAAACAGCGGAAAGCAGGCAGTTATCCACAGTTTCCACATGGGTTATTAACACTCTTACCCTTAAAGAGAAATCCACCGAATAACAAAAATCCTGCCCCCATCCCTCGGTCCACGCTCCGCTGAGAACCTGTAATTACAAGTTTCCGCACTCCACCGGAGTACTCCCGGCTCGATACTCGTGGCTCAAGGCGGATACGATGCACACGGCGAGTTACATATTTTTAGACCAAAGGGGCATTGCCGTGAAGTTCTCCGTCGAGCGCGACGTACTGGCTGAAGCAGTCACATGGACGGCACGATCTTTGTCACCACGCCCTCCGGTACCGGTGCTTTCCGGTCTGCTCATCAAGGCGGAAGGCGGATCACTGTCGATTGCCAGCTTCGACTACGAGATCTCTGCTCGTCTGACCATCAGTGCCGATGTTCAGGAAGAGGGCACCACCCTGGTCTCCGGTCGTCTGCTTGCGGACATCTGCCGTTCTTTGCCCTCGGCACCCGTTCAGGTAGAAGCCGAAGGCGGGAAGGTCACGCTCACGTGTAAGTCGTCCAAGTTCAATCTCGCCGCCATGCCGGTCGATGACTACCCTCAGCTTCCCGCGCTTCCGGAGCTGTCTGGTGTCATTGCCGGAGACGAATTCGCTCACGCCGTGGGCCAGGTCAACATCGCTGCGTCCAAGGACGACACCCTGCCCATCCTCACGGGTGTCCGCATGGAGATCGAGGGCGAGAAGATCACGCTGCTCGCCACCGACCGTTACCGCTTGGCCATGCGTGAGCTCACGTGGCGTCCTTCGGACCCCACGATCTCCACGGCCGCCCTCATCAAGGCCAAGACGTTGAACGACATCGCCAAGACACTGGGTGCTTCCGGTGACGTCAACGTGGCGCTGGCCGACAACGCCGAGTTGGTCGGTTTCGAATCCGGCGGGCGTAGGACCACCAGCCTGTTGATCGACGGCGAGTACCCCAAGATTCGCTCGCTGTTCCCGGAAAACACGCCCATCACCGCTGCCGTCAAGACCGCGGACCTGGTGGAAGCTGTCCGTCGTGTCTCCCTGGTTGCCGAGCGAAACACTCCGGTCCGGTTGGCCTTCACCCAGGGCCAGGTCGCCCTGGATGCCGGCACCGGCGAGGACGCCCAGGCCTCCGAGGTCCTGGACGCTCAGCTCAACGGTGACGACATCACCGTGGCGTTCAACCCCACGTACCTTTCCGAGGGTCTGCACGCGTTCGATTCGCAGTACGTGCGCTTCTCGTTCACCGCTCCGCCCAAGCCCGCGGTTCTGTCCGCCCAGGAAGAGCTGGACGGCGAGGACAACGTGGATTACAAGTACCTGCTGATGCCGGTGCGGTTGCCCAACCAGTGATCATGTGTTCGTAGACCACCTGTCCCTGCTGGATTTCAGGACCTACGCGAGTCTCGATTTGCCCCTGGAACGCGGGCTGACCGTATTCGTAGGTCCCAACGGCGTGGGTAAAACCAACGTGGTCGAGGCCATCGACTGGGCGGCCAACCTGTCCTCCCACCGCGTGGCCAGCGATACCCCGCTGATCAAAACGGGTTCCGAACGAGCGATCGTGCGCGTCCGGATCCGCCGGGCCACTCAGCAGACGGTCCTTGAATTCGAACTCAACGACCGCCGGGCCAACCGGGTACAGATCAACCGCGCTGCTCCGGTTCGAGCCCGGGAAGCCGTGGGTGTGCTCCACACGGTGGTGTTCTCCCCGGAAGACCTGACCTTGGTCAAGGGCGATCCTGGGCACCGCCGGAAGTTCCTGGACGACCTGGCCACGTCCATGCGTCCGGTGTTGGCGGCCGCTCGCAGCGATTACGAACGGGCTCTGAAACAACGCAACGCGCTGCTGAAGTCTGCTCGTTACTCGCGTCAGCTGTCGGATTCTCACCAGGCCACCTTGACCGTGTGGAACGACCAATTGGCTCGCGCCGGGGCCGCGGTCATGGGTGCACGGTTACAGCTGCTCAAGGCGTTGGAACCGGAAGTGGACCGGGCTTATCAGCAGCTCACCGACGGGTCCAAGCACGTAGGACTGCACTACGAGTGTTCGTCCTTGGACCCCTCTGCAGACGTCGCAGCCCTGGAACACTTCTCCGTGCAGGATCTTTACGAGCTGATGCTCCAGGCCTTCGAAAGAGTCGCACAACAGGAGCAGGAACGCGGGATCACCCTGGTGGGGCCGCACCGGGATGACATGGTGATTTCCCTGGGAGACACCCCGGCCAAGGGTTACGCCTCCCACGGTGAGACATGGTCCACGGCCTTGGCCTTGCGGTTGGGGTCCTGGTACGTCCATGTGGCGGACGATCCCAGCGAGGGTGCGGCGCCCGTGCTGATTCTCGATGATGTGTTTGCGGAACTGGACGCGCGGCGCAGGCAGAAACTGGCCTTGCTGGTCCAACAGGCCGAGCAGGTTCTGGTGACCGCTGCGGTGGACGAGGACCTTCCCGACGCGTTGCGCGAGAATCCCCACCGGGTGGTCCGTGTAAGCCCCGGCCAGGTCGAGGTCACGGATTCGACGACGGCGCTCGAGCAGGTCCCGGGCGAACAGTCACCTTCCGAGGATCTGCCCGCTCCCCAGGTCGACGAGGAACGCGACCTTTCCGCAGGGGAACGCGATGCGACGTCGTCGTCGGTTCAGGACCCACGAGACCAGGGTGAGCATGGCTGATCCGGCCCGGGAAGACGTTGTCGATGCAGCCGCCTCTGCCCTGCAGCGGGTGCGCCGCGCCGCCCAGGAGCGCGGCGACTCGCGACTGTCCAAAGCGGCGGCTGCCAAGAACATGAAGTTCTTCGGGCAAGCCATGGAGGACGGCACCGGATCGCCGGCGCTCAAGCAGCGCTACAACCGGCCCGTGGATGCTCGGCAGATGGGTGGATATTCGGGGCCCGGCAAGTCCGCGCGGGATCCGCGGAAACTGGGCAATATCGTGGACTCGCTGATTGCTCACCGGGGGTGGAAGACCCCGGTGAACGTCAGCAGCGTGCTCGCGGACTGGGCCTCGTTGGTGGGGGCGCGCAATGCAGAACACACGTGGCCCGAGAGTTTCGAGGACACCGTGGTGCGCGTACGGTGCGATTCCACCGCGTACGCCACCCAGCTGCGACTCATGCAGTCGCAGATCCTGCGGACCTTTGCGGATCGGCTGGGCGAGGGCATCGTGACCAAGCTCGAGATTCACGGACCCGTGGGGCCCAGCTGGAAGAAGGGTCGATGGACCGTACAGGGCCGCGGACCCCGCGATACCTACGGATAACACGGTTACATCTGACGGATGAGGCTGTAGATGCCGGAAATCTCGGAATGACCCCCGGCTCATGTGGTCCCCCAGCAGATCGACCCCTCGGGGCGTCTGCGGGCCGTTGAGCGCTTTATCCGGTAGAATTGCGGTACAAGATCTTTTCGCCCCGCCAGCCGATGAGCCGCGCGCCGTCTCATCGGCTGTATTTATGTGGGCCGACCAATCGATCTACGTCGATTATGCAGGAGGACCGGAGACCCCGTGGCTACAGAGGATCCCCTACAGCACGAATACGGTGCCAGCGATATCACCGTTCTGGAAGGCCTGGAGGCCGTCAGGAAACGTCCGGGGATGTACATCGGTTCAACCGGACCTCGCGGGCTGCACCACCTGGTGTATGAGGTGGTCGACAACTCGGTCGATGAGGCACTCGCCGGCTACTGCGATCACATCGAGATCACGCTTCAGGCGGACGGCGGCGTGCGCGTCACCGACAACGGTCGCGGTATCCCCGTGGACATGCACCCCAGCGAGGGCAAGCCCACCGTAGAGGTGGTCATGACCATCCTGCACGCCGGCGGTAAGTTCGGTGGCGGCGGGTATGCGGTTTCCGGTGGTCTGCACGGTGTGGGCATCTCCGTGGTGAATGCCCTGTCCGCACGCGTGAAGACCGTGGTGCGTCGTCAGGGCTATGCGTGGCGCATGGACTTCGCCAACGGCGGTATCCCGCAGGGCAAGCTCCAAAAGGGCGAGGCCACCGAAGAAACCGGCACTACGCAGACGTTCTACCCGGACCCCGAGATCTTCGAGA
Organism: Kocuria atrinae; assembly: GCF_039531425.1. Lineage (NCBI taxonomy): Bacteria > Bacillati > Actinomycetota > Actinomycetes > Micrococcales > Micrococcaceae > Kocuria > Kocuria atrinae. Next base: position 66,040 of record NZ_BAAAQA010000033.1, read on the forward strand.
GCGTTGATTTCGATTTCGAGACGCTGCGTGCCCGTTTCCAGCAGATGGCCTTCCTGAACAAGGGCCTGCGCATCACGCTCACGGACGAGCGTCAGAAGGACGAGACCGGCGAGGAAATTGCCGGCGCTGAGGCCAAGGTTTCCGAAGAGGAGCCGGTCGAGGGCCAGGATGGCGGCACCGTCAACGCGGTGAACGGCGAGACCCACACCAACGCCAACGGTGACCTGCAGGTGGTGTACAAGTACGACAACGGCCTGTTGGACTACGTGACCTTCCTGAACTCTTCCAAGAAGGCGGATCTGATCCACAACGACGTCATTGCGTTGGAAGTGGAAGACGAAGACAAGCAGATGTCGTTGGAGTTGGCCCTGCAGTGGACCACCTCGTTCACCGAGTCGGTGCACACCTACGCCAACACCATCAACACCCACGAGGGCGGCACCCACGAAGAGGGCTTCCGCTCGGCTCTGACCACGTTGATCAACCGTTACGCGCGTGAGAACAAGTTGCTACGCGACAAGGACGAAAACCTCACCGGTGACGACGTCCGTGAGGGTTTGACCGCCGTGGTTTCCATCAAGCTGGGCGAACCCCAGTTCGAGGGCCAGACCAAGACCAAGCTGGGCAACTCCGAGGCCAAGACCTTCGTGCAGCGTGAGATGTTCGACCTCTTCGGAGACTGGCTCGAGCGCAACCCGAACTCGGCCAAGGACATCATCCGCAAGGCGGTCTACGCGTCACAGGCCCGCATGGCTGCGCGTAAGGCCCGTGAGACCACGCGCCGCAAGGGCCTGCTGGAGTCCGGTGGTATGCCGGGCAAGCTCAAGGACTGCTCGTCCAAGGACCCCACGCTGTCCGAGATCTACATCGTAGAGGGTGACTCCGCGGGAGGCTCGGCGGTGCAGGGTCGCGATCCCGCCCACCAGGCCATCCTGCCGTTGCGCGGAAAGATCCTGAACGTGGAGCGCGCTCGCCTGGATCGTGCACTGTCCAACGCCGAGGTGCAGTCCATGATCACCGCGTTCGGCGCGGGCATCGGCGATGACTTCGACATCGAGAAGGCCCGCTACCACAAGATCGTGCTCATGGCCGATGCGGACGTGGACGGCCAGCACATCACCACGCTGCTGCTCACGCTGTTGTTCCGGTTCATGCGCCCGCTCATCGAGCACGGTTACGTGTACCTGGCTCAGCCGCCGCTGTACCGCATCAAGTGGTCCAACGCCCCCCACGATTACGTGTTCTCGGATGCCGAGCGTGACGAGGCCGTGGCCAAGGGCATGGCCAACAACCGTCGCCTGCCCAAGGACAACGGCATCCAGCGTTACAAGGGTCTGGGCGAGATGGACTACACCGAGCTGTGGGAGACCACCATGGACCCCGAGCACCGCACGCTGTTGCAGGTCACCATGGACGACGCCGCTGCGGCGGACCAGGTGTTCTCGGTGCTCATGGGCGAGGACGTGGAGTCCCGCCGAGAATTCATCCAGCAGAACGCCAAAGACATTCGGTTCCTCGACATCTAGAACATGTCGTCTGCCGCATATTCCATATGAGGCACGAATGTTGAACTGTGGGATCTGAGAAGAAACGGATAGCAACGAATGAGTGACGAGACTCCGGACGGAAACGTCCCGGTCGACCCCGAGAACTCGACCGAGCTCGAAACAAACGAGGGCGCCGTCGTCGTGAGCAGCGGCGACCACGTGGAGCAGGTTGACCTGCAGACCGAGATGCAGCGCTCGTACCTTGATTACGCCATGGCCGTGATCGTGGGCCGTGCGCTGCCGGACGTGCGCGACGGATTGAAGCCCGTGCACCGCCGCGTGATCTACACAATGTTCGACGGCGGTTACCGCCCCGAGCGTTCGTTCAACAAGTGCGCGCGCGTGGTGGGTGACGTGATGGGTAACTACCACCCGCACGGTGACTCCGCGATTTACGACGCCCTGGTGCGCCTGATCCAGAGCTGGATCATGCGGTACCCGCTCGCGCTCGGCCAGGGCAACTTCGGTTCGCCCGGTAACGACGGCGCTGCGGCACCGCGTTACACCGAGACCAAGATGGCACCGCTGGCCATGGAGATGGTCCGGGACATCCACGAGGACACCGTGGACTTCCAGGACAACTACGACGGCAAGCAGCAAGAACCCACCGTTCTACCGGCACGCTTCCCCAACCTGCTGGTCAACGGTTCCTCCGGCATTGCCGTGGGTATGGCCACCAACATTCCGCCGCACAACCTGCGGGAAGTGGCGGACGGTGTGCAGTGGTACCTGCAGAACCCCACGGTGGATCGCGAGACCCTGCTCGAAGAACTCATCAAGCGCGTCAAGGGTCCGGACTTCCCCACGGGTGCCCAGATCCTGGGGCACAAGGGCATCGAGGATGCCTACCGCACCGGTCGCGGTTCCATCACCATGCGGGCTGTGGTCAACGTGGAGGAGATCCACGGTCGCACGTGCCTGGTGGTCACCGAGCTGCCGTACCAGGTGAACCCGGACAACCTTGCCGTGAAGATCGCCGATCTCGTCAAGGATGGCCGCGTGCAAGGCATCGCGGACATGCGTGACGAAACCTCCGGTCGTACCGGTCAGCGTTTGGTGATCGTGCTCAAGCGCGATGCCGTTCCCAAGGTGGTCCTGAACAACCTCTACAAGCACACCCAGCTGCAGGAGAACTTCTCCGCGAACATGCTGGCGCTCGTGGACGGTGTGCCGCGTACCCTGTCCCTGGATGCGTTCGTGCATCACTGGGTCACGCACCAGATGGAAGTCATCGTGCGTCGCACCCGGTACCGCCTCAAGCAGGCCGAGGAAGAAGCACACATTCTGCGCGGCCTCCTCAAGGCGCTCGACGCACTGGATGAGGTCATCGCCTTGATCCGCCGTTCTCCCACCGTGGAGGAAGCTCGTAACGGGCTCATGGAGCTGCTCGACATCGACGAGGCCCAGGCCCAGGCGATCCTCAACATGCAGCTGCGCCGCTTGGCAGCCCTGGAACGTCAGAAGATCCAGGACCGCCACGCGGAGCTCGAGCGTTTGATTGCCGAGTACCAGGCGATCATCGCCTCCGAGGACCGCCAGCGTGAGATCATCTCCGAAGAACTCGCGGACATCGTCAACCACTACGGTGACGATCGCCGCAGCGAGATCCTGTTCGGCTACGACGGCGACATGTCCATGGAAGACCTCATTCCCGAAGAGGAAGTGGTCGTCACCATCACCCGCGACGGATACGTCAAGCGCACGCGCTCGGACGAGTACCGCTCGCAGCACCGTGGTGGCCGCGGCATCAAGGGCGCCCAGCTGCGCGGCGGTGACGTGGTGGAGCACTTCTTTGTCACCACCACGCACAACTGGATCCTGTTCTTCACCACGTTCGGTCGCGTGTACCGCGCCAAGGCGTACGAGCTGGTCGAGGCCGGCCGCGACGCCAAGGGGCAGCACGTGGCCAACCTGCTGGAGTTCCAGCCGGACGAGCGGATCGCCCAGGTCATGCAGTTGCGCACGTATCAGGATGCTCCGTACCTGGTGCTGGCTACCCGCCGCGGCCTGGTCAAGAAATCGCGCCTGTCCGACTACGACACCAACCGCACCGCCGGCGTGATCGCCATCAACCTGCGTGATGACGACGAGCTGGTCTCGGCCATGCTCGCCACTCCCGAAGACGACATCATGATGATTTCGCACCTCGGCCAGTCGTTGCGGTTCACCGCCGACGACGCCGCGCTGCGTCCCATGGGCCGGGCGACGTCCGGCGTGACCGGCATGAAGTTCCGCGACGGTGACGAACTCCTGTCCGCCAACGTGGTCACCGATGACGCCTACGTTTTCGTGGTGACCGAGGGCGGCTACGCCAAGCGCACCGCGGTCATCGAATACCGTGTGCAGGGTCGTGGCGGTCTGGGCATCAAGGTGGCCAAGCTCGCCGATGATCGCGGCGGATTGGTCGGTGGCCTGATCGTGGGCGAAGTGGACGAGGTCCTCGTGGTCATGTCCGCGGGCAAGGTGGTCCGTTCCAACGTGGCCGAAGTACCCGCTCGCGGTCGCGACACCATGGGCGTGATCTTCGCCAAGCCGGGCCCCTCCGATCACATCGTGGGTGTTGCTCACAACGCCGAACGCGAGATCGAGAAAAAGGTTGATTCCGAGGTCGAGGAGGGCGGCGACGTCGTCCCCGAAGAAGCTCAGGAAGATGCCGCGGACCAGGGCATTGATGTCGAGGCAACCTCGGACGATGCAGTAGCGTTGGAAAACAACGACAACGGAGGTGAAGCATGAGCGCAAGCTCAGCCTCAAAGGGCGCCAAGCCCGCGAAGAACTCTTCGGTGAGTCCCGCCAAGGGCGGAACCAAAACCGCAGAGAAGAAGCAGGCTACGCCCGCTGCTAAGAAGCCGCAGAACCAGCAGGGCAACAAGGGTCTGGTTCGTCCAGCGCCTCGCGCCAAGGTGCGCCGCGCGCGGCTCGTGGTGTCCAAGGTCGACACCTGGTCGGTGCTCAAGCTGGCTTTCTTGCTCTCCGTTGCGCTGGGCATCATCACGGTCGTGGCATCGCTGGTGCTGTGGCTCGTGCTGAACCTCACCGGACTGTTCGACGGCATCAACGAGATGCTGTCGATGCTCGGCGGCAACGCCGGCGGTACGGACGTCAAGGAATTCCTGTCCTTGGGTAACGTGGCGCTGTTCGCAACGATCATCTCCGTGGTCAACGTGATTCTGCTGACCGCACTGTCCGTGCTGGGCGCGCTGTTGTACAACATCGCGGCCGCACTGATCGGCGGTATCGGGGTGACCCTGACCGACGACTGATCGGTCCACGATTTGGCGCCGGGGAAAACCTCCGGTAAAGTTTCAGCTCGGTCAACCAAGAAGTTAGCTTGTTGGTCGACCGTGCTACGGGCGTATAGCTCAGACGGTTAGAGCGCTTCGCTGATAACGAAGAGGTCCCAGGTTCAATTCCTGGTACGCCCACTCACTGAGTTCACGAGTAAAATCGTGTGGAGGTAGCGATGAAGGCACGAATCGCAGCATTGGCTGCACTCGCTGGCCTGTCCGTCGCAGCTTTCAAAGCTTGGCGTGAGGCGGAAGCCAAACGCGAAGCATGGGACTCAGCTGTGGATCCCGTCGACTGACACAGTCAGGGATCTGGCCCACCGGCAGGTGAGCCGCAATTGAATAAGGGGCCTTAGCTCAGTTGGTAGAGCGCCGCCTTTGCAAGGCGGATGTCAGGAGTTCGAATCTCCTAGGCTCCACAGTCAAAACCTCCGGGTTCCTGTCGCGACAGGAACCCGGAGGTTTTTTGTGTGCTGATGATGCGGGTTGATCGCCGGTGTGCCCGCTGATCGGTATGCCGTGGCCCAGGAAGGCAACTGGGCGGTGTGGGCGGGCGAAACATTGAACAACCTGTCTGCCACAGTTGTGTGTCAATCCCTCCCAACAGTTAACGCGTGAAATACTGACGAACAATTGCTGTGACCCCCCTCATGATTGCCAAGTCAGTGGAGTAGCCGAATGCGCGATAAAACACCTTTTCTGCCGGACCCGTCGGTAAATCCGAATGAGCAGCTGGAACGGGTCAAGAAGTGGCGGATCGTCGGCCCCGGCCTGGTGGTCGCTGCCACCGGTGTGGGTGCCGCGGACATGGTCGCGACCCTGACCGCTGGTTCGCGCTACGGCTACACGCTGCTGTGGGCGGTCATCGTGGGCACCATCATGAAGATCGTTCTGGTGGAGGGCGCGGGCCGATACTCGCTGTCCAGTGGCCGCACGATTTTCGAGGGCTGGCGCTCACTGGGCCGCTGGACGTCGTGGTACTTCGGTCCGTACATCCTCATTTGGGGCTTCGTGTACGGCGCGACCGCCATGTCCTCGTCCGCGCTCCCGCTGGCCGCCCTGTTCCCATTCCTGCCACTGTGGGCCTGGGCCATCATGATGGGTCTGATCGGCTTTGGCATTGTGTGGATGGGGCGTTACGCGGCGGTCGAGAAGGTCACCGCGGCCATGGTGGGCATCATGTTCCTGGTCATGGTGGGTCTGGCGATCATCACGCTGCCCAACATCCCGGAAATGCTCAAGGGTTTGATTCCGGTGATCCCGCAGGGCGGCGTGGTCTACACGCTTGCGCTGGCCGGAGGCGTGGGCGGCACGATTACGTTGGCGGCCTACGGCTACTGGCTGCGCGAGAAGGGCTGGCATCAGCCGCGCTGGATGCGCGTCATGCAGCTGGACAACGCGGTCGCATATACCATTACCGGCATCTTTGTCCTGGCCATGCTGGTCGTGGGCGCTGAGGTTCTCTACTCCGCCGGCTACGCCATCAGCGCCGGCGACCGCGGTCTGCTCGACCTCGATGCCGTGCTGCGCGAACGCTACGGCGATGTGATCGGCGTGATCTTCTTGGTCGGCTTCTGGGCGGCGTCCTTCTCGTCCGTGGTGGGCGTGTGGTCCGGTGTCTCGCTCATGTTCGCCGATTACTGGGGCAATATCCGTAACCGCCCCAAGGACCACCCGGACACCCGCAACGGCGGAAAGTACTTCAAGTTCTACCTGCTGTGGCTCACGTTCCCGCCCATGCTGTTGCTGCTGCTGGACCGCCCAGTGTTCCTGATCCTGCTGTACGGCGTGCTGGGCGCACTGTTCATGCCGTTCCTGGCCGTGACCCTGCTGGGCCTGCTCAACACCTCACGCACGCCCAAGAACTGGCGTAACGGCATGTTCACCAACTCGGTGCTCGTGATCTGCGCGGTACTGTTCGGCGTTCTGGGCATCTACCAGGTGTGGGACACCGTCTCCGGGGTTCTCACCTAAGGCCCGAGTTCGGGCTCGAGATAAATCCCAGGCCCTTAAACGACGACGCCGCCGGCGCCCCTTCTCGGGGCCCGGCGGCGTCGGTGCGTTTCTAGCTAGCGCGAAGCCGGCTCAGATCACTTGTTGTCTTCGGGCTTGGAACCCTTGATCTGTTCCTTGACCTCGTTGACGGTCTGCTTGGCGTCCTCTGCCACGGACTTGGCGCCGTCGGATGCACGGTGCGCAGCCTGGGCGGAGGTGCCCTGCTCGTTCACGGACGAGGTGGGATCCTTGACGTCGTCAACCTTGGCACCCTGGCCGGCGGCCACGGTGGTGGAGTTGTTGACCGGGGAAGCGGACACGCGCGGAGACGTGGTGGCCGGGGTCTTCCAGGGATCCTGAACCGGACGGGAAGCGCGCCATGCGGCAACGCCTGCCACTGCACCGGCAGCGATCAGGCCGAGGACCAGCAGGCCCTTGTTGCCACCCTGTGCCTTCTTCTGCTTCTTGGCGTACTCCTTGGCGGAGTTGCGAGCAGCCTTCTGGATACGCTTGACGGTCTTCTTGTCACCGGTGAGCTTGGTGACCAGAGCGTCGAACTGATCCGAGGTGTCTGCATCCGCAACCTTTGCTGCGAGAGCGGCCACGGCGCCGTCGTACTTGCCCTGGGCAGCAGCTCGGCCCTTGGCGGTGTTCTTGGCGGCCTTGGCTGCCAACGGTGCAGCAGCGGCTGCGCCTGCGGCGGCAGCCTTCTCGCTGCGAGCCTTCACGGTGCCGCCCAGCTCGGAAGCCTTACCCAGGCCCTCCTGGACGTACGGGCCGGAGGACTGAACACCGGTGGCCAGGGCGGAAGCGCCCGTCTCGACACCCTGCTGCAGCTTGGTGCCCAAGTGACCGATCTCGTTGGACAGCCATGCGCCGGCGTCCACGACCTTTGCTTCGGCACCCTTCTGCGCCAGCTTGGCCTTCTTTTGGCTCTTGCTCTTGAACAAGCTCATAACGTGTCCCTCCTGAAGTAGTGACATTAAAAAGCTCCACAATCAGCATACGGGCTTATTAGTAGCTCAGGAGGGCCCAATCAGCGGATTCACGGGCTTTTCACTGTGCGCTGAACGCCTCCCCGCGCCCCTGACGCCCCCGCGGGAGCGTGCCACAATGACAATATGACTGCTATTGCAACACACAAGGCGACCATCCACACCAACTACGGCGACATTGTGGTGGAACTCTTCGGTAACCACGCACCCAAGACCGTGAAGAATTTCGTTGGTTTGTCGGACGGAACCCAGGAATGGGCCGATCCCCGCACCGGCGAGAAGCAGGACGGTCCCCTGTACAAGGACGTCGTGTTCCACCGCATCATCAAGGACTTCATGATCCAGGGCGGTGACCCGCTGGGTCAGGGTATCGGCGGCCCCGGTTACAACTTTGACGACGAGATCCACCCGGAACTCAACTTCAACGCTCCCTACATGTTGGCTATGGCCAACGCGGGTCTGCGTAACGGCCGCGGCACCAACGGTTCCCAGTTCTTCATCACCACCGCACCCACCACGTGGCTGCAGGGCAAGCACACCATCTTCGGTGAGGTTGCCGATGAGGATTCCAAGAAGGTCGTGGACGAGCTCAACAACGTTCGCACCGGTGGCCAGGACCGCCCCGTGGAGGATGCAGTAATCACCTCCATCGACATCGAGCAGCTCTGACCTCGATAGTTTTTTCGTAGACAAGGCCCACCCGTTGACCGGGTGGGCTTTGTTGTATCTATGACCAGTGAATATGCGGGAGCAGACATGAACGAGAATCCTCGAGAGAACCCGAACGACGGGCCAGGTCCGTGGGGCGGCCGGCCCGTTCCTGCCCCGCAGTACGGTCAGTACATCTCAGGCTCCAACGGGGGCGCCGGCGGGCCCCACCAGGGCGGCCCGCACGATCCGACCCGCGGCCCACAGCCGCCGCAGCGGCATGGTGGCCCCGGGATGCAACGCCGACGCCGCGGGGGCGGCATGCCCGTTTCCTGGACCATCATCGGCGTGTGCGTGGCCGTGTGGGGTCTGCAGTGGCTGGTCTACGCCATCACCCCCTACAACCTGGCATCCATCCTGGGTTATGCACCGGTGCTCACCACATCCGAGCCATGGCGCATGCTCACCTCCGGGTTCGTGCACTCCATGCCCTCGCCCATCCACTTGTTGCTGAACATGTACACGCTCTACCTGTTCGGCCGGATGCTTGAGCCCCTGCTCGGATCCTGGCGGATGCTCGTCCTGTTCATCCTGTCCGTGCTCGGTGGTTCCCTGGGCGTGCTGCTGCTGGGACAGCCCAACGTGTTGGTGATCGGAGCCTCCGGCGGCGTCTTCGGACTGTTCGGTGCCCTGTTCATCTTCATGCGTCACTTCAAGCGCAGCATCACGCCCATCGTGGTGCTCATCGTGATCAACCTGGCGTTCGGCTTCCTGGTGGGCGGCATTGCCTGGCAAGCACACGTGGGCGGTCTGATCGTGGGCGGTCTTGTGTCCTTGGCCATGCTGCCGGGACTGCGCAATCGCGGCTGAACCGAGTTGTCCACAGGGGTTGTCCACACCTGTTAACAACTTACAAACGTGTAATTCCACAGCTGTGAACAACCCTGTGGATACCGGCATCGCGGGGCGCAGGGACCCTGTGGAGTACATGTTGTTCGGGATATGCACAATGTTCTCCACACCTGTGGATAACTTTCGTACACGGGCTGGGGAGAATGACAAGTTCTGGTGAATCTCGCCACAAGTAGTTCACGGGGCGAATAAAAACCGGCACCCTGGTAGACGCGCCGCACTACTCCGCGCGCAAAATCCGGCCCTCGAAAGGTTCTTCCCGCATGCCCCAAATGACTCCCGCCCGCCGCAGGTTCGCCCTGTTCGCACTTGCCCTGGGTGGATTCGGCATCGGGTGCACGGAGTTCGTCTCCATGGGGCTGCTGCCGCAGATCGCACAGGACATGCTGGGAGAGACGTACACGGCCTCTCCCGAGCAGGGCATTGCTCAGGCTGGCTGGTTGATCAGCGCCTACGCGCTGGGTGTCGTGGTGGGCGCACCTCTGATTTCCGTCCTGGTGGCTCGCGCGTCTCGGACCACCATGCTTCTGGTCATGGCGGTCGCGCTGCTGGTGGGTAACGTGGCCTCCGCAGTGGCTCCCGAATTCGAAACGCTGATGGTCATGCGATTCCTGGCGGGCCTGCCGCACGGTGCGTACTTCGGTCTGGCGTCGCTGGTCGCCGCGGACGTGATGGGCCCGGGTAATCAGGCCAAGGGAGTTGCCTTGGCGTTGTCCGGATTGACCGTGGCCAACGTGGTGGGTGTTCCCACCATGACGGCGCTGGGTCAGGCCTTCGGCTGGCGTGCGGCATATGTTGCCGTGGCCGTGGTGTTCCTGGTGACTTTGGCGGCCCTGTGGTTCACGGTTCCCTCTCAGCGCCCCATTGTTGGTTCCAGCCGCAGGGGGGAAATGGCTGCGCTGCGCTACGGGCAGGTGTGGATCGTCATGGGTGTTGCCGCCATTGGCTTCGGCGGCTTCTTCGCGATCTTCAGCTACCTCACCCAGATGAGCCGCGAACTCGCGCACCTGCCCGGTGGTGCCGTTCCGTGGTTGCTGGCAACCGTGGGCATCGGTATGACGGTGGGCAACATTGCCGGTGGCATCAGCGCGGACCGCTACCCCAAGCAATCCATGATGGTCGGTTTCCCGGTGCTCGCACTCGTCATGCTGGCCGTGTGGGCTCTCGTCGGTAACCCCGTGGGGATCTTTGTGGCCGGGCTGGCCATGGGTCTGGCCAACTCGTTCGTCATGCCGTCCATCCAGAGCTGGCTCATTGATGCCGCCGGGGACGCGCGTTTGTTGGGTGCCTCGTTGAACCACTCGGCCTTCAACGTGGCCAACTCGATTGGTGCCGTGCTGGGTGGCGCGGTGATTTCCGCGGGCTTCGGTTACCGCTCGCCGGCACTCGTGGCCTGCGCCCTGGTGATCGTGGGTGGTCTGCTTGCGCTTTACGGGGCCAAGCGGCAGAAAGGCTTGGCGCGGCGTCGTATCGAGATCGGTGACGACCTGGACGCACCGCACTCGAGCACCGAACACGCAACGTACGCACCCACCCCATAACCGCGTACGGACGCCGCGGCCGGGGATCTGTACCGTGGAGTGAGGTCAATGAGATTCGGGGGATGATGTGACCGACAACCGCACCGGCATCGACAGGCGTTCCTTGTTTCGTGGTGCCCTGGGTATGACCGTTCTGGGCGCGGGCGCGGTGTTGGCAGGCTGCGGGGCTGCGGAAAAGCTCGGCGTGACCACCGAATTCAAGACCACCGGCCCGTACGGGGTGTCCGAACTGCAACGCATTGCCTACGGTTCGGATGAGAGTACTCAGTACGGGATGCTTGCGGTCCCGGTTGAGGACAACGGTGAGCCGGCCCGCGAGAAGGTTCCCGTGGTGGTGATGATCCACGGCGGCAGCTGGGAAGACGCCTCGGACATGTCGTACATGACGGACATCGGTACGGATCTCGTCTCCTATGGGATTGCCGTGTGGTCCATCGCCTACCGCGGCACCATTCATCCCGACCAGAGAGATCGCGGCCCCGCACGCGCGGGCTGGCCGGCGGCCGGGCACGACGTCGCCGCGGGAGTTGATTTCGTCCCTCGCCTCACGGAGCACTCGCCGGTCGAGCTCGACGGAGAGCGGGTCGTGCTGCTCGGGCACAGCGCCGGCGGACACTTGGCCACGTGGGCGGCGTCGCGATCGCAACTCGAGAAGGGCCAGGTCGGTGCGGAGCCCATTGTGGAGCCGGTGGGGTGCGTGTCCATGGCGGGGGTGTACGACCTGGACAGTGCATTCCGCGAGGATGCGAATGACCGAGTGGGAACTCTCATGGGTGGTGCCCCGGACGAGGAACCAGAAAGGTACGAGGAAGCCTCCCCCCGCGAGCTGTTGCCCATCGGTGTTCCCGTGATCGCATGTTCGGGTGGTGAGGACGAACTCATACCCGCGCACCAGGCCGAGGACTACGTTGCGGCCGCCAAGGACCAGGGGGACCCTGCAGAGCTCACTGTGGTGGACGACGCGGACCACAATGCGTGGACCGTGCTCGAGCACCCGGCGTGGGCGGAGGCTCGAGGGCACGTGCTGCGCCTGGCCGGTCTACGAGTGCGGAGCCGCGAAATACGGTGACACCTGGCCGAGCCATTGAAGAGAAGGCTCGATCTGTGCCGTCCACAGGGGAACTCTGTGGCCCCCGGTCTGGGACGTATTAACAACCAGTCCCGTGGGATCTTTCACCGTTTCCTTGAATTTCTCTACCGCTTTGATAGCCGGGGTATCTTCACCACCGGTGAAGAACCAGATGTTTACATCGGGATTATTCTTTTCGACTACTTTGCCCAGGTCATACCCTGCGGGGTCTGCGGTCACCCATTCTTGACCTTTACTGTAATCCGGAGCGAAATAGCCGGCCAAGTTAATGCTGTTTCCCCAGATGTCCGGATGGCGCACGGTGAACATGGACGAGCACCAGCCACCCGCGCTGTAACCGAAGGTCGACCACGCCTGCGGGTCCTGGGAAACCCGTAGGTTCTCGCGGACCCACGAGACGACGTCCCGGCTGACGAACGTCTCGTACTTCCCGTGATTGCCGTCCACACATTCGGTGTCGTGATTACCGGGAAAGACATCAGGGATCACCACAATGGGCTCTCGCACGGCAGAGTCACGCACCGCAGCTTTAATATGTTGATCGAAATTCATGGATTTGCTGTACGTGTTCACGCTCCCTGGAAATCCTGTGAAGGCCGTGATTACAGGAAATGCACGATCTTTCTCGGTGAAGTACGACGGGGGTAACCACACAGTAACTTGCTGTGTGACGTGTGATTCCTTGCCCTTCAGCTCAAAATGCGCCCATTGCCCGCCGGTTGCGGTGGGATCCATCTGAGCGCCGATACCCCTGCTGCCCCGCGGGTCCAGTTGGGTGCTGGTGAACGGCGCGTGGGGTAGCTCGGCCGCAGCCGCGTCGGATGGAACGGCGAGGCCGGCGGTTTGGGTGGCGACCGACCCGCCATCCCCTCCGGTGACCAGGTCACCCCAGTTGCCGTACCACTGGTTGTCGTTGTTGAGCTTGAGGAAGATAACCAACAGGGTCAGAACCGTGACCAGCAGGATCGACGTGAACTGGATGATGTATCTGGACGCGCCGGGTTTCCGATACCGCGGTACGAGAAACACGGCCACGAAAAGTACAACCGCCGCTAATGTGACGGCGATCATGAAAACTGGCCAGCCTGTTAATTCAAAAAACTCATATCGTGACTCTTCTCTTGGATATTTCATACCGTGGTCGGATGTCGCCCGATGCCCACAAGAAATACAAATAGAGTGTCGCCGATGCACACATAGTAATTCGAAGAGAGTCGATTGAATGACCAAAAAGTCAAACGGCAGGAAGTTGACAGCTGGCGCCCAGCTAACGGGGGATTCCGGACACCGTGACTTTCTGCTGCCCACTCCGGCTCAAGAACGGGGCGCGCGCATCCTCACGTGGGTGTTCGCCATAGCCACACTGCTGGGGCTCATCCTCACTGTCATGCAATGGATGGCCGTCATTTCCCCGGTGCCGTACATGGTGCTCGGGGCGCTGAACCTGCCTGTCTCGCCGTCGTTGGCCTCGGTTGCACTGTTGGCTTTGGTCACCGGGGCCTTAATCCGTCGGAAGCGGATTGCGCTGACCATGGTCGCGGTACTGCAGATCTTGGGGGTCCTCGGATCCGCGCTGAACCTATGGGCGACAGTTGCGATCGGACCTGAGGAGGCCTTGTCGGACCGCACCGCAATGGCCTTCTTCGCGGTGGACGTGACCGCGCTCGTGGTGGGCGTGGTCGTGTTGATGTTGGCCTGGTGGATGCGATCGGCCTTCCCCGGCCGCACCAGGGCCAGGAGTACAGTTTCGGCGATCATCACGCTCTCGGTGGGCGCTCTGATCACGGTCGTATTGACCCACGTGATCCTGCTGATTGCCACGGAGTCGGCCAGTGATGACGGCCGGGTGTTGCTGGATGCAATTAATCGGGGTCTGGGGATCTACACACCCAACCCGCAATTCAGATACCAGGTGCCTGAATGGCTGCCCGGACTGGTGTCGGTGCTGCTCGCGCTCACCGTGGTAACGGCGGTGTTCATGTTCTTGCGGTCCAGTTCCAAAGAGACCACGTGGTCACCGGACCAGGAAGTCGCGTTGCGCACCCTGCTCGCCCAGTACGGGGGCCAGGATTCGCTGGAATACTTCGCCACCCGGCGCGACAAGAACGCGGTGTTCTCCCCGGATGGTCGCGCGGCCATCACCTACCGGGTGGTGGGTCAGGTGTGTCTTGCCTCCGGCGATCCCGTGGGGGACCGAGCAAGTTGGCCCGTGGCGGTCAAAACCTGGCTGAGTCGGGCCCGTTACTACGGCTGGACTCCGGCGGTGACCTCCGCCTCCGCTGAAGGCGCCCGCACGTTCGCGGCCGCCGGGTTGGGTGTTCTGGTGATGGGGGACGAGGCCATCCTTCACCCGGACCGTTTCTCACTGGCCAATTCATCCATGACCAACGTGCGCCGCGCGGTTCGCCATGCACGGCAGAGAGGTCTGGAAGTGGAGGTCGTCCGTCACGACGCGCTGTCCGCGGAAGCCCTCGCAGAATTGGGCGTACTCGCTGATCAGTGGCGCGGGGACGAGCCGGACCGAGGCTTCTCCATGGCTTTGAATCGCTGGGGCGATCCCGCTGACGGGGGATGCACCGCGGTGGTGGCCCGTGACGAACACGGTCAGGTCAAGGGAATGTTGTCCTTCGTGCCATGGGGGCGGCGCGGTCTGTCCTTGGACGTGATGCGTCGCTCCCCGGATGCCCCCAACGGCACCACGGAGCTGATGGTGTCCGAACTCATGTCCTACGGGGCCGCCCATGGAATTCGCGAGGTGTCCCTGAACTTTGCAATGCTCCGCGGTGTTTTCGCAGATGCCGAAGAGCTCGGTGCCGGGGTCATCACACGCTTCAACTCATCAGTGCTGGGGTTCTTGGATCGGTTCTTCCAGCTCGAGAGCCTCTACCGCTCCAACGCCAAGTACCTCCCCGAGTGGTCCCCGCGCTACGCGTGCTTCGACAGTGCGCTCTCTCTCCCGCGCATGGCTTCGACCACCGCGCAGGTCGAAGGGTTCCTGCCCTCACCTTTCGTGCGTCGCGCACCCGATCGTCACCTTGACGACGCCGCTCTGGCCGCCATTGCCGCGCTCGGTCACGAACCGCAGCTCACGCGTGAGCTCGCTCCGCGGCGCTCGCAGCAAACACGCCACCGCTTGCGTCATGCCCGAGCGCTTGCCGAAGCGGGGATCGCCCCGTATCCGGTCGGGCTGACACCTGCGGGGTCCGTGGCCCAACTGGTGGCTGAGCGGGAGGCGGGCGGAGCGGCGTCGTCGTCCGTTCGTGTGAGCGGGCGGATCCGCAGGCTTCGTGACCACGGTGGTGTGCTGTTCATGGACCTCACGGACGCGGGCCGGACCGTGCAGGTGCTGCTGGACCGCGAGCGCATGGACGAAACGTGGGACGTGCTGGGCGCGAACTTGGACTCCGGTGACCTGGTGGTCGTGGACGGTCACTGGGGAGCGTCGCGCAACGGCACCGAATCCGTGATCGCGCGGCAGCTGACCATGGCGTCCAAGGCGTTGCAACCGATTCCGTGGAACAGTTTCGAGGACCCGGAGGCGCGGCTGCGTAAGCGCTCGACCGATCTGCTGGTGCATCCCGGAAAGCTGGAACTGCTGAAACAGCGCTCGCTGACCCTGGAAACGGTGCGGGGCTTTCTCACCGGCCAGGGATTCCGCGAGGTCGAGACTCCGGTGCTCAATACGGTGCACGGAGGGGCGTCCGCCAGGCCGTTCAAGACGTTCATCAACGCGTACGGGATGGATCTGTCGCTGCGGATCGCGCCCGAGCTGTATTTGAAGCGGCTATTGGTCGCGGGGTCCGGGCCGATCTTCGAGATCTCCCGCAATTTTCGCAATGAGGGCGCGGATGCCACGCACAACCCGGAGTTCACCTCGCTCGAGGCCTACCTGCCCTACTCGGACTACACGGTCATGCGGTAGCTCACGGAGGGGCTCATCAAGCAGGTGGCCGTGGCGTTGCACGGATCCGCGGTCCTTCCGCTCAGGGATGTCCGCGACCCTCATGCGGCACCGGTGCTGACGGATGTGTCCGGTCCGTGGCCGGTGGTGACCGTGACCGAGGCCGTCAGCCGAGTGGTGGGGCGGGACGTGAGTATCCACACGAATTTCGAGACCTTGCTGAGCATCGCCGCCGAGCACGATGTGGAGATCGGCCCCGGCATGGGGCCCGGTGCGGTGCTGGAGGAGCTGTACGGGGAGCTGGTGGAGCCGCAGACCATCGAGCCCACGTTCTACTGGGATTTCCCCCTGGAGACCTCGCCGCTGACCGCGCCCCACCGAACGGAGGAAGGGCTCGTGGAACGCTGGGACCTGGTGGCCAACGGCATGGAGCTGGGCACCGCGTACTCGGAGATGACCGATCCCGTAGAACAGCGCGATCGTCTGACCGAACAGTCCCTCAAGGCTGCCGCCGGGGATGTTGAGGCCATGGAGGTGGACGAGGACTTCCTCTACGCACTGGAGACCGGCATGCCGCCGGCCGGTGGTCTCGGTATCGGTCTGGACCGACTCGTCATGCTCATGACGGACACCACCATCCGCGACGTCCTGTCCTTCCCATTCGTGCGGCCGCAGAAGAATTAAAGCGTGGCGCGGAGCCGAGTGGAATGAACTCTCAGCTCCGTGCGTTGCTGTTTCCTGGGAGAAAGCCGCCGTGCCGGGCGTCGTGTCGGACACAGGCCCGCGCGCGACTTTCCCCGGCCGGGCGTGAAGTCCCGGAGTCGCCGGCGCATGGTGCCGACACGCTTCTTCTGCGGTGAACAAGGTTTGGGAAACACAGTTCACCCGCCGGCCACGACAGAAAGACTTTCGACCACACCATGGGCCGCCACTCCTCCTCTGATACACCCGCCCACGACAACCACGCTTCAGCTTCCTCCTCGCGCGACGGGGCTGCTTCCGCCTCGGCTTCCGGCTCTGCTGGTACCGCCGGCCAAGCATCTGAGGACCGCGCAGCTCGGGGCACCGACCAGCCGGACCCGCGCCGCTGGCGCATCCTGGCCGTCCTGCTCGTGGCAATCTTCATGTCTTTGGTGGGCGTGAGCATCCTCAACGTGGGCCTGCCCTCCATTCAGGAAGGCTTGGGCGCGAGTCAGTCCCAATTGCAGTGGGTTCTCTCCGGCTACGCATTGACCTTTGGCGTGGTGCTCGTGGCGGCCGGGCGTGCCGGAGACATCTTTGGGCGAGGGTTCATGTTCATCGCGGGCGTGGCGGTGTTCACCGTGGCGTCCGTGGCGGCGGGATTGGCCAGTGATGCCACCACCCTTACGGTGGCGCGCTTCGTGCAGGGCCTGGGGTCCGGGTTGCTCAACCCGCAGGGCATCGGCATGATCCAGCAGTACTTCCGCGGAGCCGAACGCGGTAAGGCCTACGGGATGTTCGGCAGCATGGTGGGAATCTCCGTGGGCGTGGGGCCGCTGTTGGGTGGCCTGCTCATCCAGATCGGTGGTGTGAGCGAGGGGTGGCGCTGGATCTTCCTGGTCAACGTTCCCGTGGGCATTCTGGCCCTGATCCTGGCGTTCATGTGGTTCCCCAAGCCCTTGTTCCAGCGCACGCGCGGGCAGAGTCTGGGGAGGACACTGCGGGAGCTGGACCCCGTGGGCGCCGTAATCCTGGGACTGGCCATCTTGGCGTTGCTGTTGCCGTTCATGGAGGCCCGCGCGGCAGCCTCCGCGTGGGTGTGGGCCCTGTTGCCCGTGGGTCTCGTCCTGCTGGGTGGCTGGGCAGTGTGGGAGAAGAAGCACAAGCAGAGCGGGCACAGTCCCATGGTGGATCTATCGATCTTCCGCGTGCGTAGCTTCCTGCACGGGTCGGTCCTGATCGGTCTGTACTTCTTGGGCATCACCAGCATCTGGGTGCTCGTGGCCCAGTACATGCAGGAGGGGCTGGGTCACACCGCCTTGGCGAGCGGGATGATCGGACTACCCAATGCGGTGGCCAGTGCCGTGGCCTCCAACTGGGCCGGTCGGCATGTGCTGCGCCTGGGGCGCAAGGTCGTGGTCGCCGGTATGGCCAGCGTGCTGGTAGGTCTTTCACTCAGTGTCCTGGTCATCCAGCTGCGCGAACACGGGTTGGTCAGCGAATGGTGGCTGTTGGCCACCCTGGCGTTCGTGGGTCTGGGGCAGGGCGCTGTGGTCAGCCCCAACCAAACCCTCACACTGGCGGAGGTGCCCATGGAATACGCCGGGAGTTCCGGGGGCATTATGCAGACGGGCCAGCGCATCGGTACCTCGATGGGTATCGCCATGATCACCGCGGTCGCGTTCAGCGTGTTGGCCCACACGGACTGGGGACAGGCCATCACCGCGGGCTTCGCCGCCACGGCGCTGGCGGTCATCGCGGCGCTGATCGTGGCCGTGGTGGACATGCGCTACCGCGCCCGGTCGAATGGGCAACGAACCAGCACCGGGCCGGCACCCGCCGCTCCGTCAACGGACTGACCGGCGTACCGTGGTGGCCAAGCGGCACGGATATGAACTGACGAAGGAATTGATATGCGATTGCTGATCGTCGATGACGAGGTGGACCTCTCGGAGTCGCTGCGCCGTGGCCTCACCAACGAGGGATTCGTGGTGGACGTGGCCAACGACGGCATTACCGGCGCGTGGCTGGCCCAGGAGAACCCGTACGACGTGATCGTGCTGGACCTCATGCTGCCCGGCAAGAACGGGTACACGATCCTCAAGGAGATCCGCGCGGCCAAGAACTGGACTCCCGTACTGATGCTGACGGCCAAGGACGGCGAGTACGACGAGGCGGACGCCTTCGACCTGGGCGCCGACGACTACCTGACCAAGCCCTTCAGCTTCATGGTCCTGGTGGCCCGGTTGCGGGCGCTCATGCGCCGCGGCGCCCCCGAGCGGCCGGTCAACATCACCGTGGGCACCCTGGAAATGGACCCGGCCCGGCACAAGGTCACCCGCGGGGACACGGTGATCGAATTGACCGCCAAGGAGTACGTGATCCTGCAATACCTCATGCAGAACGCGGACACCGTGGTGTCCAAACTGCAGATCATGGACAACGCGTGGGATGCCGCCTTCGAGGGATCCGAGAACATCGTGGAGGTCTACGTGGGATATCTGCGCAAGAAGATTGACGTGCCCTTTGGCCTCAACACATTGCAGACGGTGCGCGGTATGGGCTATCGACTGGTTGCGGATACCCCTGCCGCATGAGCGTGATGGGCGTTCGCAGACGGTGGGGCGTGCGGCGGAAAACCACCGCTGCCGCGGCACTGCTCATGATCGTGGTGCTGCTACTGGCCGGTTTGCTGTTGCTGGAAGTACTCAAACGCAACATTGTCTCCACCGCCCACGATCAAGCGGTCACCAGTCAGCAGCAAGTTCTCTCGCGACTGGTGGACGGCCAACAGACACCCGAGAACCGGGTGATCTATGTGTGGTCCCAGGCGGACCCCGCAGAGCTGCTCCGGGCGGTGGGTCAGCCGGGTGTTCTGGTTCAACTCACCGATCAAGAGGGCGAGGTGGTGGCCTCCTCACCGGCAATGGCCGGGGACATTGATTTGGACTCACCGGCACTCACCCCGGGTGACACGTTCGAATCACGCATGGACAACGAAGCTCCGCTGCGGATTCCCAACGATTTTGTATATGTCTCCGAAGGCATAGTGGTCAACAACGAACCGCACACGCTGGTCGTTGCCGTTCCCGTGAACCTGCAAACCAGCTCCCTCACCGTGGTCGCGGTTTTCGTGCTGGTAGTAGGCCCGCTACTCGTCATCCTGGGGGCGCTGACCATGTGGTGGCTTACCGGCCGTTCCCTGCGACCGGTTCGCCGCATCACCGATCAGGTGCGCACCATTGGCGGTGCCAATCTGGACGAGCGCGTGGATGTTCCGCCCACCCGCGACGAGATCGCCCAGCTGGCCTCCACCATGAACGCAATGCTGGACCGACTGCAGGCCTCGGATCGCGCCCAACGGCGCTTTGTGGCCGACGCGTCCCACGAGCTGCGCTCGCCGTTGGCCACGCTGTCCACCACCCTGGACGTGGCCCGCAGTGATCCCTCCGGAGAGACGTGGAAGGAACTGTCCCCGGTGCTCGTCTCCCAATCCCAGCGCATGGGTCAGCTCGTGCAGGACCTCCTCACCCTCGCCCGCGCGGACGACGCCGGTCTGGACATGCGCGTTGCCGACACCGACATGGACGAGGTGGTGTCGGACGAGATCGCCCGGATCCGACCCGCACTGGACCAGGAACTGACGGTCTACATCGAACCCGTACGGTTGCGCGCGGACGCCTCCAAGCTGCAGCACGTGGTGCGGAATCTGCTGTCCAACGCGGGTCGCCATGCTGAGTCGCTGATCGAGGTGCGGTTGAGCACGACCGAGACGAACGCGGTGCTCACCGTGATCAACAACGGCGATACGATTGCCCCCGCAGATCAGAACAAGGTCTTCGAACGGTTCGTCCGCCTGGACGCTTCACGAGCCCGGGACACCGGTGGATCCGGATTGGGCCTGGCCATCAGCCGCGAGATCGTGCTCGCACACGGTGGCACCATCGCGGTCGATGAGGACACACACGGTCGCTGCCGCTTTACGGTGACCCTGCCCCTCCCACAGGATGCTCAGTAGCCTCCACGGTGCGCGCCAATAGCCGCTCACTCGTCATGAACACGAGAGCAGCGGAAGCCACCGCGATGATGCGCGGAATGACCTCGCCCAGCAGATCCCGGGTGATGACGTCCGGGAGCAGCCACGTACACAGGGCCGACACCGAGAAATAGGCCACCACGGCCGCAACGAACACCAGGATCCTGGCCGGGGTGGCGACGCCCTCGAAGAATTCGGGGCGGGAGTGATCGCGCTCGCCTCGCACGAGTCCCATGAAGGACTTGATCGGCACAATCCACTCCTTCGGTCCGCTCGGTGACTTATTGATTACCTCTGACGTCCTAATCTACCCCGGGGTAGGTCGCTCTGACATGGCCGAATGGCCAGTCTTCCTGGGCTTTTGCCATCGACACGGACGACGCCGCTCGGGTACCTTGCGCAGGC